>JAAYMO010000151.1 GCA_012521375.1 Clostridiales bacterium
ATTTTCTTTTCTATTCAATCTTCTAATCCATTGATTTATCTGGCTTTTAGCCTTATTCCTTGTTCCTTATCCCTTAAAACTAATACATAAAAAAACATGGCCTACAGGGCTTTTCTTCTCCCTAATCTAATACTACTTTATTTACCCCGTTTCATACATTTGAAAAATGAAAGGAGTTTATTTGATGTAGACAACAAAATGGAAAATTTCTATATTTCTCTTCTACCTTCCAAAGCTTTCATCAATGTAACTTCATCTGCATATTCTAAATCGCCACCCACAGGAACTCCATGGGCTATCCTTGTTGCTTTTATACCTAGAGGTTTGATCAATTTAGAAATATACATGGCGGTAGCTTCTCCTTCTATATTTGGATTAGTAGCCAGTATTACTTCTTTTATATCATCTTCCCTTAACCTTATTAACAGCTCCTTAATCCTTATATCATCAGGCCCTATGCCATCAATAGGTGAAATTGCTCCATGAAGTACATGATATAGCCCTTTATACTCTCTGGTCTTCTCCATAGCTACCACATCCCGGGGATCTTCCACCACACATATGATGCTATTATCTCTTTTAGCATCAGAACATATGTTGCATCTATCCTTATCGGTAATGTTTGAACATACTTCACAATACTTTATGTTTCTTTTGGCATTAATAATTGCATAAGCTAATTCTTCAGCTTCTTTTTCAGGCATATCAAGAACATAAAAGGCTAAACGCTGAGCTGTTTTGGTACCAATTCCGGGTAATTTTGTAAATGCTTCTATAAGCTTTGCTATTGGAGCTGCATAGTAATTCATCAGAATAAGCCCCCAGGCAGATTCATACCACCTGTAAACTTGCTCATTTCTCGAGCCATCATTTCATCTACTTGCCTCATGGCTTCGTTTACAGCTGCCATTACCAGGTCTTCCAACATTTCAACATCATCAGGATCAACCACTTCAGGCTTTATATTTATAGATTCTATCTGTTTTTTACCATTTACAACTGCAGTTACAGCCCCGCCTCCGGCACTTGCTTCTATAGTCTTTTCTTCCAATTCCTTCTGCAGTTTCATCATTTCCTGCTGCATCTTTTGAGCCTGCTTCATTATATTGTTTAAGTTTCCCATTCCTCCCGGGAATCCGCCTCTTGCCATTATAATTCCTCCTTAAATATAACCTAATAAGTATTTATACGCTTTTTGTAACTTTAAATTCTGAGATCTATTATCATAATGATTATACTATTCTTCATCCACCACTTCAACGAGGTCTTCACCAAATAATTCAATGGCCTTTTTCACCACATCATCTTCCTCTGTTTCTTCTTCTACATCGTCTTCTGCTATTGCTATCTCATCCTCGTAAACAGCTTTTATTTTTATAGGAGCAGAAAAATATTCAGTTGCAATATCTTCAATTTCTTTTTTCGTATCTGTCTTTTCTACTTCTTCCTTAAAAACAGAATCCTGTCTGGTAAAACATAGAAGCACCTTTTCACCATCAACAATTGCAGGTTTACAAAATGCCAGGTAGGTTCTTAGCTTCATCTTTTTTCTGTTTTTTATTTCCTGCATGAATCCATTCCACTTCTCAACTATTTCAGAAGTGGGCAATTTAATATTATCGTTCTTTTCTTTTGTTTCAATTTTTCTCTTTTTTTTCTTTTCTTCTTTTTTCTCTTCGACCTTCTCTGTTTCTTTTTCTTCATTCTTATTTAAAGAATAATTTATTTTTATGTTTCCATTGGATATTGTTTCTTCCAATTTTTCTATCCTGGCCAGCAAACCGGCAGGGCTGTTGTCTTTGTCTACTTTGCACATTTTAATTATAGATACTTCTAAAATTGTTTTCGGATGAGGAGACCATTTCATTTCATGAGAACACTGGGATAAAATGTCAATGTATCTTATGATATTATCTCTTCCATAATCTTTTCCTTGTTCCTTTAGCCTTTTAATGGTATCAGCTGATAAGTCTATCACATCTTCAGCCTGGTCTACCAACTTTGCCATAAGAAGATTTCTGTAATGATTTAATAGATCTCTTGCAAACTGGTTGATATCTTTTCCTTCTTGGGAAATTTCCTGCAAAAGCCTTATGGCTTCTGAACAATTTTCCTCCCTAACAGCGTCTGCTATCTTAAAAAGATAATCATCGTTAGCAATGCCTAAAACCTCTAACACATGATCATATTTAATTTGCATATTACCGAATACAGCACATTGGTCCATTATGCTTATAGCATCCCTCATGGCTCCATCTGAGTTTCTGGCTATCAGCTTCAATGCATCTTCATCGGCAGTAATATTTTCCTCTTTACATATATATTTCAATCTGTCTACAATGTTGTCATGAGTCAATCTTTTAAAATCAAAGCGCTGACATCTTGATAAAATAGTTCCAGGAAGTTTGTGAGGTTCTGTTGTGGCAAGTATAAATTTCACATATGCCGGAGGCTCTTCCAAAGTTTTAAGCAGAGCATTGAAGGCTTCATTGGTCAACATATGAACTTCATCTATTATATAAACCTTATATTTGCCCAAGGCAGGAGCAAATTTTACAGCTTCTCTTAAATCCCTCACATCTTCAATTCTTCTATTGGATGCCGCATCTATTTCAAATACATCCATTGAATTGCCTTGATTTATACTGATGCAACTTTCACATTCATCGCAGGGGTTGCCATCTTGAAGATTAAAGCAGTTAACTGCTTTAGAAAGGAGCTTTGCTGTACTGGTCTTGCCTGTGCCTCTAGTGCCACAAAACAAATAGGCATGAGATAATTGACCTGTCTCCAATTGATTTTTAAGAATTATTGTGATCTGCTCCTGACCGCAAACATCTTCAAATTTTTTCGGTCTCCATTTTCTATACAATGCAGTATACATGCCATCGACTCCTCACTTTTGTAACTATTATATATTATAACACTTTTATCTAATTGGAAAACAAAAAAGAAAAGCCCGTAAAATTACGAACTTTTTATTCACACATAGAAAAGCCTAAATACATAGATATTTTATTAATAATGGCCGTGCACCTTCCTTCGACACAGGCATCTCCAAGCGTTACCCGGACAGTTAGCTCCAATCAGGCGCCCCTGCGGCACACAGAAGGGTTTACTTACCGCTGCTTCCTCCCGGATCTGACGGGGTTCGTAAAGTTCTGTTGCGCAGGACCCAACCATCAACACCACTTATCAGGGTCAGACCTTACAGACGCTGGCCTCAGTAAAGGAATTAAATCCTGCTATTGCGGATTGCAGGTTACAGGGCACCGCAAACTCCCCATCTAGCACGGCCAAACTTTAAACAATTTAATTATAATGATGCAAATAAAATTATATATTTAATAATCATCTATGTCAACGGATAGTTTTGGTTTTCTTTTGAATCATTTGCCCGAAATAGATAATTCTTTTACTATAACACTGGGACTTCCAAAGGAGCCTCCAGAAGGCATTCCAAATTTCAAATCATTGCCCACTTCTGTAATATCCTCAAGAAGCTTATAAAAGTTTCCTGCTATGGTTATCTGTTCCACAGGCTTGATTTTCTTTCCATTTTTTATTTCAAAACCTTTGGCAGCAAGGGAGAAATCTCCTGACACTGCATTGGCGCCTGAATGTAATCCCTGAACTTCAGTAATAAAAATGCCATCTCCCAATGCTTCCATCAATTCTTCTCTATTTTTTTGTCCTGGTTTTATATAAAAATTGCTGGGTGAAACACCTATAGTTGAAGCATAAGAGCTCTTTGATGCATTGCCTGTGGACTTAACACCGTCTTTTTGAGCGGTTTTCAAATTATAAAGAAGTGTATTCAGTTTTCCTTCTTCCACAACAGTCTTTGTATAACATGGCACTCCTTCAGCATCAAATGGAGCAGAAGCCAATCCCTTTTCCATGAGAGGGTCATCAATTATGGTTACAACTTTTGAAGCGATTTGAGTTCCTACCTTCCCTTTCAATAGAGACATTCCTTTTTGCACATTATATGCAGAGAATATCCCTGAAAATGTATCCAAAATATCTGCCATAACATCATTTCTGATGGCCACTTTATATTTTCCGCTTGGCATGCTTTCTGCTCCCATATAGGACAGCGCATCGTCAACAGCTTCTTTTGCAAGAGATTTAGTATCAATTTCTTTGTAATCATTAGTAGCCTTAAAAGAAAAGGCGGTGTTGACCTTACCATTTTCTTCAACCACAGGAGCTACTACAGCATATATTACATTGGATTTATATTGAAGATCCAAACCCTTTGAATTGATTATTCTGGTTTCCCCTGTACCAGTTATCACCATACATTCTTCAATATTCTTTACTTTTTCACTTTCAGCTAAAACATCCTTTTCCAATTGGAAAGCCATCTTTATTTTGTCATCAGCCTTCATTTGGTATAATTCTTCATTAAAACCTTTAATATCTGCGTATTGGTGGTTGCCTCCATATATTATGTCCACTTCGTCGTCCTCTATGGCCGAAGCATTTTCCTTGGCTTTTTTTATCAGCATATCCAGAGCATAATCATCTAAAACTTCCGTATAGGAATAACCCATCTTTCCGTTATATAGACCTCTAAAGCTCAATCCTTTATGGGTATTGAGGCTGTATTGATCGATTTCACTTTGATAGATAGTCACTTTGAAACTATCACCATCTACATAGTATATTTCATATTCTGTAAAACCAGCTTCCTTTGCTTTTGCAAAAAGCTTTTCTGCAAAATCTCTGATATTCATAAAGGCACCTCCTACTCTCTTCCGCCTACAGTTATTTCAGATACCCTAATAAGGGGCTGACCTACATTTGTTGGTACGCTTCCGCTTACTGAACCGCACATACCTGCTGCCAAATCTAGTTCTTTTCCTACCATATCTATCTTTTTAAGAATCTCTGAACCTTTTCCTATTAGAGTAGCACCTCTTACCGGTGTGTCTATTTTACCGTTTTTTACCATATAGCCTTCCAATACGGCAAAATTGAATTCCCCTGTCACAGGATTGACAGATCCGCCTCCCATTTTCTTTGCATAAAGACCATAATCTATGGATTTGATTATTTCTTCATTTTCATCATCACCGGGAGCTATATATGTGTTAGTCATCCTGGATGTTGGAGCATATTTATAGGATTGTCTTCTAGAGCTGCCGGTAGGTTCCATGTTCATCCTTCTGCCATTGAGTTTATCTATCATATAACCCTTCAATATGCCCTTTTCAATAAGTACATTCTTTCTGGTGGGATTACCTTCATCATCGATATTTAATGAACCCCATTCATTGGGAAGAGTACCATCATCTATGGCAGTAACCTTATCAGAGGCTATCTTTTGCCCTAGCTTTCCTGCAAATTCTGAATTGCCCTTTGCTACGGATGTAGCTTCCAATGAATGTCCGCAAGCTTCATGGAATATTACTCCTCCAAAACCATTATCTATTGCAACTACCATCTTTCCTGAAGGACACAAGGGGGCATGAAGCATGGTAACAGCAATTCGTGAAGCTTCTTTGCCGCATTGGGCTGGGTCAACTATATCAAATAATTCAAAACCCATACCCTTGCCTGGTGCCTCGTAGCCAGTCTGATTTTCCTTTCCATCACTGGCAATGGCCTGGACTGCAAATCTAGTTCTAACCCTTCTATCCACTGTGTAGAGACCCTCGCTATTGGCTATTGCTACTTTTTGATCCACATCCACATAATTGACCATAACTTGAACTATTTCCTGACTATAATCCTTTGCTGCCTTATAAGCATCTTTTAATTTAGCTACTTTTTTGGCTATATCTATACCTTTAGGCACGTAAAGTATAGGATGGATATTTGGATTTACTCTCTCTACTAAGTCGACAGCCTCCAATCCCCTTGTTTCTCCCAAAGCTAATGCTGCATTAGAAGCAGTTTGGAGTAGGGAGTCTCTTGAGATATTGTTGGTATAGGCATATATGCTTCTTAATCCTTTAAATATTCTTATACCTATTCCAAAATCTCTTCCAGAAACTGCTGTCTCTATTTTTCCATTTATCAATCCAATGGAACTTCTCTCCGTATCCTCAATAAATATTTCAGCAAAATCTCCTCCTGTTGATAAGGCTTTGCCCAAAACATCTTTTATTAAATCTCTGTCTAACAAGTTAACCCCTCCCAATGTTGGTATTTATTTTCCAGATTCTTTATTAATAAATTATATCATATGTATCTATTCTGCAAATATATTTATTGCTATTATCTGCTTAATTATCGTTCCATTATACTCTTTTTGATGATATAATAATAATATAGATAAAATTTTAACAATCAGTCTCAATGAATTTTATGGTGTAAAGGGGGGTCCATTATGAAGCAAAAAACCATATTATCATTTGCTCTAATACTTGTACTTCAATGTATGATACCTATTGGATTGTTCGACATGCCTGCAAGCCCTCCACCAGTTTCACTGACATACAAATCAGATATGATACCCCTTACAAGTATTTTCGTTGAGCTTCCTAAAGAACCTTATGACATAGATAAAACTAGATTAATAATGGATAATCTGGCTCTTTTCCCACCAAAACTCATCGATAATCTAATAGCCAAAGGAGAAAAAATGAGGCTTATAACGGGACGTCTCACCGACGAACCAGAATATGAACACCTTAGAGGAAAGATTCCAAAAGGTTGGGAAGATACCGGATGTACATGGGACGATGTGCCTGGCATTGGAGGAAATCCAATTGTAGTCAGGATAGATTCCTGTGGCTCTAATTTGGAGCATAGCAGTGTTTGTTTGGAGCTTCACGAAGTAGCTCACAGAATTGACGCTTTAAGTCCAATAAGTATTAGTAATACTTTCAAATTCAGAAGGATTTGGCTAAACGAAGCCCCTATATTATTCAAGGACAATCCTTATTTTATAGATCATTGTAATGAGTATTTTGCAGAATGCTATTCTATGTATCTCTTCTCAGAAACCACCAATTTAATTTTAAAAGAAAAGGCTCCCCTTACTTATGAATTCTTCTCACAGGAAATGTACAACCCTATAGATAAACCGGATCTTTCAGTGTATCGATTTGGAGGCACAAGAATATGCGGTGGATTATATAAAAACAAAACTTATGATTCATACAGTGAAATAGTAAAGGAATCTTATTTTAAGTCCACAGATGACATATACATAGCATTTGCTGCCACCAATTATGGAAAATCTACAGATAAAACTCTAAAGCTTTCCCTATGGGTAGATGGTAAATTAGTATTTGAAACTTATCAGGGACCTATAAAAGAAGGTTATATTTGTCGTCTCTGGAATATCAAAATTGGCAAACTTTCTCCAGGTACTCATACAATAATATATGAAGTAGATAGTAATTATAGGATATCTGAGGCAAACGAGAACAACAACTGGGCCCAATATAAAATTTTTGTTGAGTAGTTAAATATGGCAGGACAATTCCTTTTTTTGCCGAAATATTATTCTAATAACATCCCATAAGGAGATGAAAATATGAGTCTATTAAAAAATCTAGGTAACAAGGCCCTTAACACAGCCAAAGTGGTAGGCAGTAAATCCCAGGACATGATGGAAATAGGTAAGTTAAAGATGCAAATTTCTCAAGTGGAAGGAGAAATCAAAAAGCTAAAGAGTGAAATAGGAGAGGTAGTCTATAATGCTTATGCTAATGGTCTGGGGTCTCCCAGCGACCAAGTTGTTTCCCTTTGTGATAGCATAAATGCAAAATATGGAGAAATTGAGGAACTTAAGCTTAAGATTCAGCAGGTACAAAATGATTAGTAAAATAAGAAAGGCTTTAAAAACGTAAGCCTTTCTTATTTTTATAAACTCTATTTCTTTCCGTTTAATAGTCTTTCAACAAAAACAATATCTGCCGGCATAAATTCATAGGATGGCATTTCTTCTAATGTGACCCATCTTGCATCATTATGTTCGTTGAGCTTCATGGTACCTCCAATTATCTCTGCATTAAAAATTGTAAAAAGTATTTCTTTGTTGTTAAAATGATAAACGTTGGTGGTAAAAACATCTAATACTCTAATATCCAAATCCAGTTCTTCTTTTATTTCCCGGATTATACATTCTTCCAATGTCTCCCCTTCTTCCAGCTTGCCTCCGGGGAATTCCCATAGAAGTCCACATTCATCATCAGCGCTCCGCTGACATATGAGATATTTATCATCCTTTTTTATTAAAGCAGCTGTTACCTGTCTCAACATACACACCTTCATCCTTAAAATTAATTTTATTTGTTCTCTCTATTTATTTTATTTTTCCCTTCCATATTGATTTAATAGTTTCCGTGGAATTTTATATTAATAATATATGATAAAGCAATTTATGACAAGAGTTAACATTGACAATAAATGCCTGGGTTTGTAGTATAAAATAGAGTGTTAAATATAGAAAGGGGTATGACATATGAAAATAGTCGTGTTAGATGGATATACAATAAACCCAGGGGATTTGTCCTGGAAGCGGTTTGAGGCATACGGGGAGATAATAGCCTATGACAGAACTGCTTTTGACAGAAATCATGATGATTTGATCCTTGAAAGAATAAAAGATGCGGATATAGTTTTTACCAATAAAACTCCGCTGACTGGCAATGTATTGAAAAAAGCTGAGAAGCTAAAGTTTATCTGTGTTCTTGCAACTGGTTATGATGTGGTAGATATAAAAGCTGCAGCCGATAAAGGTATTATTGTAACAAATATACCAAGCTACGGTACAGCCACTGTAGCCCAAATGGCCATCGCTTTACTTTTGGAAATATGCCACCATGTGGGAGCCCACAGTGAATCGGTACGAAGAGGTGATTGGGCAAATTCTCCAGACTGGTGCTATTGGCACTATCCCATAATAGAACTGGCAGGAAAGACCATGGGTATAATAGGTTACGGCAGAATAGGCCAAACTACCGGAAGAATAGCACAGGCCATGGGCATGAAAGTACTGGCATACAACCCCAGCAAGGACAAATCCTTAGAAAGTGAAACCATGAGATATGCAGAACTTGATGAATTGCTAGCTTTATCTGATGTTATATCATTGCACTGTCCTTCCAATGACCAGACAAAAGGAATAATAAACAAAAATACTATTGCCAAAATGAAAGATGGAGTGATAATAATAAATAACTCCAGAGGCGCTTTGATTGTTGAAGAAGACCTGGCAGAAGCATTAAATAGCGGAAAAGTAGCGGCTGCAGCCCTTGATGTGGTATCGTCAGAACCTATTAAGGAAAACAATCCGCTACTTAAAGCAAAAAATTGCATTATCACTCCTCATATTTCTTGGGCTTCAAAAGAAGCAAGGGTGAGGATCATGGACATGGCAGAGGATAATCTGAAACACTATCTATCAGGCAATCCTATCAATGTGGTAAATAAATAGTATTGCATTGCCTAGAGTATTCCTTAAGTGTCCTGACCCGTGAAACGGATATTAGGATAGGTCTTTAGGGCCCTAATAAGTAGTCTCATAATATTCTCAGCAGTGGAGGTCAAAAGCTCAGCAGTATTTTCCATGGACTCCTTCATAGACATAGGCCGATTGACTATGGAAAATACGCTGGTTAAACCTTCAGGGTAAAGCTCCTCCACTCCATCACCGATGGAACCACAGATTCCTACTACAGGGATGCCCTGTA
Source organism: Clostridiales bacterium (assembly GCA_012521375.1). Classification (GTDB taxonomy): domain Bacteria; phylum Bacillota; class Clostridia; order Lutisporales; family Lutisporaceae; genus Lutispora. Next base: position 9,657 of record JAAYMO010000151.1, read on the forward strand.
ATCTAGCAGCCTTTATTACTCCAAAGACGGTTTTGCCATACTTGGTTTGTTCATCCATCCGGCCTTCTCCTGTAATAATCAAGTCTGCATCCTTTATTTGTTCATTAAACCTGATGGTCTCCATCATCATATCTATACCTTTCTCCAGCTTGGCATTGAGAAAGGCCATCAATCCTGCTCCCAATCCTCCTGCTGCTCCTGCCCCAGGGATGAAAGCCACTTGAATGCCTAAATCCTTTTCAATGATTTCTGATAAACGGCGCAAGCTCATATCAAGCTTCTCTATCATGGCATCATCTGCCCCTTTTTGTCTTCCATATACATAAGCAGCGCCTTCAGGACCATACAAAGGATTTTCTACATCGCAAAATACTTTGAATTGGCATTCCTGAATTCTCGGATCTAATTGGCTTAAATCAATGGAATGCAGCTTAACAAGACCAGCCCCTGTCAAATCTATTGGTTTTTCTTCCTGGTCATAAAATTTTGCACCTAATGCAGCAACCATCCCAATGCCGCCATCATTTGTTGCGCTTCCGCCAATGCCTATGATAAAATTTCTACAACCTCTATCCATGGCATCCAGTATAAGTTCCCCTGTGCCATATGTTGTAGTATTCATAGGATTTCTCTCTTCTGGGGCCAATAAATCCAATCCAGAAGCAGAAGCCATTTCTATCACCGCTGTATTATTATCCCTTAGTATGCCATATTCAGCCTCTATTTTTCTAAAAAGGGGGTCTTTCACCCACACTTGGATTTTTGAACCCCCTAAAAAGTTTATTAAAGCATCAACAGTTCCTTCACCACCATCTGCCATGGGTATACTGACAATATCTATGCTTCCATCCACTTTTCGAATTCCCTTTTCTATGGCAGCACATACTTGTGAAGATGTCAGGCTCCCCTTGAAGGAATCAGGAGCTAAAATAATTTTCATGGTTCCCTCTCCCTTAGTCTACCACTTATTGTAATGCACTCTCTCGGGTTTAAATCTTTCTCTGACTTCTCTTTTCTCTCCCGGATGACCTACGGCAATAACAGCAACAGGAATTATGTGTTCTGGCAGACCTAGCAGTTCTGAAATCTTATCCATATATTCTTTTCTTGGATATACACCGCACCAGCAGGTTCCTAAACCTAAAGATTCAGCCATCAGCAGTATATTTTGTATTGAGGCTGACATATCTTGAATCCAAAAGACTCCATCATATTTTAAATTGCTTGTATCACAACAAGGTACAATTGCCAAAGGCGCCTCTAACACCATCTGGGTATAGGGATGAGATTTAGGAATTTCATCAAGAATAGCTCGATCTTTTATTACTACAAAATGCCATGGCTGCTCATTGCCTGCAGAAGGAGCATACATTGCCGCTCTCAACAGTTCATTTATTTGTTCTTCTGTAACAGGTTTGTTTTCATACTTTCTTATGCTTCTCCTTGTATATATTTCTTTCATGTTTTTTCACTACCTTTCTTTATTATTAATTTTACATTAACAAAAGTATTTGATATTTAATCAGCTTTTATCTAGCTTCTTTTTTAAATATTCAGGGACCAGATTTTCTGCATCCATGTTTATTGTGGTTACATTGATGCCTGATCTCTGGGCGGCGCCTACCATCATAGATGCGGTGGAAGTATAAAAAGAAGTGCCTACTACCAGCAATTCATCAGCAGAGCGAATAACTTCTATAGCTTCGAAATATCTAGGAATGTTCTCACCATATAGGACAATATTGGGTTTAAGAAGACCATTGCATTTATCACAATACAAAGATTCTTTAGTATATGAAAAATCAAAATGCTTATGGCATTTCATACAAAAAACAAACTCAAAATTGCCGTGCACCTCAACTACATATTTGCTACCAGCCCTTTTATGGAGCCCGTCAATATTCATAGTTACTATAGGAATATCATATTGGGCTAAGGCTTTGTGAGCTGGATTGGGAAAAGCCTTATCTATATTGGTTTTCATCATATGCAGCACATCATAGAAATCCTCTGTATTGCTGAGAAAATAATCTATGCTTAATTTGTCCCTTATCCCCCCCATATCCTGGAATGTTGGTATTCCGCTTGCTTTAGAAATGCCAGCACCAGTAAAGGCAACAATTTTCATCATGGGCCCCTCCTTTCTATTAAACCCTTCCATATAATAACTATAGCACATTTTAGCCTAATTTAGTATGTTTTATCCCCCTGCTTTCTTATTCTTGGTTTTTTGTCTTTATTTTCGTACATGTGTAAACTATAGGTTGACACGGTGAAATAATAATACTAGAATATAAATTATGATTAGATAGAAACTAATATACCTTTTATGATGTGTAGGGGGAATCAAATTGAATGATATTGTAGTAGCAAAATTCGGCGGCAGTTCTTTGGCTGATAGTCAACAGTTTATAAAAGTAGAGAGAATTATAAAATCTGATCCAAAAAGAAGGTACATAATCCCTTCTGCTCCTGGCAAAAGGAATAAAAAGGATCATAAGGTAACAGACCTTTTATATATGTGCCAACAACTGGCGGCTCATGATCTTAACTTTGATGAAGTCTATAATATTGTAAAAAGCAGATATATAGAAATATGTGAAGGCCTCAATCTAGACTTTAATATAATTGAGATTTTAGATGATATCAGAGAAAAGATTCGATTAGGAGCCTCTAAAGATTATGCTGCTAGCCGAGGAGAATATTTAAACGGCCTTATACTTTCCCATTATATAGGATATGAATTCATAGATGCTGCAGAGTTGATATTGTTTGATAAAAGCGGAAAATTTGATGCCAAAAATACTTATGAGAAAGTGCAATCTAAACTGGCAAATGTTTCACAGGCTGTAATCCCTGGTTTTTATGGTATTATGCCTAACGGGGAAATAAAGACTTTCCCCAGAGGCGGCTCCGATATAACAGGTTCTATAATTGCCAGAGGTGTTGGAGCCCAGCTTTATGAGAATTGGACCGATGTATCCGGTTTTCTTATGGCAGATCCGAGAATAGTAAAAAATCCTAGACCCATAGAAAAAATAACATATAAAGAACTTAGGGAGTTATCTTATATGGGAGCTTCCGTATTGCATGAAGAAGCTATATTCCCTACAAAAGAAGTTGGTATACCTATCGCAATAAAAAATACCAATGCTCCTGATGATGCAGGCACTATGATCCTAAGCGATATTTCCCCTGTAGAATATACGGGGACTATAACAGGAATAGCAGGCAAAAAGGATTTTACTGTTATATCCATAGAAAAAACATTCATGGGTTCGGACAAAAGCTTTTTCCGAAAACTTATGACCATAATGGAAACTAATAATATCTCAGTAGAACATATGCCTTCCAGCATAGATTCCATATCATTGATAGTTTCTGCTTCTGAATTGAACTCCAAATTGGATAAAGTAGTAGAGGAAATAAGGATATACTGTGAGCCGGATTCTATAATCTGCTATCCAAATATGGCACTTGTTGCTGTAGTAGGAAGGGGCATGATAAATACAAAAGGAATAGCTGCTAAGATATTTGCAGCATTGGCCAAAGATGGAGTAAATATCCGCATGATAACCCAGGGATCAAGTGAGCTTAATATAATAGTAGGAATTGAAAATAAAGATTTTGAAAATGCAATAAAAGCTATTTATGAAGCATTCTAGAAAACCAGGTTTATGCTACCGAGCTGGAGCAGTTTTGTTGCTCCAGCTTTCTGTTATTTTCACCGGTAGCAATCACACTAGACACCGCCACTTCATAGGCCGTCCTCTGCTGTATCTCGCCAGATTCAAGGATTTTCTTGTACTCTCTGCTCTCGAGCCTTCCTATCGCAACTATTCTGTCTCCTACTGGCAAGTTTGCAGTATAAGTTGCGTTTCTACCCCATGTTATTAAAGGTATATAATCGGATTTGGAGTATTTTCTGTTGACTGCCAACAGAATTTCAGTTATCTCTTTACCGAAAGGTGTAAATCTATGTACAGGCTCTTTGCAAGTATTACCATCCAGCATTATGGTATTTTCGTATCTGAAATATTGACCATCCTCTATCAGTTCCACTTCATTGGCCAATACCGTAAGCACCAGCTTCAGCTTGCCTTCTTCGGTTACATGGTTATAGGATCTAAATTGCCCTACCAAGGATATAACTCGCCCTGGAGACAAGCGTCTTATATCAAGCAATCTTTCTGAGATAGTGACTGGAATTAGATCCTCCACTCCGCTTTTTCTGGGCACTGCTACGATAAGTTTATAGAAGCTTTCACCCAATACATCGTGGCTGAATTGAGGTAAAGCCCTGATTATGCCACATAGTAGCATAATATTTCTATGAATGCTGCCGTCGTATCCAAAGTTATTGGCCACAGCAGAAAAATATTCTTGTATCATTTCTTTTAAAGCTTTAATATCAATTTTTTTATTCATTTACATACATCCTTTCTTTTATATATTTTTTCTGTGTTACGTGTATAATTTTAGCTGCCTTTTTAATAAATCTATCCCATTTTTCATGCAATAATAAAATTTGTTTGCGTTGCCTAGGGTATTCCTATTCCGTCCTGCTGCGTGCCACGGGCTACGTGCTACGAGTAATTAGGGTATTGCTTTTGGGTCTTTCTCCAACCTAAGGAAGTAATAGTGCATGCATATTAGATATGTGCTTCAGATATAAAAGTTCGCTTTAATCAGTTCTATAGCTTGAACTCACAAAAAGCCTAACGGCATCCAAAGGACATCCTTGTCCTGGATGCCTAAGCTGGCCTCCATGCCAGCTTTACGGCTTTTTTAGTTCGCTCTTCGCTAAGAACTGCTACAAAGCTCACAATATACCTTCAGCACATATCTAAATATGCAGTTATAGTAGCGTTCTTAGATACTATAAAATATAAGTAATATATAATAGAGCATTTTTGTTAACTTTGCTAGTGACTCTTTGCGAATTCTATTTTAGATGAGCATTAGAATGTCACCTGTGACCCGTAGGGTTACCAAAGTTAGTAACCGATGCGATATTATATATTACTTATATTGACTGTAATGACTACAGTAACTAAAGAATAAGTATATGTGCAAGCGAACATATTTATTGATTTTGCTATCAACTCTTAGCGAATATTCTTAGAAAAATCGTATGGGCAGCACGGATGCTGCCCAAGCCTTCCAGGGCACGGAAGCCTTTTGGAAGGCGTTAGATTTTTCTTAGAATATGAGCTTTAGAGTTGTGAAATCAATAACCTTGTGAGCTGCACATATGCTTATTCTTTGGACATTACATTCTTCTAAGATGCAGTGGCTATCTCATAATACTGCGAAATAAAGGTTTTTTTGCGGTGGCATAGAAATATAAACATACAGCAATAGGAGGTGGCATAGAGTGGCCAAAAAAATCAACAAATACGGCAAAAGCTTTAACTGCAGCGTAAAAGATTACAACAAGCTAAGAAGCTTTCTTCGATATGCATTTTTATATGGCTGCTACACTAAAGATGATTTTGTAGAAAGATTTAATTATAGTTGTAGTTTAGTAGACAAAGATTATAGGCGATTGATCAATATTCTAGGTGATAAGCATTTTAAGAAAAAAACTCCTAAACAAACTAGATTCAGGATGAATTATAGATATTATAAAGATACAGAAAACTATCTGGTTAAATCCTATTACGCTAAATCTTCTACCAAGATCCAACTATCTTTATATTTTTTTATCCTTCAAGTACTGAATAAAAGAATGGATGTCAATGAAATAATGGCCAAAATACCTACTCTCACAGAAGATTTCAACGTGAAAACCTTAACCCGTCAGCTTGATAAAATGGCAGAGTTAGATTTAATAGAAAAGATACAGTACAAAAAAAACGGAAAACTCTATTACCAGCCAAAAACAGACTTTTTTTCAGTTTTTAGCGATGATGACTTGAAATCTCTCAAATATGCAGTGGATTTTTTCTGCAATATTGAATTCCCATCTGTGCCTGGCTATTATCTTAGCAATACCATAGACCAGTACTTGAGATATTACAGAAAAAATAGAACTCCAAAAGTAAATCTGTTTTTATATAGATTTAAAAACTTTCATACCATATTGGAAGAAGACATAGCTTGGAAACTGCTTTGGTGTATAAATAATAATAAAAATATAAAAATCAAATATGTCTCACGAAATGGAATAGTCCATAAAATTATTTCACCTAGAAGAATTATTATAGACGTATATTACGGCAGATGGTATCTCATTGCTGGCACCTCATCCCATCTTGTAAATATATATAGGATGGATAAAATCACCGACTTTAGCCTGACTGCTGGTGTTAAAAATGCCAACTGCAATAATGATCAAAAAGACGACAAATACTTTGAACATAGTTGGTCAGTAAGTCCCTTAGAAGAAAAAGAAGGCCTGTCTATAGTAAAAATTAGATTTAGTGTTGCTCCCCATCAGGATTTATCCTTTTTGCTGAATAAAGTAAACAGGGAAGGCAAATGGGGAACCATCACCCAAATAAATGACAAGAGCTTTATCTATACAATACAAGTGAATGATGTTACAGAGATGAAACCCTGGATAAGAAGCTTCGGGCCTTATGCGGAAGTTCTAGAAAGCACCAACATTGATCTTAGGAAAGAACTGTCGGAGGAATGGAGTGAAATGCTTGAAAACTACGGAGTTATTTCTTGAAGGTAAGAATAGGAATTATAGTTTGATACTTGAATTGATAAATACCCTTTACTTCGGAACCAACAAGACCATTAGCCCTAAAGAAATAAATGATATGGTAGAAAAATACGGCATTCCGTCGGAATTTAACCTATCCCAGTCCCTTATGAACGAAAATGAACCCTATAATCTGTACCTTCTGGATAAAAACCCAAAAGGCGATTATCAGCTTTTCATCAACAGCAGTATCCCTATCCAGCCATATAGAATAGAAAAGCAATGGCTTAAGCATATACTTAGAAATCCTAAAATTAAATTATTTTTGGAAAATGAAACCATAGAAAAGATTAAAAATTTACTTGCAAATATGGATGATATTATATCTCAGGATACCTTGGTTATCAACAGACCCTGTAAACAGCTTGAAGAAGTTGATGATGATTTAAGGCATAATTTTAGGCTCATCACAAAGGCAATAGCGGAGGATAAAGGCATAGAGTATTCTTATGTTACGAAAAATCAAATATTGCTGGAGAATCGAAAAAGCATACCATTCAAGCTTGAATATTCCATGAAGGAAGATTGGTTTTATCTTATATCCTATTCCCTTGATGATAATAGACCAATAAAAAGCCTTTTAAGTGGATTTAGGGATATTAAGTTGATAGAATTGAAAGACAAACAAAAAATTTTGAAAGAGGATATAGAAAAATCCATAGAAGAGAAAAAAGTTTCACAACCCATAGTAATCAAAATCAAAAATATAAATAATACTCTGGAAAGGGCATTATTTCAGTTCTCCTGTTTTGAAAGGGAAGTAGATTATGACACTACTGATAAAGACTTATATTATCTTTCAATATTCTATTATGAATTTGAAAAAGAAGAAGTCTTATCTCGAATTTTCTCCTTGGGCAGAAATGCAGTTGTCATTGAACCTGAAGAAATCAGAGCCGAAATAATAGAAAGGTTAATGATTCTAAAGAACAAGTATCATAACAATAAAGGCGGAGAATAATCTCTCCGCCATATCAGCTCAATGTTTCACAGACATCTGCCAGCCTTAACATATATTCTATACAGCTTATACCTCCTATTCCCAGCATTTCTGTTCTCAAGCTATCTAGATCCTTGACATCCAATGAGTGCTTTTTACCTTCTCCAATGTCTTCCCAATGCATGCACTTTCTTCTTATCTTGTGAATTACTGTGAATTTTTTAAAAAAATCAAAATCATATACGTTGAGTATAGGATCCGTTGTAAACTGATTACTAAAATTGTCCTTTATATAGAAGTGATAGTCTTGAAGAAGTCTTCTAAATTCGCCTATCATCATAGTGATTGATAATTCCTTTTTATCATAACCAAGATTCTTAAGTTGATTGTCAATGTATTCAGGATGAAGTTTTTGCATAGCCTTTATGACTGGTTGTACTGCTTTTCTATTTATTATGGCTTCAAAGGCAGTACAATAGGGATTGCAAGATGGTGACTGATCAAAACCTGTATCCCTATAAACATCACTTAAGAGCTCTGCTTGTATTATTTGCTCTCTTATATCTGTATCCAACCTATCCCATACTTTTTGAACAGACATACCTTCCAACAACTCACAACTATCAGTGCCCATACCAAATTTTTCAAACTGATTTTTAAAATAGTTGCTAATGTACTGATTATATTCTTCCCTCTCGGCAAAGTCCATGACGTTAATTTTTTCATCCATGGCTAGCTTTTCTATCATCACTTTCTTTGCCACATTATAGGCTTTCCACAATTCCTCAAAAGAAGTCCTCATAATATCATTGGAAGCTTTAAGGGCATCAATGGCCTTTTGCATATCCTGCTCGCCATACTTGTCTTCTTCAATTTTAATATCTGGATTATCATCCTTCTCCACTTCTGCTTTTTTTACATAGTTCATAAAGGCTTCTGATACAAAGGTATCATCTTCATTGAGAAGATTCATATCTTGACAGGAAAACCTGGCTACTTGTTGCAATGATTCCTTAATATCTGAAATATCCTCATTGCAGCACAAATGTTTTAATAATCTCCTCTCTTCATAAGTTATGCATTTCCAGTAAGATTTGAATATATAGTCACATGTTTTTTCAACTTCTTGTATAAATTCCAGCTCATTATTGCTATTTAGTTCATTGCTTGTCCCTTTGTTTTTCTCCGGATTCTTATAATCTATAAGAATGTCCACGGCTGCTTTCAATATACCAGGCACTCTTCCTCCAACCCTGATGATAAGTTCATCTTCATAACTGTTAATCCTGTATTGATACTGGGATAATCTCCTTAGAATATATTTTTTTACATCTGTAATCTCCAATAACTCAAGTTTTATTGGATTATTAAATATGCCTGGCAATCCTGATACAGTGCACTCTTCTGAAATAGCTTCTATGCTTTTTTTGCTAGTTACAATATATCTGACTCTTATTGTGTTGTTATTTGCCAAATTTCTTAAAAATTTAAAATTCTCCACAGCGTCTTCTCTATTGCCCTCATTGATGCATTTGGTCATTCGATCAAAGTCATCGATAACAAGGATTGTATTGATGCCCTGCCTATGCAGTTTTGAAAACACACTATTAAGAGTTTTCTTCAATTCAGTTGTTTTTTCATGATCTCTACAGCTGGAGAACTTCTCTTTTAGCTGATATTTTAAATTTATATCGATTTTGTTGTTATCTTCAATCTCTATTTCAACACTATCAAACAAGGTTTTAAAAAAATCTAAAGCAGTAGATGGTTCTGAATCAAATATCTCAATCATCAGAGTATTATCCTTGTTAAAGTTTGAGATGATATAACTGAGTAATGAAGATTTACCCATACCATCATAACCGACTATAGACACGCTGTCCTGTCCGCTAATCCTATCGAAAATCCTTTTTATAACTTCGTCTCTCCCCACTAATTCCATTCTGTTTATCATTTAAATTCCAAGCCTCCCTGTATATCATACAATACACCATCTATGCTTTTCCACCTTTTTGTCCATCTGCGTAATTGCTCCACTGATATGCACACTGCCAGTTCATCTTTATTCTCCATAGATAAGATCCTGCCGAATACCAATTCATTGATTACTGCTCTAATCTTATCCTTGTATATACTTTCCGATAAGGGGCTAGAAGCACAGGCTTCCTTCATCCTTTCATACAGCCTGTCTATGCCCACATAGTCATTATAGTATTCTGATTGTTCTCCAATTGTTGCAACCACCAGCTTCTTATGATCATTATCCAAGGAGTTCCAGAAATGCTCATACATACTCTTTTGTGTCATATCTAACAGTTTTTCAGACACACGCTCTACATCGTCAGGATAAATAACATATCTATCCTTTTCACTGTTCAACAGTTCTACAAGCCCGTTTCCTATAGCAGTCAGGAAATATGGATGTCCTGATGTTATTCTGATGATCAAATCCACAGACTCCGGCAGGCATTGTATACCTTTGAAGCTGAGAGGTTTTATGATCATCTCCCTAGCTTCATCTGGTTCCAAGAACCCTACTTCCAAAGGCTTGGCGGTATCTGAAATCTTCAATGCCTTATTCTTCATTATATTCAGGAGATACTCTCCTCCAGCTATAATGAATCTGGTTTTATTGGAATGCTGCATTTTAGTTCGTATAAAGTCAAATAATTCATGGGAATATATTCCCTCTTCTACCTTTTTCACTACCTCATCAAACTCATCGATTAATAGCAGCAAGCTCTTTTCCCCTATTGATTTTTCCACCTTCATGAAAAATCTCTTCAGTTGCCGCAATGGATTTTTCTCAAAATCCTCTTCGGAAGGCATGTCTATATCTATATCATAGTAATCTTCCAATCCATATACAATGTTTTCTACAAATAGCTGATATATCAACTGGCCTGTATCGTCAGCATCGAATACATTCTGACAATCGCATTGGATAGGATAGAATCTATCTTTCATATTGTTTTCTATATGGTTGAGTAAAGAAGTCTTTCCAACCCTTCTTAATCCATATATCAAAAAAGTGGTATTATCACTTTCGTCATACAAGCGGTCCCTTATCCTCTGTACTATGGCTTTTCGGCCAAAGAACTTTCTATCATCATCTATGGGAGCCGTAGGATATGTATTCTCTCTAATTCTTTCAAATACAAAATCCGAAGCCTTTACATCTATACTATAGGTAATGGCATTAAAGGGTCCATCATCATATTTGGTTTCAACCAGTATATCATATTGTCCTTCTTCTTCAAACTTATGATTAAACCCAATAGGAAGCTTTTCTCTTTCTCTTAGGGTCATATCTTCCTTGGTTAATGGAGTTGCCAATAGTTTATTATCCTTCATAATTTTGAAATTACAGCTTAAATTATTGGCTTTTTCCTGCCCCTCATTAACCATAAGGAAATGAAAACTACATTGTAGCTTATTATCTTTGACAATGGTATGGATATTTTGCTGGTTTAAAAAAACTGCTTTAATCGCCGGTTTTTTTCCTAACATGTTCAATTCTTCATTGCAGATATACAATAGGCTATTTGTAAAAGCATCTATATCATATTTCTCTCTCCTGAAAAATTGCTTCTCTGCCACTTCCTCCATCTTCTTAATCTGTGTTATGGCAATGCCTAAGGATATCTTTTTTGCCTCAATATTTTCATCAGTTGCGTATTTTTCTATTGCATCAACAAAAGAATTGAAATAATTCAGTATGCCTTCCTTCCCATACCTATATTCTCTCTCATATACTCTTATGAACCTATACCCTACTTTTGATAATAGTATAGATATTCTTCTCACATATACCAAATTTTCAAGGACAGTAGAAAGATTATCCATGAGAGTAAAGGCTCTAAAAAATCCCATATGATAATATCCTAGTTTTCTATCTGATTTGACTATGTTTATATTATGCTTTTTGTAGAATCTGTATCTTGCATACCAGACAAGGTGAGCTTCATAGGCTAAAGCAGCCTGTCCTTTATAACTTCCCTTTCCCTTGATTCGCCGCTCCAGTTCTGCCTCGCAAAATTCAACCATATATTCAAAGAATTTTTTATACACGCCCGTATTTTTTGCTGCTACTGCAGCTTTAAGGCTTGCATGGCTTCTATTTCTTAACTCTGACATATCCAAAGCTTCTATCTTCCCTACATATCTTTCAACGACTGCAGACCACACTTTATATTGATGCTCCATATCTTCTTCATCCAATTGGCATTCATTTATGATTTCAGCCAATAAGGGAGTATGCTTCAGTAATCTTGTTATAAAGTCTTCTGTATCATCCATATTGTCAAAGGTTTTTAAATAATCGTCTATTATTTCAGCTTCATGGTAATCTTCCGCTGTTATTGCTGCTTCTGCTTCAGCAACTTCAGCTTCTTCTTTATTTTCATTATTCTTTATCAATAAACTGCTGATTTGAATCTCACAGGCTTCATAAAGTTCTTTATCATATTGAATTTTTCTTAATTCTTCCTGAGCCTTATTAAATTCTTTACCCAATGCATATCTAAAAGCATTGATGATTATCATTGTGCCGCTGTCGGCACTATCATTAGAGGATATATATTTTGAAACATAGGTATTGTACACTTCATTTTTAACTATTGATAGCAAAGCTTTTACAAAGAAAGTCTTTTTTTCATAATCCGCAGGGCTTATAACTATACCCTTATCCATCCTTATAAGCAAATCACATACATGATACATGAGCTGGGAGGTAGAAACTCCTCCTTCTTCTTCCGATAAATTATTCATAGCATATTGGAAATATCCTTTAGCTTCTTCTATATAAAAACAACCCAACAGATCAAAGCCCAGTTTCATATGAAAATATGAGCCCTTATCCAAATCCTTAATATATAGTTCACATATCTCTAATATCAGCTTTTTATTCTTTTCTTTATCATAGCTACTATTAAAAATTGTCTTAATAATTTTGCTGCAATTAAACAAACCTGTCATCAAAAGCATCACAAACTTCTTGGTTATATCATCTTCTGTAGCATGAAGAATATCTATAGAAGCTTTTATGGTAGCGTTAATCTGATTTTGTGACGCTAAGATTTTTACTGCTTCTTTTATACCCTCAAAAGCGGAGCATTTGTTTTCACATGCAAAAACAAAAGCAGCATATAAAGATGTATCAATAGCCTCTGCTATGGCTAATATCCTCTGGAGCTTTTGGCAATCCTTTTCCAAACACTCTATAAAATTATTTATAATATAAAACTTCATGGGAAAAACCTTATTGGAAAAATGTGCAGTAGTATTTATCAAAATGCTTATTTCTTCGTTTTGTACAAGCTCCTCATATTCCTCTTCCATCAAATCTTCTACAATACCTATGCAATCGTAATCTTCCACCTTATAGCAAATATTTTTAAAAGTATTTTTAAAGTTCTCTGGTTTTTGATATTCATTTATCTTTTTATATAAGCTCATCAATGCGTTAAGTTCTTTATTTATTTGCGTATATAATTTACGAGTTTCTGTGGCTTTATTTTTCAAATCTCCCATTTCTTCCAATCGGGATAACATATTAACTGCATAATCGTATCTGTCATGGATAAGAGCTGATATTGCAATCATCCTTATATCTGCCATGCTTCTTTTAGAGTCAAAACCCGACATAAGCATTAGCTCATAATTTTTAAAAGCCTCCTCAATCTGGTTATCAGCCTCAAGCATCTTTCCATAGTATTTATTTACCTCGTGATCCAATGGGTATAGTTCTTTAAACAAACTGAAAATCGATACTCCTGTCTTTCTTAACTCAGTATTGTCAAAAGCTCTATATAATTGATTAAGCCTCTCTCCTGAAGGCACCTGATGCCCCTTAAACACCGCATCCTCTATCTTATCTATCAGTTCTTTATCATCTATATTTCCTGCCAGTTTTAATATTTCAACCCTTTTTAAGCTTTTTGATACTTCCACATTTTTGGGATCTGATTCCAATTCCTTCTTAAGAAAACTCTCTAACCTATCAAATTCTTTAATTGAATAGAGCTTTCTAACCAAAACCATAGGGTTTTTGTGCTTCCTATAATCTCTTATTCTCCAGTCCATAGAACTGTCCAAATCCCCATCTAATTCATATAATATGGCATTTATCCAATTGCCAAAATTCTTGTTAGTCTTATTATCCTGTAATACTCTTTTAATCTCTGCAACCAAATTATGTTTTTCGTATTGAACATCAGCAGGTAAACTGGAAAGCTTGTCCAGATTATAATCTACATAGGTAATAAAGTTCACCAGATATTTATCTGAAATGCTGATCTGTTTTAGGGCAGAACTAAAACCTTCCACCCATAACCCCTTCTTAGCACATATATCCTTTAATGTCTCCCATTTTACAAATAAATCTGCTCTTAATTGTCCGGCACCTTTATATGATAACTCTCTTTTTCTTACATCTTGGTAAATCTCAAGGCATTTATAAGCATAAAGAGGTAATTTATTTATGAATATTTCAAAAAGTTCTATCCATGGCAAGTAACAATATTCATCACGCCATAACATCAATATATTAAATAATATATATTGCTCCTCATCTTTTTTGTATTTGTCCTTCATCTCTATAATCAATTGGTCAGCAGTTTTAATCCTATCAAAATTAGCATAAAAAATATCCTTTAATTGTTTTTGTGCTTTTATATATCTAATAGCTTTGCTGTATTCTCCTGTTAAAAGTTCTTCTTTAAAACCTTCAATTATAGGTCTGCACATATCTACTTCTACAATATTGAACATGGTATACCTCCTTATATGGATATGGTATAGAATATTCGACAACATCAGCCTTATTCCCTTTAAATTATAAAATCCAGCAAAAGCGGATATGAAGCTGATAAAACCAGTTTCATATCCGCCTTATAATTTCCATTTGCATCACTTTAATTGCTTACTATAAAGAGTTATTTAAGTAGGTCGTTTACAATAAATTTATCCCTCTAGGCTATATTTACCACTAAAATCTACTAAAAGGTCTTAAAAGCAGTAAAATCAGTATTGCTCCCAGCAAGCCTCTAAATCCTATATTCCCATAACCTAGATAGTTTCCTCCGGCATCGTATAATCTGTAGTTTCTGCCATTGTAATATCCTAAAACCCTATTACAGCAACATGAGTATATGCAACCTCTTTTTATATAAGCCAAAGGTCTTTTACATGCATCAAATATTCTGCAACCATCGGTATAGCCCATGACTCTGTTACAGCTATCATAGATTGTATCACCAATTACGTAACCATGGAGAGTCCCTCTGGAATCATAAAACCTTTCCAAAATATCACCACCTCATGATTAGAAATTTATTCTCCTGATACTATATATGTGGCATGTACTTTTTTTGTTAATGATATTTTGGAAAAATGTGCAGTATTACATATTTCTCAACACTATAATAAAACCGTCCAGTATCTCATGACTTATTCTAAAACCTTTATTTAAATAAAAATTCAATGCATTATCATTGCCATTTGATACAAAAATAAAGTGATCCTTAATATACTCAAATGAATTCAGCCATTCCATAGACTTGTTAAACAGCACAGTACCAATACCGATATTGCGATATTCCTCTTTTATAAAAAACTGTGAAAGACAACCTACATCATCGGTTTTAACAGAATCAAAGTCAAAAAATGCATCACAGTGTAAAGTGGCAAAGCCTCCTGAATATGTTCTCTTAGGTGAAATATTGCTATAGGCATACCCTACTATCTCATCTCCGTCTTTGGCTA
>JAAYMO010000152.1 GCA_012521375.1 Clostridiales bacterium
ATTCACTCCTTCAAAAAACTAATATATAATCATAATATGCAGCAGTATAATAGTTGTGTAAATAATGAAAAAGCAAATCAAAAGGAATGGAAGTAAAACAATAGAATAAATTTATATATGTAGACAGATAATTAATAAGATAGGGGGAGAATAATGGCCCAATTGAATTTTAAAATTAGCTTGACTACTAGGGAAGCGTATAATATGCTTCAAGATTTTCACAATGCAGAATTGGTATATGATGAGTTTAAGAGCCCGGGAGAAGGTAAATATATCGCTATTATGATTTTTGAGAAATACTATTTTAGATCAGAAAACAGAGCAGCAATGACGGTAATCATAGATAATTTCGCTGATACCACATCTGTGACTGCTGTAGCTGCTGGTAGCTCTCAGGGAATAATATTTAATTTTGATTGGGGAGCAGCAGATGATTTTGCAGAAAGTGTGAGAAAATTTTTCAAGGATCATATAATAGAATAATTTTTTAAATTTTTTGCAATTTGCTTTTGCTATTGTCATCAAATTATATTAACATTAAATATGTGGGGTTTTATTGGGATATTACATAAAGAAAGAGGGAGATGTTTTGCTTAGGGATTTGATTAAAGAACTAACAGAAGCCCATGGCCTTACAGGTTTCGAGCATGAAGCTGCAAAGGTAGTGGAGAAATACTTCAAATCTTATTCAGATGAAATAAAGATTGATAAGATGGGCAGCTTATCTGCTATAAAAAAAGGCAAGGCTCAGAATCCGAAAAGGATTATGCTGGCGGCACATATGGATGAAATAGGACTTATGGTAAAAAAGATTGACGATAAAGGATTTATACAGTTCACAAATATAGGAGGCATAGATCAAAGGACCTTATTGACTCAAGAAGTTATTGTACATGGAAAAAAGAAGCTATTTGGAGTCATAGGCAGTAAACCGCCTCATCTCCTTGAAGCCAGCGAAAAAAAGAAAGCAGTAAAGATGGAAGATATGCTGATAGATGTAGGTTTCTCGAAAGATGAAGTAGAAAAATATGTTTCTGTTGGAGATCCAATTACCATAAGACGAAAAATGCTGAACTTGCAGAATGATATGGTTGCCGGAAAAGCATTGGATGATAGGGCTGGAGTGGCAGTTATGTATGAGTGTCTGAAGGAATTGAGCAAAATGAATCATGATTGTGATGTTTATGCAGTTGCTACAGTACAAGAGGAGGTTGGATATAGAGGGGCAATACCTGCCACATATCATATATCTCCCCATATTGGAATTGCTATAGATGTAGGTTTTGGTTCGACACCTGAACTACCTAAGGATGAGACTTCTGATTTGGGCAAAGGGCCCTGCATCGGTTTTGGTGCTAATATTCACCCAAAAGTATATGAAAAATTAGTGGAAGTAGCTAAGGAGTATAACATACCTTATCAACAGGAAATATACCCTGGAGCTACAGGAACAGATGCCTGGGGGATGCAAATAACCAGAGGCGGTGTGGCAACAGGGTTGATTTCCATACCTTTAAGATATATGCATACCTCAGTAGAGACTATTAATATCAATGATATTAAAAACGCCGGAAAGCTTTTGGCATATTTTATAGTCAGCTTAAATGGTGAGGATTTGGAGGGGATGCTATGCTATTAAAAAGACTAACCGATGCTTGCGGCATGCCAGGTGGAGAAGGGGAAGTAAGAGAAATAATATTAGAAGAAATAAAAAAATATGTTGATGATATAAAGATTGATAGGTTGGGCAATATAATAGCAACTAAGAATGGCAAGCCGGGATATCCAAAGGTTATGATAGCTGCTCATATGGACGAAGTAGGCCTTATGGTTAAATCCATAGATGAAGGAGGATTTATCAAATTTGCTCAGGCAGGTGGATTGGACGAAAGAATACTTGTATCCAAGCCTGTGCTGGTGGGCAAGAATAAAATACAGGGAG
>JAAYMO010000014.1 GCA_012521375.1 Clostridiales bacterium
ATTATTTTGTGCTTTGTTGGTATAGGCGCATTGTTTGGAGGAGCCATAGCTATTATTGATCCCTATGAGGCGCTTATGGGCATTAGCACTGAACTGTTGAAAAAAGGGCCCTTTACCAACTTCCTGATTCCCGGATTATTCTTATTTATTGTAATTGGGCTGGGACATTTGCTTTCATTCTGGTTTGTAAAAAGGAGGATGAAATTTCATCCTTATTTAAGCGGTGCCATGGGTTGCATTTTGATGGCATGGATTGTGATTCAGTGTTATATAATAGAAATTATAAACATTTTGCATATAATATATTTTATAATAGGTATGATTGAAGGTATAATATCGTTATATATGCTTATTAAGCTGAGATTGTTTCCCTTTGATAATGGAAATAAATTTTTCGCGAAAGATTAAATTTTATTTAAGGCAGGAGAAGAGTATTGAGAATTGAAGCTTTGAAAAATTACAGGATACAAGATTTTGCAAAGTACTGCAAGATGCATAAAATGGAGATTGATGATTCATTTCTCTATGATGAAGATTTGAGGGACTTCAAACCTGATGAAGATAACCCTACTTATATAGTCATCGATGAAGATAATAAGATAAAGGCTGTCGCTTCACTTATAGCCGATGAATACAACAGAAGAGGTAAAAAAGGCCGCTTCAGGATATTTCACTCAGAAATACAGAATGTTGAGTACTATAATATGCTCCTCAAAGCCATATTGAAGCATACAGATGGGTTGGATAAGTTAAACATATTTGTCCCTTTAGTGAATACGGAATTGATGAAGATAATGGAAGCATTGAATTTCGAGAAAGAAAGGTATATCTACTTGCTCCTTAGAGATGATTTAGAGGTACCTGATTATGACCTGCCGGAAGGTTATGAGATGAGGGCTTTTAGACCTGGAAAGGACGAAGAGGCATGGTGTGAAGTAAGAAATTCAGCTTTTGCAAATCTTCAGGGAAATGAAGCGCCTATCACATCGGAGCAGGTTGCTAAGCTGGTACATGCTGATGATTATATAGAAGGCGGCCTTATGATACTCTACCATAATGAAAAACCCATAGGTCTGGTGAAAGGATCAAAGGATGAATATGAAGGTATGCCTATAATGAACATAGGACCCATTGCCATCATTCCCCAGTATCAGGGAAAAGGATTGGGCAGAACCTTGCTTAGAGCTTCCATCAAGTTCGCAAAAGATAATAAATATGACAGGACAATTTTATGTGTAAATGCAGAAAATGAAAGAGCGAAAGCCTTATATATTCAAGAAGGTTTCAAACAAGTTGAAGGGGTTGTATGCTATAAATATGATTTAAGAAGGGAAAGGCACTAGCCTTCCCCGGGTATTCCTACGGTCTGATAAAAAGGAACAAAGCTCTTACCATTCCATTCCAGCGACGTTTGAACATAACCTAGCCCATCTGCATGATATCTTCCTGCAATCAACTGCTCAGCATACAATTCATATGTGCCGTCTCTTTGGTAATCTATGGGATAAAATCCGCTGAGAGGATCTACCCAACCACTTATAGGTTCCTTTAAAGTGCCGTCAGAGTTGTATATTTCTGATAAATACTCCTGGCCTTTATAAGTTAAATCCAATATATACCTCTTATTGTTGGCTTTGCTGATAACTTCTGCCTTGTAGTTATCCAAGTAGTTTACTTCATATTCATATTCTGAATCAAATATTTCAAAATCAAATATCTTCCTTGGTTTATTATTTACAAAGGTGTAGATATAATAGTATCCGGTTGCCCCGCTTCCCCCGGATGATATGCTTATTAAAACATCATCTACTCCATCTCCTGTAAAATCTCCAAGGAAAAGAGTCGGGTTATAGCCCTGATTTTCTTTTAGCCCTATTATCATTTTTCTTTTTGTGTATCCGTTTATTATTACCAATCTGATGTTACTTCTGAAAGGACTTTCATCACCATAGGGTTTGTCGCCAATTAGATATACATAATCTATGAATTTATCTCCGTTTATGTCACCTTTTTTGAAATCTAAGATAAATCCGTTTCTTTCTATAGCTTTCATTTTATTATCACTTCCTCTTCAAAAAGGATGTTAATATCATAATATGTATTATTTGGTGTTTTGTTCATTGCTGCATACTAAGCTATAAATAAACATTGAATAATTTATCATCAAGTAATATTATGGAATTATAAGAGCTGTAATGTTTGTGACGGGGAGGTAGTAAAGCTGGTGTATCCTAAAAATACAATTTACATTACAGGCACAGCAAAAGTAGCTGCTAATGACCCTATTTTTGCTATATATGATATGTTCTTTGTGGGTATAATTTTAGATAGGAATAATGGGAGAATCATAGATGTTACATGCAACATGGTCAGGGATGTTACTTCGGAGTTTATCAAGTCAATATTAGTAAATTATAATTTAGAGCATGATATAGACCTTATTGTTGAAGAGATCAAAGATAGGTTTTTGGGAATAGCCCAAAAGGCTGTAATTGCTGCAGTAAAAGATGCGAGAAATAAGTATCTGATGATAAAAAACAATTGAAATAAGTCTATTTATGGTATATATTCATATTAGAAAATATATACCAAGTTTTATTTACATGTATATGGATTACACCAATATACAACTGTAAATAAGACCCAGATAATCTTTTGTTATGCTGGGTTTTTTATTTTTGTTAAAGGAGCTGAAACCATGTATTGTGATAGTTTTAAATATCTTGAAGAATTACTGATGAACAATATGGAGCACAGAGGCCTAAAAAAAGCTTTTTTGAAAGGTCAACTAAAAAAGGCTGCAGAAAGCATGTTATTAGAGGGTGAAACGATTATTATTGTAACAGGCTTTGTAGTAAAAGATGCTGCTATGGGAGAAACTGACGGTCCTATAGGTGCTGTTTCTCTGGCTGGTGCGTTGGAACAGTTAGGCAAGAAGGTAGTTTTGATTACTGACATTTTTTCAGGTAATATTTTAAAGAGCTGTGCTGATGTTAGAGGCGTTAAAAGCACAATACAAGTTATAAATGATGATATAAACAAGCAGTATGCACAAGATATATTTAATATATATAAACCGTCTCATATAATTGCTATAGAAAGACCTGGCAAAGCTCTAAATGGAAAGTGCTACTCAGCAAGGGGCGAAGATATAAGCGATATTGTGCCTATGATGGATGTATTGTTTGAGGAAGCAGAAAAGGCCGGTATAAAAACTATAGCTGTTGGAGATGGCGGTAATGAAATCGGTATGGGCAGGATTCGCCCTTATGTGATAGAATTGATACCCAATGGAGAATTGATAGGTGCTTCCTTTGCTTCTGACTTCCTCATTGTAGCAGGAGTATCAAATTGGGGAGCCCATGCGCTAGTAGCAGCCCTTTCTATTTTGGCTGGAAAAAATCTGCTACATGATACTAATACTGAAAAACTTATGTTGCAAAAAATGGTGGAGGCAGGCGCTGTAGATGGAAATACCAAGAAAAAAGCTATGACAGTGGATGGATTCAGCTTAGAACAAAATTTAAAAATACTTATGGCATTAAAATATGTGGTTCAAAAGGTAACAGAATATGTCAATAATGAACACGTACCAGCCAAAATCTAATATTAGAGTTACTCCAACCCAAATCCCATGGTACATTGTTTCTATCTGTATTATGACAGGTAACAAGAGAATAACCTTTTGAGTCAGCTCCGGTGACTACTGAGATATGAGTTACCTTTCCTTTTTTTTCATAGGCTACAAAATCGCCTGGCAAAAGCTTATATGAGGCTTTATATACTTTTTCATAGTTTCCATAGGCGATCAGGGAAGCTCTACCACTGCTTATCATATAGTCTTTAAAACCTTGAGCATTAAGCCAAGCACGGGTAGCGCCGTTTTTATCATAATTCCAAGTGTAGTTTTTTTTGAATTGGCCTCCTTCATAAAGGATTTGTGAAGCGAAGTTTGCACAATCTCCTCCTCGGGAATTATAGTTTCTATATTTTTTATTATATTCAAAACCATATTTTTCTTCACTGGCAGCACCGCAGTAACGATGTGCATATTGTACAGCATTTTCTCTTCTTTCACCTATATTAGAAAAGTCTCTAGGACCTTGAGATAGAATATATTCTTTTATAGAATCTACTTTTATATTGTCAAGTTTTAGAGAATCTGTAAAAGGATCATTATACCATTCTTTTGAGATCAGCCATTTGTCATCCCTTTTCACCAATTCAAGTATATGGTATGTTCCTATTCTTGAGGTGTTTATTTCTTCTTCCTTATCTACATATGCATATTTATATTCGGTATTACAAAGCAGGTTGATGGAAATTATTTCTTCATCCATTTTAATATTTTTAAGAACTATTTTGGGAATGATTTCCACAAATTTAACACCTTGTTTTTGCTCCCAGTTATGAAGATACTTTACTTTTCTAATCTCATATTCATAAGCCCATTGGCCATATTTTGAACCAACATCATATAGGGATTCAATGGACTCTAAATCCATTCCTATAATTGCCTTATTCCTCATTTGAAATAATAGCTGGACATATTCGCTTATTTCATCATTAGAATTAAACACATTAAGAATCGGATCTTTATATAAAACTAAAACTGTCAGTAAAAATAAGGCCATTATAATTGCCGATCTTGTTTTAAATTCATTATCTTTTTTAGTGAAAGGTGACATCATATACTGCGCTCCTTTGCCTAAAAATAATACTTTAATAGTTAAATATATAGCAATAGGAGCAATAAAATTACTAAAAAATTTTGAAATCAAAGACTTCATCTATTTTTTTTATATAAGATTTCACTTGATCATTTTCTATTGGTGCACCATCATACCAAAAATCGGGATTATTGTTTTTATTTCCGAAAAATCGAGACATCATAATGATTTCAGGTCTGTATTCAAAGTGTAATATATCAAAATGTCCCCATTTACCACCCCAGATGAAATTATTTTTCTCAAAAATTTCTACTATTTCCTTGGGATAAGACTTTAATCTTTCTTGGCCTTGTTTTCTAGAAGACCATTGCCAATAATCATTTTCGTTGTATGCCAAGTCAATGGCTATGCCGAAAGCGTGAGGGCTTAACCGGTCGGTGCCCGATATATTACGATAATTGAATGTACCACTATAGGGTGCTAAGCAAGCCTTGATATCAGCTCTGCTTTGTGCTAGAGGTATCAGCTCATCCATGACAGATTTTAAAGCCAATGATGCATTGTTGTTCCTATTGAACTGGAGATGACCATAATAGGTGTTTATATTGTCCAAGTTTTTTTCTACCTCTTTTTTGCCTTCCCCATAAACTTCTTTTAATAAAGTATAGATTCTAATCCTTCCAGGATTAAAACTCGAATCCATCAATTTATCAATTTTTCCAAGGGGGTAAATAGGTTCCATCATGTCTTCCAAATCAGGATCAGATATTTTTTCTTCAGGGCTTTTTGATTTCCCATCATCATAAAGAATCTTTCTTCCTGATTTCATTATCAGATATATATTGCCATTTTCAGAAAGCTTTAAATCAATAATATACTCGGGATACGCCATCATGATACATAAAATATGTTGTTTCATTTTTACTATATTTTCTTTTTTATCTGAAACTACCAAAGTCCTCAAATTTTGTATATCTACTATGTTGAATAAAGAAAGTGTAGCAATACATGAAATAAGAACCACTCTTAATACTGTTTTTTCCAATGAATTTACCTCCTGAATAGCTTATACAAGCTTTGCTACTATTATGAGCAATATGACTTATTGCTATTACACAATAGAAAAGTATGATTTTACTTTATATAAATTTTCTGCCATAGATTTATTAAATCATTTACAATGGAAACTTATAAAAAGATAGAAAGTGAGTAATAAGATGTATTAAACTATATACTTTTAACAAAAACTACTGTTTTTTATTAAAATTTTTTGTAATTTTATTATAATTATTTAAGAGTTGTATAAATGTATAATTAATATAAGACGAAAATGGTATTATTATGTTAAGTTAACTATAAAACAGGAGGTTGCCATGGATAAGAATAATATGGGCTTTTGTCTGGAGGAAGCAACAATTGAATCGGTTCATGCTGCTATAAAGGAAGGACGGTTAACATGTCGACGCTTGACTGAAATGTATATAGAGAGAATTGAGACCTATGATAAAAAGGGACCTTCTCTCAATTCTGTTATAATGATTAACCCAAAAGCTCTAGAAATTGCTGATTTTTTGGATCAGCAATATAAGGAAAAAGGCTTTGTAGGCCCTCTGCATGGTATACCAGTGTTATTGAAGGACAATGTTGATACAGAGGATATGCCTACTACTGCTGGTTCCTTGAGTTTAGAAGGTATGATACCTGAAGAGGATGCTTTTATTGTAAAGAAACTAAAGGAAGCAGGAGCAATAATATTAGCAAAAGTTAATCTACATGAATTTGCTGTTTGGGGAGAGACTGTCAGCTCTATATTAGGACAAACCCTGAATCCCTATGATTTGACTAGGACGCCGGGGGGATCAAGCGGAGGTACAGGAGCAGCAGTTGCTGCCAATTTTGGAATAATCGGCATAGGAACAGATACTATAAATTCTATACGTTCACCTGCTTCAGCCTGCAGCTTGGTAGGTTTAAGACCAACTATAGGATTGGTCAGCAGACATGGCATTGTACCTTATTCTCTGACCCAGGATACTGCAGGTCCAATAATGAGGACAGTGGAAGATGCCGCAAGAGTTATGGATATCATAGCAGGTTATGACATGAAGGATCCTGCCACAGCTTGGTCTGTTGGCAAAAAGCCAAGCAGCTATATGAAGTTCTTAAACAAAGATGGACTGAAGGGAAAAAGAATCGGTATATTAAAGAGCTTTTTTGGAAAAGAAGATGTTCATGAAGAAGTCAACCAAGTGATGGAAAAAAGTCTTAAAGATATGGAGTCGGCGGGAGCAGTACTGATTCCTATTGAGGATAATATAGACAGTGATAAGCTGGTTAAAGAAGTAAGTGTCCATTTATATGACCTTAAAGAACATCTTAATGTTTATCTGAAAAACCTAGGTTCAAGAGCTAAGGTTCATTCTCTAGCGGATGTAATAGAATCTGGGAAATATCACAAAGGGATAGAAGACAATATAAAATATGCCCAAACCCTTGACATAAACAGCAATGAATATAGAGAAAGAATCATGATGAAGCTTGAACTTAGAAATACAGTAATGAGAATTATGGCAGAGCATGATCTGGATGCAATAGTATATCCTCATCAAAAGAGATTAGTAGTTAAGACTGGTGAACCTCAGATTGAAAGAAACGGAGTATTAGGATCTGTGACAGGTTTCCCATCTTGTGTAGTTCCTGCTGGATTTACAGAGCCTAAAGATACAGCCCCATTAGGAGTGCCTGTAGGCATTGAAATTTTATGCAGAGAATGGGATGAACCAACCTTGATTGAAATTGCATATGGATTTGAGCAGTCAACCCTTTATAGGAAACCCCCTATTATCTAGGTTGACTGAAAATGAGCCACCGGGAACAGCTTTGGGCCTCTGGGTACGTTCTCGGTGGCTCATTCTTTGAAATGAATTATATATTTTCCCAGTCTATATATTTATTTAGCTTTCCCACAAATTGTTCAAGATGTCTGGCTTCAAGTTCTGTAAATCTGTTAAATTCAGGGCTGTCTAGATCTAAAACTCCATAAACTTTATCATTCTTAACTATAGGCACTACTATCTCAGAGTTGGAAGCACTGTCGCAAGCTATGTGCCCGGGAAATTCATGGACATTGGGCACTATTTGAGTTTTTCTAGTAGCTGCAGCTGTACCGCATACACCGGTTCCTAACTTTATTCTATTGCAAGCGGGTAAGCCTTGGAAGGGACCTAATACCAACTCCCCATCTCTCATTATGTAGAAGCCTGCCCAATTAAGCCCATCCATTACGGCTTTGATTATTGCTGATGCATTAGATAAATTGGCCAGAGCATCTTTTTCGGAAGACAGTTGTCCTTCTAATAAAACCAGCATGTATTGCAGTTTTTGTTCTTCATTCATTTTTTCTATACCATCGAACTTAAACATATAATTACTCCCTTTTACAAGTATATTTCCTGACCTATGGCTGTTATCTCAATAACCTTTGTAGAATAATCCTTAACTTTCTTTATAAAAGATTTTATTATCTCATAATCTTCACCAAAATGCATAGGAACAAAAAATTCAGGTTCTATTTTCATTATAAAATATTCTCCTCCCAGACAATAGTTGTGTCTTAATCTAGGGTCAACAGGTAAAAAGGCGATATCAATTTTTTTGCCATTAAGCTTATGTATTTCTTTTTTAAAAGCTTCTTCCATAACTTGTATTTCTTCAGGGGTATCGTCCCACCAGTACCACCAGTTCAAATCTCCTGCATGAAATAGAGTCATATTGTCCACACCCACTAGAAAAGACACACCTAGATCAGTGGAACCTAAAGTTTTTATGCTCATATCTCCAAATGTCATTTCCTCATCCGGTCCCACAAAATAGATTCTGTCATCAGGTTCCTTGACCTTTATATCGTTGCTTAATATGTAACTTATATTTTTCTTATTATTCTTCCACTCTAAGATACCAGGGTTATAGTGGTCGTGATGACTATGGGAAACAAATACTGTAGTATCTTTATGACTTAGTTTGGGGAAGAATTTATAGCAATCAAAAATTAATTGATGATTTTCAGTTTCAACTGAAAATCCGCTATTAAACAAGTATTGAATCTTAACATTTTTCATAAAAAACCACCTTTTGCCTGATGAATATTACATATATTATACCAAAGGTTCTATATACTAGGTATTATTATTAACTACATTTTGGTATAATAATAAGGAATTATTAATAAAATGGGTTAAAAAAGTTTGCAGCCGCAAAATTATGAAAGGGGTTTTCATATGAAATTTAAATTTGCACATAACAATATAAATGTGCTGGATTTGGAAAGGAGTATCGCCTTTTATAAAGCAGCTTTAGGACTAAAAGAAGTGAGAAGGAAAGAACATAAAGATGGAGATTTCATCCTTGTATTCATGGGTGATGGCATAACAGAACATCAATTAGAACTTACATGGCTTAGGGATAGGACGGAACCCTATGATTTAGGGGACAATGAATCTCATATGGCTTTTGTAGTAGATGATTTTGAAGCGGCCTATGAGCATCATAAAGAAATGGGTTGGATCTGCTTTGAGAATAAGGAAATGGGCATATACTTCATAGAAGATCCGGATGGATATTGGATAGAGATTCTGCCTGCAAAGTAGCTGCAATGTTATAGTTTTCTGTGAAGTTAAAATGATGCCAGATGGACACTAACTTCCTTATATCAAGTCAAAGTGCATAATATAAAAATGGTATACCGCTTGGTATACCATTTTTACAAACTATAGGAAAGTTTAATTCTATCTCGATTTTAACTTTACGCGATGGATTTGAAGAAAGCCTTTCTTACTTAGTATAGTTGTCGAAATAACCTTGTATATATACCACTGGCGTCCCTTTATCTCCGCTACCGGAGGTTAAATCACAAAGAGAGCCTATAAGGTCTGTTAGCCTTCTCGGTGTGGTACCTTGGGTCTCCATTTTATTTTTAAAACCAGTTTCCTTATTCTTTATATATTCAGATATTGCCTTTCTCAGCTCTTCTCCTTTAAGGTGGCAAAAGTAATTATCTGCTATATATTTTAGCTTAATCTCGTTTGGAGTGCCTTCCAACCCTGCGGTATAACCAGGAGATACTACCGGATCTGCAAGCTCCCATATTTTTCCCACCGGGTCTTTGAAAGCTCCGTCGCCATAAACCATGACTTCCAGTGTTTTTCCGGTTCTTTCAAAAAGTTGCTTCTGTATGTTTTCCACTAATGTCTGGCAGTCCCTAGGAAATAGCTTTACACTGTCTTCGGTAGCTTTATTTGATCCCAAAAGTCCATATAATTCATTGTATCCGCTGCTATCTATTGAGGCAGTTAAAATATCCTCAAGACCATAGACCTTTTCTCCTCCATTGGCAGAAAGAATTCTCTTGGTTCGCTTCCTCGTATGTATATCACAGACTAATATACTTTTTGTATAATTCAATATGGTTTTAGGATCGTTTGAGAATATTATTTCACAATTAACTCCATATTCTTCAACTATGGTTTTGTAATACTCTATATAATCAATTCCTGTAAAAGGGTGCTTATTATAACCGAAATAATTCCTGAATTCTTTTTCTGTTAATACATCAGTCCAAGGATTTACGCCCTTCACATCCAATACATCTATATCTACCAAATGATTGCCTACCTCGTCGGAAGGATAACTGAACATGAGTACAATCTTTTTAGCCCCTTTTGCTATACCTTTGAGGCATACAGCAAAGCGATTTCTGCTCAATATAGGAAATATTATCCCTATTGTATCGTCACCAAATTTACTTTTTATATCTTTTGCTATAGCATCTATGCTTGCATAATTCCCCTGAGCTCTAGCAACTACAGATTCGGTGATGGCTACAATGTCCTTATGGCATATATCAAATTTCTCAGCTTTTGAAGCTTTTAATACCGTGTCAACAACTATGGATGAAATATCATCACCTTCCATTATTATTGGCGTACGAAGACCTCTAACTACAGTACCAACCATTCTTTCCATTCAAACCTCTCCTCATATTTGGTTTTACTAGTTTTAGCATGTATTCTACACTTGTACTATATACCATTATATGATATAAGTAAAATAAATATCTATTATACCAGCTATAAGAGGAGGTTATATCTTGATAAAACTTGAACTTTATAGAATTTTTTGTGAAGTGGCAAAGCGAAAAAGCCTTTCCAAAGCTGCTTCTGTTCTTTATATGACTCAACCCGCTGTCAGTCAATCCATAATGCAGTTGGAAAGAGAATTAGGACTAAGGCTTTTTACTAGAACCTCGAAAGGTGTAAAATTGACCAATGAAGGAAAAATATTGTTTGAATACGCAAATCCAGCCATTAATCTGATACATAAAGGGGAAGCAAAGCTTAATGAGTGGAAAAATTTATCAGAAGGGGAATTAAAAATAGGAGTTGGAGATACTATTTCCAGGTACTTCCTGATGCCTTATTTAGAAAAATTTCACAAATTATATTCAAATATTAAACTAAAGATAATAAACAAAACTACATTAGAATTATGCGCACTTGTAAAATCAGGCGAAATAGACATTGCCATATGCAATTTGCCAGTAGAAGATTCTTCACTTGAAGTAATAAGCATTATGGATATACATGATATATTTGTATGCGGCAAATCATATAAACAAAAGATTTCTGAACCTTTGAGCTTAGATAGTTTAGCAAAATATCCTCTTATATTGCTGGAACCAAAATCCAATTCTCGCCGATATGTAGAAAAAATTTTTTTATCTAAAGGTATAAGTATAAAACCTGAAATTGAGTTAGGCTCTCACGATTTGCTTTTAGAATTTGCTAAGATAGATTTGGGAATATCTTGCGTAATAGAAGAGTTCTCAAAAGAATACATAGATAAAAAAGAATTGTTCCCAGTGGAATTAGAAGAACCTATACCAAAAAGAAGTATAGGAATCTGCTTTTTAAAAAGTGTATCTTTATCTCCTACTGCATCTAAATTTGTTCAAATTTTAGAAAAACTTGATAAATGATATATCACATTTTTTTTTTACCGCTGTGGTATAATAACGATACAAACTGTTTTAATATAGGAGGATAATTAATGAAAGAAGGAGTAGTAAAGTGGTTTGACTCCGGAAAAGGTTATGGATTCATAGAGGTTGATGGCGGAAAAGATGTTTTTGTTCATTATAAAGCCATACAAAGCGATGAAGCCCATAAAAGTCTTGAGGAGGGGCAAAGGGTTCGATTCGATATTGAGGAAGGACCTAAAGGACCCCAAGCAGCCAATGTAGTTAAGATATAGGAGTTAAAACATAGCCACCTGTACAGGTGGCTTTCACTATAAAAATAATGGAGGTTTTTTATGAAGTTAGTTTCGTGGAATGTAAATGGTCTCAGAGCATGCGTAAACAAAGGATTTTTAGAGTATTTTGAAGAAGTGGATGCAGATATATTTTCCATTCAGGAGACAAAGTTGCAGCAAGGCCAAATAGATTTAGAGCTGCCTGGTTACAATCAGTATTGGAATTACGCAAAGAAAAAGGGTTATTCAGGGACGGCAGTGTTTACAAAAATAAAGCCCCTGGAAGTAAAATACGGAATTAAAATGGAAGAGCATGATCAAGAAGGGCGAGTCATAACATTAGAATATGATGAATTTTATTTGGTTAATGTATACACACCCAACTCCCAAAGAGAATTAGCCAGGTTAGACTATAGGATGAAATGGGAGGATGACTTTAGATCATATCTTATGGATCTTGATAAAGTAAAACCTGTTATATTATGTGGTGATCTGAATGTAGCACATAAAGAAATTGATTTAAAGAACCCTAAATCTAATAGGAGAAATGCGGGTTTTACTGATGAAGAAAGGGACAAGCTTACTAAGCTTTTAGATTCAGGTTTTGTAGACTCTTTTCGATTCTTTTATCCTGATAAAGAAGGTGCTTATACCTGGTGGTCTTATATGGGTAATGCAAGGGCAAAGAATGTGGGATGGAGAATTGACTATTTCATAGTTTCTGACAGACTAAAAGGCAAGATGGAAGATGCAGAGATTCACTCCCATGTGATGGGCAGCGATCATTGTCCAGTAGTATTGGAGCTTATTTAATCAATATTTTATCCAGAAAGCCATAAGAGGCTGGTTCTGGATATTTTTTGGTTTAAGGATTTGTAATGATTTTCCTGTCATCAGGAAAAAAATCAATAATTAAAGGATTTAGTAAATTTATCTAGAATATATAGCTTGTTAACATTTTGAATACAACTTAATAAATTTAGCCTTTGAAAATGTTTGGATAATAAAAGTAAAGCTATGCAAAAATTAGTGTTGTGTGGTGTTACATAATATGAATAAAGATCAGAGCTTATTATTTAATTACATTAAAACATTAATCATCGGTTTTATTGCTGCCTTAATTCTTTATAGCACTTTTTGGAAAGCTGGTACAGATATTGTTCATAGCATATTAGAAAGTTCAAGTTTATTTATTGGTGTTTCTATCTTTTTAATAATATGGAACACTATAAATGAAATACCTGATACAAATCATATATTAGGTTTTGCCATACTTGCTGTTGTGATATTTGATGCTTGTCATATATATCTTTTCTCTATTCTATCAAGCCCAATAATTCAATCCCAGGATTTAGCATTAAAATTTTGGGTTTTAGCAAGATTAACAGAAGTCATTGCCTTATATTTAATGTCTTTAGATATATCTATAATAAAGGTTAATAGATGGACAAATTTGATTGTAACAACAACCTTTGCTGTTGGGATTTCTTTGGCCTTAATCAGTTATCCTAAGGCTATTTCTCCTTTTTATACAGAATACGGCTTTACATGGGTGCACAAAGCGGCTGAAACATTGATTATTTTACTTATTATAATGAGCTTGTTGAAAGTGAAAAAGAAGATTAAGAACAATATAATAATTGGCAATAGACATTTCTGTATCACTCTGCTTATTATGGTTTCTGCTCAGACAATGTTCATTATTCCTACTTCTTATCATTCAATAAACTGTGTTTATGGACATGTATTAAAAATTATATATTATTATTATTTATATAAATCAGTATTTGTGAGTTATGTAAAGTATCCTTATAAAATATTAGAAGAGAAAAACAATAAACTGCAAGAAGCATATGAACAATTAGAAAAAAGCAAGCAAGAGGAAATGAGGAAAGAAAACATATTGATGCAGCAAGAAAAACTTGCGCTAATAGGACAAATGGGAGCAGGCATTGTACATGAGACCAGAAACTATTTATCTACAATAAAAGGAAGTTGTCAGCTATTGGAGACTATGGCAAAAGAAGAATACTTTGTAAATTATTTAAAAAAGATTAACAAAAGCATAGATGAGATTGATAATATAATAAGCAAATTCTTATATATGTCAAAGCCTAGAGAAACTGAATTTGAGGAAGTTTCCATATATGATTTGACTCAGTCTATAGAGAGCCTGGTAATAAGCAATTCTTTTATGAAAAAGGTAGATGTTGTTTTTGAAGCTACAAAGGAAGAAAGATATTTGCTCTGTGACGAAAGCCAGATAAATCAAGTGTTTCTCAATTTATGTAAAAATGCATTGGAAGCCATGGAGGAAGTGGAAAATCCTAAGTTGATTATAGAAACCGGTTATAATACGAATCTTAATAAAATCTATATAAAGGTGACAGATAACGGTAAGGGGATACCTCCTGAAGATATCCCAAAAATTGGAGAAGCTTTTTATACCACAAAAAAAACCGGTACCGGCTTAGGACTTTATATTTGCAAACAAATCATAAAGGAGCATGGAGGGAGCATTGAAATAAATAGTAAACTAGGATACGGCACAAGCTTTACAATATGGTTGCCCTGTTTAGCTGATGAAGAGGAAGAAGAGATTAATGATAATTACCAATGATATATAAAAAATATAACCATTTATGAAGCTGAGGTTTTATATATATATATTAATAACAAATGCTTATAAGAGATATAATATATATTAATATGAAAATCAGCATAGCAATATTAAAAAAACCCTTAGGATATAGTATAATAAATTGTAAATAAAAATTTACCAAAAGGGGATAGGGCTATGAAGCTTATTCATAAAGGCAAAACCAAAGATGTGTTTTTACTAGAAGACGGCAATTATTTACTGAAATTTAAAGATGATGTGACAGGAGAAGATGGAGTATTCGACCCAGGTTCAAACAAAGTAGGTTTGACTATAGAGGGGGCTGGCAGAGCAGGACTTAGACTTACTAAGATGTTTTTTGAAATATTAGAGGATAAAGGTATACCAACTCATTATATTGATGTGAATATTGATGATGCAACCATGACTGTTAAGCCTGCTACTTTATTTGGAAAAGGTATAGAGGTTATTTGCAGATATAGAGCTGTAGGCAGCTTTTATCGTAGATATGGTGGATATGTAAAAGAAGGCCAGCCTTTAGATGCTTTTGTGGAAGTGACATTAAAAGATGATATGAGGCAGGACCCGCCTATTACTGAAGATGCCTTGGATATGTTAGGAATTTTAACCCATGATGAGTATAAAATATTGAAGGAGCTTACTAAAAAAATCGCAGGTATTGTGAAGGAAGAACTGGCTAAAAAGGGTCTTGAACTTTATGATATAAAATTTGAATTTGGAAGAATAGGAGAAGATAAACATATCGCCTTGATAGATGAGATTTCCGGGGGCAATATGAGAGCTTTCAAAGATGGCAAACAGGTAGAACCTTTGGAACTGGAAAGGTTAATGCTGGAGTAATAGGAAAGCTGTATTGCAGAACTTACTGAGCCGATTGGTCATAAATTAAAAACTGTGTTATAATCATATACAAACTCGAAGCTTTGCATGACTCGTATAAATATTTGAAAAGGAGGAGTTTATATGGGAACAGTTAAGCTTGAGGCTTTTATTAGAGATGAGAAAGGTTATAAAGTAAGGAAGGAGAATTTTGTTCCAGGAGTTATCTACGGGAAAGGTATAGATGCAGTATCGGTAAAATTTAATAAGAAAGATGTAGAAAGAATTATAAAAAGTTATGGCAGTAGGACCAATTTAACTGTAGTATTAAATGGAAAAGAAAGTTTCGGGTTTATAAGAGATACAGCAAGAGATGGTCTTACAGAAGAATTGATCCATATGGATATTCAGGTAGCAGATGAAGATGCAGAAATCACTCGTAATGTTCCTTTAGTTTTCAAGGGCACGGATAAGTTAGTTTACAATAAGCTTATACTCCAAAGTAATATGGATGAAGTTGTGGTCAAAGGGAAGGCTAAGCTAATACCTAATGCCATAGAGATAGACGTTAGCGAAGCTAACGGCGGCGATACTATAATGGCTGCAGATTTAGATTTGCCTGAGGGAGTTATATGTGTCAACATAGATGACAATCCTATAGCAGTAGTTATAGAAACTAAAGTCGAAGAAACAGAAGAAGAAAGCGCAGAGGAAACAGAATCTATCAGCCAGGAAGCTGAAGAATAGACCTGAAGTATTCAGCAATGATTATAAGAGGTTATCTTTTATGATAGCCTCTTTTTGAACCACTGGAGATAGTGAGGCATTCCCAGTGGCTATGCATCATATCTGATGACTCAAAATTTATTGGAAGGTATATAGTATGAGGATTAATAAGTATATAGCAGAAAGCGGATTTTGTTCAAGACGGCAGGCAGATGAATTGATCGAAAAAAAAAGGGTAACAATAAATGGTCAGATATGTCAATTAGGTTCTACTGTGGAACCTGGGGATATAGTAGCTATAGATGGCAAACCTATAAAGATAAAGAGCAAAAAAGTATATATTGCTTTGAATAAACCTGTCGGTATTGAGAGCACTACTGATAAAAGAGTGAAAGAAAATATTGTGGATTTTGTAGGACATCCCCAAAGGATATTTCCTATTGGCAGACTGGACAAAGATTCAGAGGGGCTTATACTTATGACCAATGATGGGGATATAGTAAATAAAATTTTGCGAGCTGAAAATAATCATGAGAAAGAGTACATAGTGACGGTAAATAAACCTATAAATGATGATTTTATTAAGGCTATGTCATCGGGAGTTGAAATATTGGGACGCAGGACAAAGCCTTGTAAAGTATATAAAGTAAACAAAAATACTTTCCGAATCATTCTTACTCAGGGATTGAACAGACAGATAAGACGCATGTGCCAGGCATTGGGTTACAGAGTTGTAAAACTCAAACGAATCCGCATAATGAATATTAAACTAGGATTGCTTAAGGTTGGTCACTGGAGGAATTTAACAAAAAAAGAATTGGATCAATTGATGAAGCTTTTAAAATAAATAATGATTAAATATTGTCAAAAAAGCCTATAGTATGGTCTCTATAGGCATTTTTTACGGATAAACAATAAACTCATTGAAAGATTTATATTAAGATCAATAAAAGAAATCAGAAAGGGTGATGGAGATGGATGATAATAGAGTGAAAAGATTGACAGAGTATGTAGAAGGCGTATTAGAAGGAAAAGATGGTAGCATGCTGTATAATCAGTACAAGGAAGATATACTGAAAGTAAAGCCACAAGAAGCCTTTGAAATATTTTATAATCAGCTTCAGAAAGGCTTTTCAGCAAAGGAAATATTGAAGATATTAGATAAGGTCATAAATGTTTTTAATAAATCATTGATTCAATATGAATGGAAAGAACCTGAAGAAAACAGTTTTCTTCACACCATGATGAAGGAAAACCAAGCATTAGAAACCAAGCTGGCTGCCATAAAGGATATAATAAAGGAAAAGGATTTCATAAACAATAAAGATCGATTATTAGCTCATATTGAAGAGCTTCAGGAATTTGATGCTCATTATCTGAAGAAAGAAAACATACTTTTTCCATACCTAGAGAAAAAGATGAAAAAGTTTGAAGGACTCTCTATCATGTGGGCTCTCCACGATGAAGCAAGAGCATCTTTAAAGAAGTTGATATACATACTCAAATCTCAAGAACCCAGTGAAACTGATTTTAACACTGCACTAACCCGCTCTAATTCCCCTGATTCTATAGATGCCGGGTGTCAAAGAGCAGGTAAGTCCAGTATGGACTCGACTAACATTCAGAGAGAATTAAATCCTCAGCTGAATGAAGTCTCGTTCAACATAGAGATAGGGAAATTATTTTTTATCCTATACGGCTTGATTTATAAAGAAAGATACATATTATTTCCCGCTGCTATGGAAGTCATCGATGACAAAGAATGGGATGACATGAAAAAGCAAAGCTTTGAATATGAATTCCCCTTTATTGAAAAACCTCCTCTGGATAAAGATGATATGCCGGAAGAAGAGGATAAAGTGGTGAAGCAGGGACAGGAATTGGTGATGAAGACAGAAACGGGAGAGCTAAGCTTTCAGCAGGCTCTTATGATATTCAATGCCCTACCTGTAGATTTGACTTATGTGGATGAGAACAACAAGGTGAGATTTTTTTCAAAGCCAAAGGAAAGGATATTCCCCAGATCTCCTGCTGCTATAGGAAGAGATGTGAAGAATTGCCATCCACCCCAGAGTGTTCATGTGGTAGAAAAAATAATTGACGAATTCAGAAAAGGACATAAGGATTCCGCTACTTTCTGGATTCAGATGAAGGGGAAAACCATTCTTATACAGTATTTTGCCTTGAGGGATTCAGAAGGCCAATATAAAGGAGTGCTAGAAGTTAGCCAAGATATAACGGAAATAAGAAAGATAGAAGGAGAAAAAAGGCTTTTGGAATGGCAGTAACTGCCTAATTCCAAAAGCTTTTTTTATTGGAAAAATATTAAAGGTTACTTTAAAAAATATTGGACATAATTGCAGATTTTAGTAAAAAAATAATAGAATAATGCATTTTTTTTGATTACGAAATTCTTTGAGATAAGACTCTTTATATTTTACAATTAAAATGGGGAGAAGTATATTATGATGAACTGGCTTGATAATTTCAAACTTTATTATAGCTTTATATTTTATTATAGGATTAAGTATTGTGCTTCCTATAAAAATGCATTTAATCTAGACACAATTTAATGTTATCTGATCTAACCAATTCAATTCATTAAAGAATTTATAATATAAAATAATACCTTCTGTAAAGCTTTTCAATACATAAAAGACATCCCAACATTATAAGTTTTTATAAGAATCATAATATGCTTTTCCTCTAATTTAAAACATATAAAAAGGAGGGGATGTTTTTGCATGCAAATGCTCATTAATATGTGAGCAGAGAACCGCATAAGAGAAAATATATATTAAATTTTGGGAGGTTTTATGTATGAACAAAAGGTTAAGAAACTTTATTTCTATTGTCACATGCTTAATATTGATTACAAGCTTGATTGGGCAGATTGGATTTGCTGCACCGGCAGAAGTTAAAAGATTGCCTTTTGCAGCTGACACAGTATATTTCAATGGCAACATTTATACTGTTGATGAAAAATTTTCTAAGGCCACTGCAATGGCAATAAAAGACGGTAAATTTATATTTGTAGGTGATGACAATCAAATTGATTATTTTATCGATAGATATACAAAAGTTGTGGATTTGAAGGGAAAAACTGTTATTCCTGGATTGATAGATGCTCATCTACATTATCCGGGTGTAGGTGCAGCTGTCCAGCAGATTGACTGTTTTTGGGCTCCAAAAGAAGAAATTTTAAATAAGGTTGCTGAAGCTGTAAAAAGATCACAACCTGGTGAATGGATAATTGGCAGGGGCTGGAACCAAGAAGTATGGGAGCCGGCAATATTCCCGTCAAAATTGGAATTGGATGCCATAGCTCCAAATAACCCGGTTGTTTTGACCAGAGTCTGTGGCCACGCTATATGGGCTAACTCCGCCGCAATGAAAATAGGTGGAATAGATGTAGACGGTGTCACTCCAAACCCAGTTGGCGGCGAAATCATAAGAAAAACAGCTGAAGATGAAGCTAAAGGAAGATATAAAGGAATAAAAGTTGGGGAAGCCATAGGAGTTTTTACAGATACAGCAGCAGGGATTATTACAAATCACGAACCTGACCCTACTGAAAATCAGTTGATAGATCAATTGAGATTGGCACAGGAACATATTCTATCTTATGGTATCACAAGTGTCCGTGATG
Source organism: Clostridiales bacterium (assembly GCA_012521375.1). GTDB lineage: Bacteria > Bacillota > Clostridia > Lutisporales > Lutisporaceae > Lutispora. The sequence continues at coordinate 19,814 of JAAYMO010000014.1, forward strand.
CAGGATCCGGTGTGGATACCTTCAATAGATTAAAAGAACTGTATGAGAAAGATGAACTAAAGATTCGCATATATATGATGGCTTCTGAAGGGAAAAGTGCAGAACAATTCTATAAGATGCCTGCAGAAGAAAGAACAGGTCTATTTGGTGACCGACTCAATGTAAGGTCAATCAAGCTTATGGCTGATGGATCACTAGGAGCACGCAGTGCATGGATGTTAGAGGAATATTCGGATCGCAAAGGACATGTAGGTGATCCAAGATACACTGACGAAGAGTTATATGGATATGTAAAAAAAGCAGCTGAAGCAGGATTCCAAGTTAACACTCATGCTATTGGTGATGCAGCAAATAGGCAGGTGCTAGACATATATGAAAAAGTAATTAAGGAATTAAATCTAAAAGATCATCGCTTTGCAATAGAACATGCCCAGATTGTTGCATTAGATGATATTCCTAGATTTGCAGAACTTGGTGTACTGCCTTCCATGCAGTTTGTTCACGCTACTTCTGATTTGAATATGGCAGAGGACAGGGTTGGATCTGAAAGAATAAAAGGAGCTTATGCATGGCGAAAGATGATTGAATCAGGTTCTATTATCCCCAATGGTACTGATGCACCGGTAGAATTAGTAAACCCATTCCATGGTTTTTATGCTGCAGTAACGAGAAAGACCCGTGACGGTTTCCCTGAAGGCGGATGGTATACAGAAGAATGCTTAACAAAAGAAGAGGCGTTGCGGGCTTACACTATATGGGCTGCTTATGCACAATTCCAGGAAGATAAAATAGGCTCTATAGAAGAAGGGAAATATGCAGACTTTGCAATTATCGATAGGGATTATATGAGTTGTCCGGCAGACGAACTTAAAGATATCAATGCTCTTATGACTGTGATTGCCGGAGAAGTAGTTTACGAAAGAAAGTAATAAGGACTGGTTCACATACTATATAACATAAAGGGTTTTATTTCAATTTAGAAATAAAACCCTTTTTTTAATCATGTTTGGCCCAAAAACTTTCCAGAACTTTATCAATAGTATTCTCATTAACTCTTTTATACGGGAACCATTCCTTTGGGAAAAGCTTCTGATAATCCCAACGAGTAAATCTTTCATCCAACAAAAGTATAACTCCCCTGTCGGTTTCTGAGCGGATCAATCTGCCAGCTGCCTGCATAACCTTGTTCATGCCCGGATACATGTAGGAATATTCAAAGCCCTTTTGGTTCTTGGCATCATAATAATCC
>JAAYMO010000153.1 GCA_012521375.1 Clostridiales bacterium
ATTATTATATGGAATGTTGAAAAAAGAGTATGCTAAAAAATTTTAGCATACTCTTAAGGATTATCTAGACATTTTTTTTATTCTCTCAATGGTTTTGTTTCTTAGCTCTGCCATTCTTTCAAAGTCCATGTTTTGAATATAAAATCTTTCTAACTCATCATGTAGTTTTTTTGCTAATTGAATTTTTCTTATAGCTTCATCTAAAAGGCTTTCCATTATTGTATTATCATTCTCAATATAAGAAAGGTATTCTTTAACGCTAGTTTTGTTCCTGAAATTTTCTAAGTCTATTATTTTATCTGCTTTTTTCTCCAACTTGTGATCGTTGGAGATGACCAAGGAAAGTTCATTGACCATTATTGTTTCTATTATATTTGGATCTAAAGGTTGATGAAATATTTCTACATCATAACCTTTCATCAAAAGGTCAGAGGATAAAGTTTTGAGAAACTCAGTGGCTGCAGTATAGTATTGTGTTTTAACATAATGGCAGGTACTTTCTTTTAAAAGAGCATCTTCTACAAAATCAACTCTACCAGCTGAATTGATAGAGGAATGAAATAGATGTCTAGGCTTTCCAAGCTTCTTTAATGGCTTAATAGAGTCTAGGATAGTAGATTTATATTCATATATAGTATTATTAAAGCCCGACCAGTCATATTGGTCACCGATGAGAGCTTCCAAATCGTCTTGCACTTCCTTAGCTGCACTGAGAAATCTATAAGATGATGCATATAATTTTTTTAATTCCTTATTGTATTTTATTATTGTTTCTCTATTTTTTTCTATTTTTTCTTTATACCAATACTCACCAAGATTGATTATTTCATCTACTACTGCAGGGTATTTTGGATCTGTAGTATGTGGTGCTGTGCCATCCATAACCGCAATATTCAATGAGACTATACGAATCCCATCTAATGAATCATTGTCGGAAGAACAGTGATGCAGTTCTACATCATGACCCATTTTGGCAAACTCATTAGCAATCTTTCTTAGAAAAGTCGATTTACCTGTCCCAGGACCGCCTTTTAATATAAGTAGCCTGTTAGGGATGCCAGGTACAACATATTCATAAAAAGAATGAAAGCCTTTATGGGTGTTGGCACCTAAGAAGAATTTTCTGATATAACCTGGATTTTGCATAACACACCTCCATAAAGCTTATACTCCAGTATATTCTCATTATTATTATATGTTGAGCAGGAGTTTTTAAATATATTGATTGACAAGTTTTTTACTTATATAAAATTTAATTTGTTATTGACTTAAAAAAAGAAGTTATATACAATATTATACAGAAGCTATTATAAAGGGGAGTAGCACCTAAGCTTTGTTGCCAACAATTTCGGAAAAGTTTTGTAACTTTTTCTGGCAGCAAAATCCATTTGGATGTGCAAGACCTTTAATATGCATAGCGCATATTAAAGGTCTTTTTGTATTCTATGCTTTTAAGGAGGAATGACCAATCATGAATACATAATTATTTGGAGTATTAAATCAATAATAGATTATAATACTAATGTATGTCTGTAGCTGGTTAATAAATTTATTAAGAGGTGATTGTATGTGGTTTTCAAAATCCCAATATGAAGCTTTCAATGAATTAAATGTAGACCCCTCATTAGGTCTTACCAGTGAAGAAGTGAAAGCAAGACTTGAGAAGTATGGTCGAAACAAACTTAAAGGTAAGCCCAAAAAAAACGTAATTACTTTGTTTTTGGAACAATTAAAGGATATGTTGATATATGTTCTCCTGGGAGCAACAGTTATAACTATTGCAATAGGTGAGTATGTAGATGCAATAATAATCCTTTTGGTTGTTGTTCTTAACGCTGTAATAGGGGTAGTGCAGGAGTATAAAGCCGAAAAAGCTATTGAAGCACTTCAAAAAATGACTACTCCCAAATCTCTAGTTAGAAGAGATGGAGAAGTGAGGGAAATTAGTTCAGAGGAATTAGTACCTGGAGATATTGTTATTATAGATGCAGGAAGATACATACCGGCGGACTTAAGACTGATAGATAGCGTAAATCTGCAAATAGAAGAATCTGCATTAACTGGTGAATCTGTTCCTGTTAATAAGGATGCTAATGCTATTCATGAAGATCCAAAAACGCCAATTGGAGATAGGTCAAATATGGCATTCATGTCCACTCTTGCTACTTATGGCAGAGGTGAAGGTGTAGTTGTTGCAACAGCTATGGAAACAGAGATAGGTAAGATTGCAAAAATTCTTGATGAAGATACTGAAGAGATGACACCTCTTCAAAAGAGATTGGATGAACTTGGCAGAACTCTTGGATTTTTAGCTATTGGCATATGTGCCCTTATATTTGTTATTGCTTTATTCCAAAAAAGAGATTTATTTGAGATGTTCCTGACTGCAATAAGTTTAGCAGTTGCCGCTATACCTGAAGGCTTAGCCGCTATAGTTGCCATAGTATTGGCTTTGGGTGTTACCAGAATGTCTAAAAGCAACGCAATAGTCAAAAAACTTCCAGCAGTTGAGACACTAGGTTCAGTCAATATTATTTGTTCTGATAAGACGGGTACGCTTACACAAAACAAGATGACAGTTGTTAAGTATTATACTTATAACAACCTTAAAGACTTACCAGCCACAGAAACAAAGCCTAGTGTTAACGAAGATGAAGCTCAAATGATCAAAACTTTTGTTTTGTGTTCAGATGCCACCTATGAAAACGGACAAAGCACAGGAGATCCTACTGAAGTAGCTTTAGTGGTAATGGGTGACAAATTCAAACTGACTAAGAAGGATTTGAATGAAAAGCATAAAAGAGTCGGCGAAAACCCATTTGACTCTGACAGAAAGCTGATGTCAACTTTAAATTTAGAAGGAAATAAATATAGAGTACACACTAAAGGTGCTATAGATAATATTTTGAGAATATCTACGAAAGCTCTGGTAGATGGTGAAGTGGTACCTCTGACGGAAGAAATGAAAGAGAACTATTTAAAAGTAGCAGAAGAGATGTCTGACAATGCATTAAGAGTTCTTGGAGCAGCATATAAAGATGTAGACAGCATAATAGAACCAGAAGAAATGGAAAAAGATCTAATAGTTTTAGGTTTTGTTGGAATGATAGATCCGCCAAGGCTTGAAGTTAAAGATTCAATCAAAGAAGCAAAAAGAGCAGGTATAACTCCTGTTATGATCACTGGGGACCATAGAAATACTGCTGTAGCCATTGCAAAGGAGCTTGAAATTGCAGAATCTTTAGAGCAGAGTATTACAGGTGCAGAAATAGATAAATTGACTGATGAAGAATTTTCAGAGAAAATCAGTAATTATAGAGTATTTGCAAGAGTATCACCTGAACATAAAGTGAAGATAGTAAGAGCCTTTAAAGCCCATGGAAATATAGTATCCATGACAGGTGACGGTGTTAATGATGCTCCATCTTTAAAATATGCAGATATCGGTGTCGCTATGGGAATTACTGGTACTGATGTTTCTAAAGGAGCCAGCGATATGATATTGACGGATGATAACTTTACTACTATAGTTCATGCAATTGAAGAAGGTCGTAATATTTATGCAAATATTAAGAAGGCTGTTATATTTCTATTATCTTGCAATTTGGGAGAAGTTATATCCATTTTTGTTTCTATACTGTTTTTTTGGCCTGTCCCATTGCTGCCAACTCAAATATTATGGATTAACTTGATTACCGATTCATTACCTGCTATAGCTCTTGGAGTAGACCCAGGAGATAAGGATGTTATGAAGAAGAAACCTAGAGATCCTAAACAAAGCTTCTTTGCTGAGGGAGCAGGACTTAGAGCTATAATCGGAGGTAGTTTAATAGGTATATTGACATTGTTAGCCTTTTATTTCGGACTAACAGAGCATGGATATAGTCTAGGTTCAAAAAATATACCTGAAGAAGTATTGACATATTCCAGAACTATGGCTTTTGTGGTAATAGCTGCATCACAATTGTTCTACTCATTATCTATGAGAAATTCAGAAAAATCAATATTTAAAATAGGAGTATTTTCAAACATGTATCTTATAGGAGCTATAGTAGTAGGTTTATTCTTGCAACTGATAGTTATTTCTGTACCTTTTCTCGCTAATGCATTTAGTGTTTGCAACTTAAATTTAAGGGACTGGACTATTGTAATAGCATTTGCTTTAACCCCATTAATAGTGAACGAGATAATAAAGGCTGTAATGAAACCTTCAGAGAAGCAATAAGCGTATTATCATAAATATAATAAAAGAAAACTCATTCTTTTTAATCCCAAAATATTATATAATGAAATAACTATATAATATTTTGGGATGTGTTTTTATGTTTCCATTTACCCATATATGGTTTAGTCGAAATGTATTAGGTTATTCCAATAATATGACAGTTTTAGGCTCCATATTTCCTGATGCTTTTGTATCCTTAATATTAGATTATGATGCCACACATAAAACCGGGTGGAAATTGTATGATTATTTTAATATAAAAAAACCTAAGCTTTTGGATTTTGTAAAATCGTCAGTTACTCATACAGTTTCACCGAAAGGTTTAGATTATTATGGAGATGAGAGTTATAGAGGTTCAAAAGGATATTGCTTTCAAAAAGCTGAAAGCATAGTGGAGGAAGTAATAGAAGCATGCAATATTCCTGAAAAGTTTGGTCTTTGGAAAGCTCACAATTTTATTGAAATGGCTATAGAGTTAATAATTCTCAATGAAAATGAATACCTTTTAGAGCTGCTCGATAAAGCATTGAAGGATAATCTAGCAATGCACGATATTGAGTGTAGTTTAGAGAGTTATTATGGATTGAGAACTGGGAGCTTGAGAAACAATTTTAAAAAGTTTAAGCATTTTGTATATAAGGAGAATATCAGCAGCCGGATTTTATCAATAAACTATGACCATCATATGAAAGCAAGACATGGAATAAGTATTGACATAGATAAAGCATCTAGGATAATAGATAAGGCAAAGCATATTATTCATGATGATTATGTTGAATTTTTTGAAGTAGCCGTAACAAGAGTTCGAGAAATGTTAAAGGATAAATTGGGGAACTTACCATTGGTCTTGTAGCAGGATTGAATAGGAATGAAATTTAAAGGAGCCAAAGTTATCAGTCTTTTTGCTATTGCTTTGGCTCTTTCTGCTAAATTTTATTTATCCTTTAATTTTTCTACAATTTCATCTATTATTTTTGTCAGTACTTCAGATTTGGCTTCGATTACTGTTTTATTTCTGTTTTCAATTGCATTCTTGAGATCATTCAGCGCAAATTCAAATTTATTCATTAAATCGTTTACATCTTTTTTTAGTTTTGGTTTAGCTATCGACCATATATTTATAAGATATTCCATGGTTGGTTTCATAGAATTGTAGTCATCCTTTTCAGCCAATAGCTTTATTTTTTTAACACTGTATCTTAGTCTATCTAAGTCCGGAGGCTCTTTTGTGGTATAAAGCTCATAAAAATCCGGCAGGGTTTTATAGAGAGAGTTTACTGCAAGGAGGTTTTTATACTCATCTTTTGTTTGTATAGTAATTGTCAAACTATCAAGGCTGTTTTCAAATTCCTCAATAGATTTTGTTTGAGCTAAAGCTTTTACAGCCTTAGGTTCAAAAGAATTCCATTTCTCGTGTAAATCCAGTATTTTCTTTTTCAGGTCTTCAAATTTTTCTAGAGCTTCTTTTTGTTTTTTTACTAGTTCCTCTTGTTGCTTGGCAATTTGCTGCTGTTTAGTGAGTTCTGTCAATTCTTTAGGTTCTATTTCTATTTTTATTTGACCCTGACTTTGTTGCTGGTCACCTTGTTGTCCTTGCTGTTTTCCTTCTTGCTGTTGCTCTCCCTGTTGGTTTTCTTGTTGCCCTTTTTGCCCTTGTTGATCACTACCGCCTCCCGATGGAGAGATAATACCCTGTTGTATTCTCTTTTTATCTTCATACATGGACATGAGAATTTTCTCTATATCTTCTATACTTTTTCTCAACTCTTCCAATTCCTTTGGCGGTTCATTCTCATCATCTTTTTTAGCAATATCCGGTGAAGGCCTTAATAGAGGAGAACAGGAAACAATAGCAGTTATTGAAACAAATATTAGCAATAAAGCAATATATTTATATAAATTATTTTTTTTATTCAATAAAATCACCTCTTTTTTATTATTTCCGGCGGTTAAATTAATATTTATTTTATACAGGGTGGTACATTATTTAATAAATAATAATTTAAAATTATTTTTTAGCAAAATTCTATGATATAATTTGGTTTATGAAGTAATTAAAGATATCGTATTTGTGGAGGATTCCTGATATGATGAGGAAAGTTTTTATATCTACTTTGTACATAGTATTGGCTTTATTTTTATCCATTTTTATTTTGTTAACTTCAACAGAGCTAGTAGCATTTGATATGAGTTTTTATAAAAAAGAATTTGAAAAATACAATATCGCAAGGAATATAGGAATTGTAGAAAAAGATTTGATAGACTCTACTGAAAATCTCCTTGACTACTTAAAGAACAAAAGAGATAATCTGGATTTCAAAACTACTATCAAAGGCCAGAAAGAAGAGTTCTTTAGTCCGAGGGATAAGCTCCATATGATTGATGTAAAATATCTTTTTGTTTTAGGACGTAAAATAAGGAATTATATTTTTCTTACAATGTTGTTCCTAATCCCTCTTTTTATGTATAAAAAGGTAAAATTAAAAATTAGCAATTTGCTTCTTAGTACTGCTGCTGTTGGTGTTTTGCCCATAATTGTTTTAATAATATTGATGAATGTTGATTTCAATAAATATTTTACAATATTTCACGAAATATTCTTTAACAACGACCTATGGTTGTTAGATCCTAATGTTGATAGACTTGTAAATATATTTCCAGAAAATTTTTTTTATGATATTGCTATAAGAATAATCACCTATTATTTGACAACCCAGGCAGTTTTGCTTATATTAGGATTAGCATTTAAGTACAAAAAATCATTACAAAAATGATGGAGGCTTAATTATGAGAAAGACTGTAATACTGGCCATAATATGTGCTTTGGTACTTAGTGGATGTAGTGAGCCAAATATAAATATGGATGAAACAATAGGACAGGAGCTGAGGGAAAACGAAATTGTATTATATTTTGCAAACTCTCAGGCTACTTTTGTAGTCCCTGAAAATAGAATTGTTCAAGTTGAAAAAGATGTTACAAAAGAGGAATATGCTTCAATTATTATAGGGGAATTGATAAAAGGTCCTAAAGGAGAAAATTTATATCCTACCATACCTAGTGAAGTTAAAATTCTAAACATTGATGTGGAGGGGGATACTATCTATGTAGATTTTTCTGAAGAAATGCATACTAAACACTGGGGAGGAGCTGCTGGTGAGGATATGACGATAAGTTCTTTGGTTAATACATTGACAGAATTGGAAGGTATAAAATATGTACTCCCAAGTGTTGAAGGCATGGCATTGAGTATAGAGCATATGATAGTAGATTATCCTTTGGAAAGAATGGAAGAAAAGATATACAAAGAATAAAAATGGAGGAATATAGATGTACGATACAGCTGTTATAGGAGGCGGTCCTGCCGCAATGTCAGCAGCGCTTAATTTAAAAATCAGAAACAAAAATTTTATTATATTAGCAGGTACAGATGAAGCAACAGATTTAAGCAAAGCTCCAAATATAGAGAATTATCTTGGTATTAATAATATAAGTGGGAAAGATTTACTCCATACTTTTGAGAAGCATTTAAAGGAAATGGGAATCCAAAAGAAAAAACAAATGGCATATAATATACTGGATATGGGAGATTATTTTACTATCAACGCGGGAAATAATTTTTATGATACAAAGACAATTATTATAGCTACAGGTAAGGCAAGAACCAAATTGCTAGAAGGAGAAGAGGCTTACCTTGGAAGGGGTGTTGGATACTGTGCTACATGTGATGGGCCTCTATATAGAAACAAAACTGTAGCTATTGTATCCGAAAATCGCGAAGGTGAAGAGGAAGCAAGATTTATGGGGGAAATATGTTCTAAAGTATACTATTTGCCACTTTATAAAACTGATATGTTTAATAGCAGAAATATAATTGTATTAAACGGCAAACCTATGTCAGTTGTCGGCAATGGAGATAAGGTTACATCTCTTTTAACATCAGAAGGAAATATAGACGTAGATGCAGTGTTTTTTATAAGAGGTGTACTGCCCGTGAATCAATTAATAGATGGACTTGAATTGGAGGACGGTTCAATAAAAGTAGATAAGTCTATGGCTACAAGCATTCCTGGAGTTTTTGCCTGTGGTGATTGTACAGGAAAACCATTCCAAATAGCTAAAGCTGTTGGAGAAGGTAATATAGCAGCTTTGAGTGTTGCAAGATATCTTGATAAAACCTCGGAAATGGAAGCCTGATGGATAGAAATGGTTATACATTATGTAAATGAAGCTTTGAAAAAATTATACAATTCAACCAGCCTTAGTGGTTTGCTCCTCTCATAGTAGATAGTTGAAAAAACAAAACTGTTTCCTATAAGGAGGGGCATATTTTACGATGATGGAGTTTGACAGGCCAATAGTTATGATATAGAATTAGTAATGTAAATTTTATATGGAGAGGACAAAATCATGATTCATAAATATAAAATGAACGGGATGAACATTGTATTAGATGTAAACAGCGGAGCAGTCCATGTGGTAGAAGATATAGTATACGATATTTTGGATCTATTTAAAGATTCACCGGATTTTGAACTGGAAGAGAAGCTTAAAAACAAGTATGGGATTGAGCAATTTAATGAGGCTTTGATGGAAGTAAATAAACTAAAGGAAGAAGGTTTAATTTTTTCTGAGGATACATATAAAGATTTTATTTTATCGAGGAAAAATGACTTTCAAGTAAAAGCTATATGCCTTAATGTAGCCCATGACTGTAACCTAAGATGTAAATACTGCTTTGCTTCCACCGGCGATTATCATGGAAATAGGAAGCTGATGCCTTTTGATGTGGCTAAGAAGGCCATCGATTTTCTTATAGAAAATTCAGGCAATAGAAAAAGATTAGAAGTTGATTTCTTTGGCGGCGAGCCAATGATGAATTTTGATGTGATCAAGGCTACTATTGAATATGGTAGGAATAAGGCAAAAAACTTTAATAAACATGTTGGTTTTACTATTACTACAAATGCTTTATTATTGGATGATGAGTCAATAGAATACTTAAATGAAAACATGGACAATGTAGTTTTAAGTATAGATGGCAGAAAAAAACTAATGATAACATGAGAAAGACTATAAATGGCGATGGAACTTATGATATAATTTTATCAAAGATAAAGAAGCTTGTTAAGTTAAGAGGAAATAAAAGCTATTATATAAGAGGTACATTTACTGCTGATAATATTGATTTTTCAAATGATGTAATTGCTCTTGCAGATGAAGGTTTTAAAGAGATTTCTATAGAGCCTGTTGTAGCTTCTCCAGACATGAGGTATGCTTTAAAGGAAGAGCATTTGGATAAAATAATGATGGAATATGAAACACTTGCCCAAAAGATTATGGAATATAAGAATACTAATAAAGATTTCACATTTTATCATTATACCATAGATTTAGACGGCGGGCCTTGTATATATAAAAAGGTGACTTCTTGTGGAGCAGGTTATGAATATTTTGCAGTTACACCTGATGGGGATTTATATCCATGTCATCAGTTTGTTGGACGAGAAGAATATATTATGGGTAATGTTACTAAAGGAATAGAAAATGGGGAACTACAAGAAAGATTCTCACAGAATTCTATATACCACAAAGAAAAATGTGGAGAGTGTTGGGCAAAATTTTTTTGTAGCGGAGGCTGTCAAGCAAACGCAGTTACTTTCAACGGTGATATAAGAAAACCTTATGATTTGGAATGTAAAATGCAGCGTAAAAGGATTGAGTGTGCAATAATGCTTTATGCATATTATTCGCTATAGATAAAAAATATTAGGAGGGTATTTATGGAGAAATTTGTACCGGTTGCAATGTCAAACAGACATGTACACTTAAGTAAGGAGCATTTGGAAATGCTCTTTGGTGAAGGCTATGAGCTGACCAATATTAAAGACCTTTCACAGCCTGGGCAGTATGCATGTGATGAAAAAGTAGATATTGTTGGTCCAAAGTCTACGCTAAAGGGTGTAAGAATTCTTGGCCCTGTAAGGCCTACTACACAAGTTGAAATCTCCAAGTTTGATGCAAGGACCATGGGAGTTGATGGGGTAGTAAGAGCATCAGGAGATATTAAAGGAACACCCGGATGTATTTTGGTTGGTCCTAAGGGTCAAGTAAAACTTGAAGAAGGAGTTATAGTTGCAGCTAGACACATTCATATGCATACCGATGATGCTCCAAAGTTTGGTTTAAAGGATAAGGATGTAGTAAAAGTAAGAGTTGGCAAAGAAAGAGCTGTAGTATTTGAAAATGTAGTAGTAAGGGTACATCCAGAATATGCTCTAGATATGCATATAGATATTGAAGAAGGTAACGCTGCCGGCATAAATAATGGAGACCTAGGGGAGATTATAAGAGAATGATTGATTTAGCTTCCTATATCGATCATACAATTTTGAAACCAGAAGCTAATGAAAATGATATTGAGAGAGTATGCAGAGAAGCAATGGAATATGGTTTTGCATCAGTATGTGTGAATCCATGCTATGTGAATCTTGCTTACAATATATTAAAAGACTCTTCAGTTAAGGTTTGTACAGTTATTGGTTTCCCTTTAGGAGCTAGTACATCTGCTGTAAAAGCTTTTGAAGCTAAAGAAGCTATAAAAAATGGCGCTCAAGAAATTGATATGGTATTGAATATAGGTGCTTTAAAAAGCGGTAATATTGAATATGTAAAAAATGATATTGAGTCTGTAGTAAAATCATGCAAAGGAAAAGCACTTCTTAAGGTGATTATTGAAACTTGCTTATTAAATGATGAAGAAAAAGTTCAAGCATGCAAAGCAGCAAAACTAGCCGGAGCTGATTATGTAAAAACATCTACAGGTTTTTCAAAAGCGGGTGCCACTGAAGAAGATGTGATTCTTATGAAAAGGGTTGTTGGAGAGGATTTAGGAGTAAAAGCTTCAGGCGGAATTAGGGATCTAAATACTGCTTTAGCTATGATAAGAGCTGGAGCTACACGTATAGGAGCAAGTTCTTCTGTAAAAATAATTAAAGAACTGAAAAAATAAAGCTATCATTTTGGCTATGTTGTCTAAGGGAAGTCAGTTTTGATTTCTCTTAGTTTTATTTTTGAGAATATATGGAATAAATTAATAACTTTTTTTGTAAATTTTTATATAGATTAAAGTCAGAAAATAATATACAATGATATTGGAGGATATTACAATGGATGGCGGGAGAAAATTTTAGGGGGTTTTTAATAATGTCTATTAATTATGCAAAGAGAATGGATTTCATCAAGGGCTCTGCAATAAGAGAACTATTAAAACTAACAGAACAACCTGAAATTATTTCCTTTGCTGGAGGGTTGCCTGCACCAGAATTGTTTCCAATCGAGGAGATGAAGCAAGTTTGTCTTAGAGTATTGGATGCAGATGGAAAAGCAGCCTTGCAGTATAGTCCCACAGAAGGCTACATGCCGCTTAGGAAAATGATTTCAGAAAGAATGAAAAAATTAGGGATAGATGTTGCACCGGAGCAAATATTGATAACCAGCGGATCTCAACAAGGTTTGGATTTTTCCGGCAAAGTATTTTTAGACGAAGGTGATACTGTTATATGTGAAAGTCCCAGCTATCTAGGAGCATTGAATGCTTTCAAATCCTATTTACCTAGATTTGTAGAAGTTGAAATGGATCAAGATGGCATGAAGATGGATGAGCTGGAGAAAGCACTGCAGGAGAATCCTAATGCAAAATTCATCTATACGATACCTGATTTCCAGAATCCAAGCGGTATAACCATGAGCTTGGAAAGGAGAAAGAAACTTGTTGAACTGGCTGTGAAATATAATGTGCCGGTGGTAGAAGATAACCCTTATGGAGAGCTTCGTTTCGAAGGTAAAATGCTCCCTGCGATAAAGCATTTTGATACAACAGGCATAGTAATCTTCTTAGGAACATTCTCTAAAATTTTTTCTCCCGGCTTGAGAATAGGTTGGGTTGCTGCTTCACCTGAAATAGTGAGAAAATATGTATTGGTAAAACAAGGCGCAGATTTGCAGACCAACAGTATGTCACAAAGAGAAGCAGCAGCTTTTATGGAAATGTTTGATATAGACAAACATATTGAGAAAATAATTGGGGTGTACAGAAGAAGAAGAGATTTGATGGTAGAGACTATGGAAAAGGAATTTCCAAAGGGTTTCACGTTCACATACCCTAGTGGAGGCCTCTTCACATGGGTTGAAATGCCCGAAGGTATAGATGCAGCTGAAGTGCTGAAGAAAGCGTTGGAGGAAAAAGTTGCTTTTGTTCCTGGAGGCACCTTTTATCCTAACGGAGGAAACGAGAATCATTGCAGGCTAAACTATTCTTGCATGCCTGAAGATAAGATAGTAGAAGGTATAACAAGGTTAGGAAAAGTTTTCAGAAATTTATAGATTTAATGTAGAATTATTATCCATTTGATGCTATAATCGGTTTATAATAATTTAACCGAGGAGGTAGTATAAATGGATAAATGGGTATGTACTGTGTGCGGTTATGTTTATGACCCAGAAGAGGGGGATCCAGATAATGGAGTAGCTCCAGGGACTGCATGGGAAGATGTACCTGAAGATTGGGTTTGTCCGTTATGTGGTGTAGGCAAGGAAGATTTTGAAATAATGTAATTATAAAAGGTGCCAAATGGCACCTTTTATGTGTTGTTTTAACTTTTTACTGTAAAATACATGTTGCAAAACATTGAAAAACATGATAATATATATTTCGTTGATAATATACTCCCGGTTTGTGTAATGGTAGCACAACTGACTCTGGATCAGTTTGTCGAGGTTCGAATCCTTGACCGGGAGCCATAATGATAGCAATGCCTGCGAAGTTTAATGCTTTGCAGGTTTTTTGTTTTTAGATTGATTTGCCTTTTTTGCCTCTACGAATCAAAAATAAAGTATTCATGGAGCGTTTAAAAATCGCATGTAGCAGAAATATGCTGTCATAACAGCTGGCTTTTTTTATGTGGTAACATCTTACTCAAAAAGTAAATTCATTGTTTATAGAAGAAGAGCTTGCAGAAATAAGGGGGATAGGGTAATACACTTACGTTTATGTGAAACTGTAATTAACTTTTTGATACTTAATTAAACCCCGTCTTATTGTTGAGACGGGGTTTATTAATAGAGCAATAATTAGGGATTTCGGTGAAAACAATCGAATTATAAGACGAAGGAGCTTGAAGAAAAATTATCAAATGGAATAAGATGTAGTAGGTGGTGAAGACTATGGAATATGTTATAAATCACATTCCTTTAAGAAAAGGAAAAAGGCCTGGAATCAAGGCAAAAATGACTTCTATCACAGTACACAATACAGGTAACCCTAAAAGCACTGCAATGAACGAAAGAAACTGGCTAGTCAACCCTAATAATAGCAGAGTTGCTAGTTTTCATATTGCAATAGATGAAAACAGGCAGTTGAATGTATCCCTTTAGATGAAGATGCTTTATAGGATGGGAGGATAGTTTCTGCTACTCTTTTTTGTTGTATTTGTATATACTAGTGCTTCGGACATGAAAGACTGGAAGATATTAAACCATGATATTTTCCTAAAAAAATACTTCCGAGTAGATAATCTATTTTTTATTTATAAGACTGTCTACTATGGAAGTAACATTTCAATCATCATTTGTTGTGGCTAATTTTTTTAATCGAATATAGTTATTCCGCTAACCTCAGTGGTTAATGCCTTAAGTGCTTTATCTACAAGAGATTTTCTTAATTCGTGTTCTCCTTCAGCCGAAAGGCTTGGATTTCCTACAGGATGTGGTATTGCAACTGTAGGAACTATTCTGTTTGCACCAACTGATTGAGATATAGTAATTATTGTAGCCATGTGGACTATAGGTATTCCATATCTTTCAATTTCTTTTACCATAGTTGCACCGCAACGAGTACAGGTACCTCAGGTAGAAGTTAAAATAACTCCGTCTACTCCGTCAGCTTTTAATTCAGCACCTATCTCCTTACCGAATTTAATGGAATTGCCTACCGAGGTTCCGGTGCCAGTTGTAGTATAGAAGTATTGACTAACTTTACCGATTATCCCTTCCTTTTCATACTGTCTCAGTATATCTAAAGGCACAATCCTGTCTGGTTTTTCGTTAGCATAAACCGGGTCGTAGCCTCCGTGAATTGTACAGTAATCTGCCTCTAGCTTATCTAATGCTGTAATATCATATTTCCCCCATTTTTGGGCGCTGGCTGATTGTATTCTGTCAGGATTGCCTTTTGGTACAATTCCACCACTGGTTACAAGTGCTATAGTTGCCTTGCTTAAATCTTTGATTGGAGGAGCTGGTTCTACCTTATCAAATTCGGGCATGGGCAGCTCTGTCTTAAATCCTTCACCCTTAAGCCTTGCAATAAGCATCTCAACAGCTCTTTGAGAACCTCTTTTATCTGAGAATACAGTAAGCCTTTTGCCCTGTGGTATATAGCCTTCTTCTTCAGGAAGCCCTAGTTCTTCCCCTTTCATAAGTTTATCGGTAATGGCTGCCATGACAGGGAGTGCTTTTCTCATGCCTGCTGCAGAGTCAGGGGTACTTACCACTATTACCTTATCTTTGCAGGTGTCGACTCCAGGATTTTCAATATACATACCTGTTACTGCAGGAATGTCTAATTCTTCAACTATTGTTTTAGCAATTACACCACACGCCATTCCATATCTTCCGGCATTAAAAGCAGGTCCAGTAACAACTATATCCGGTTTAACTTCTTTAACTGTTTTCATAATAAAGCTCAGTGCTTCATTCTTATGCTCATTGAAATAGTTATCGCCACAGATAATAGTACCGATTACTTCGCCGTTGCCTTTTAAAAAGCTTTCGAATCCAACTGCAGGACCTATTTTTTCATTCTTAAATACAGGTTCCATACCAGCTTTTTCTTCGCCGCCTATCTGGCCAAAAAATTGGTTTACATAGTACAATACTTTATATTTATCAGACATTTTTCATCCCCCTTTCTGAGATGTTTAATATAATTTTACAGTACAATTGTGATAACCAATTTCAGAAGTTGAACCTATTACTGCATTAAGCTCGCAAGATAAGCTTCCATCATCTCCTAAAGAACCGTCCCAGCCTCCTGCTAGTGTAGCAATAGCTTCAGCATTACCAATTACTTTATCAGCTGGCGGCAACTTTACTACATGGCTTACATTGCCTGTTGATACAACAGCGACTGCTTCCGGAGTTGTATCGGCTAAAGGCTGTGACATGCCGTCTCTTCCTGAGCATTCGTCAGTTATGAGTACAGTTTTGATACCTGATTTTTCAAGTCGTTTACATATCATAAGAAGGTCAGAGTCCGGGTTTCCATAGCCCTCTTCAGATACAATAGCACCATCTGCACCAATCATCTTACATAATTTTGCAGTATAATCGCAGGTTCTGAATTTACCTTCTAGTGTTGTAAGTTCAGGCGTGAGAATTACTCCTAAAAAGTTTATTTCTTTTCCATGCTGAGCATACAATTCAAGGATTACAGCATTGTTTTGATGCTGATAGGTTGTAATCTTGTCGCAGGCAGCAACACAGTTTCCACTTATCACCGCACCGTCCAATTCTTCATTGGGATGAATCAATGTTGGAAGTATAAGCTGGCTGTTCACTCCATATATATACCCATCATGCAATAAGCCTTGGGATATAAGCATTTCCACATAGGCAACTTTTGGAAGATTGGGATATTTAGCTGTTTCTTCGTGAATGCTTCCCATTTCATAGGTCATAATTTCATCTGGTTCCACATTTCTTCCTGCTTCGCCAACAAATTCCGCCGCTTTAAGTCCTACCAGTCTCACTGTAGTCTCGTGTTCATGTGGATCTAAACCATCAACGGGGGTAATGTCAACAACTAGATTATAGGTTTTTGAGAATGGAGTCCATTTTGCGCCCTCACCCCACATATCGATAACTCCTTCTTGGAAGCCTACGATGTCACCTACAGTGACAATTGCTGCACCAAATAATACATTAACCTTTCCTTCTCCCAACTGTGCCATCTTTGATGATACTCCAGGGAAACCATTGCCTGAACCTTCGATTTTTACTCTTGGTTCAATGACGTCTTTTACAGGAATAATCCTTACCTTTTCACCAGGTCTTGCAATATCAAGTTTTACATCTTTTACTTTTTTGTCTTCTTTTAGATAAGCGATCAATTCTTCTTTGTTAACTGTCAGAACTCCATTATTTACAGAAGTTTTTTCACCAAATTGTAAATCCTTTATATAGATTCTTCTAAGCTCCAGTTTCAAAAGAATCACCTCCGAATAGATTTATATGATTATTGTTAATTTCCTTAAAAGATTTTAAGGAAACTTTTAGAAGCTCTACATCTATTAGGGCATAATCATGAGCATTTTTATAATCAATCTTTCTGCCCGCATTGATATTTCTGTAGCTTATGATACTGCTCTCTATAATTTCAATGTGGTAGGCATTTATTTTATTATTTTTTTCCCCTAGTATTACTGAGCGATAGGGAGAAAACAGAATTCTTATGCTGGCACCCAGAGGATGGCTGACGAGCTCAACACCTTGATGAACATAGTCTCTGATTTTTATTAAAACATCTTCAAAAGTACCTTCGATAAAAAACACATTTTCAAATTTTTTTTAACTATAGGGTTATTTGTAACAATAAAATATTTCAATTATTTATTCCCCCATTGTAAGAAGATCACTTATAAGCTTTGCTAAAAGATTATTTTGCGAAATATATTTACATATATTTATAAAATCTATGGTAAACAGACAAAAAGGTATCAATATATTCTGTTAAAAAATATAAGGCTTCTATTGATGTAGTTTAACAATCAATAAAGCCTTTTATAAGGTGAATTTTATGGAAGGTTACAGTATTCTTTCTGTTTTTTAAGAAAACGTCTACATGTTCTTTGACGGTTTTTTTACCTTACATATTTTTTTATCTTTTATATTTCTTTTAATCTTAATGTAATATTAGAATCTTTAAATGGGAAATATAAATCCAGCAATTATTATGCATTGGAATTAATTTCACAGGCAAGAGTCTAATTTCTCAAATATAAAAGAATCACATGGGACAATTATAAAGATTATTAGCGATATTGCTTTTTATAAAAAAGTAAAGAAAAAGGAAAAAAGTAGTTTTAGTTTTAAAAAGACAATACAAGGAATATAGTTCTGTGAAATTATTACAGTATATGCTTACTAAAAAATAGGAGGATTCATTGATGAACGATGAAAAGGTCAATATCTCACAAGTATTAGTTTATGCAGGTGCTTTTATAGCATTTTTAATAGGGTCTGGATTTGCAACAGGACAGGAAATAATGCAATATTTTGTTGCCTACGGGTTTTTAGGCATCCTTGGAGCTTTGATGGTGTTTGTTTTGTTTTTATATGTAGGTGTAAGTTTTATATCTGCAGGGTATAACAATAAGTTTCCTAAGAGAAGCGATATATTCGCTTATTATTGCGGAAAAGCAATCGGAACCTTTTATGATTATTTCTCTATAGTTTTTATATTTATGTCCTTTATAGTTATGATCGGCGGAGCTGGAGCAGCAGTAAATCAGCAATACGGTATGCCTGTTTACATAGGCGGTGTAGGTATGGCTATATTGGTAGCAATAACTGTTATTTTTGGACTGAGCAAAATAGTTGATGTAATCGGTAAAATAGGACCTGTAATAGCTATCATGGCTATTGCATTGGGCTTAGCAGGAATTATATTAAACCCCAGAGGATTAGGTGAGGCAAATGAAATTATTCCTTCTTTGAATTTGCTAAAAGCATCGCGCAACTGGATATTTGCTGCAGGATCCTATGTAGGCTTCTGCATGCTTTGGCTGGCAACATTTATATCCTCGATAGGAGCAGAAGCAAAGAATAAAAAGGATGCAGTTATAGGAATAGTCTTCGGGGCTCTGGGTTTTTCATCAGCTGTCATTATAGTTGCCCTAGGCTTTATGGCAAACATTGGAGAACTTGCAGGGTCTATGGTTCCAACCTTGATTTTAGCAGGGAAAATTCATCCCACTTTAGCTGTTTTGTTTTCAGTAACAGTTGTTGCAGGTATCTACACTACTGCCGTACCACTTCTTTGGACGGTAGTGGCCAGAGTTGCAGAAGAAAAGACAACAAGATTTAGAATTGTTACTATAGCGTTAACTTTTATTGGAACTTTTATTGGTTTGGAAATACCTTTTGATAAGTTGGTGAATATTATATATGTCATAAATGGATATGTAGGAATATTTTTATTGGCTTTAATGATTATTAAAGATGTTAGAAGTAACAGAAGCTCAAATAAAGAAAGCAAAGAATAAGAAATAAGTAAGTATTGCTCAAACCTACTCTTTAGTAATATAATTAGTAATATGAATCATTACAAATTTAAGTTCAATAGAATATGGCCAGAAATATGTTTTATGGTTAGATTATTAATTCAATAATTATAAATTTAAAGGTATTTGAGGAGGAATAAATATTTGTTAAATAAGAGTTATTTGGTTACTTTGATTAAAAAGATGCCAACTTTAATGTTTGGTTTATTTTTATATGCGGCAGGTATTGTTGCAACACTATATTCCAATATGGGTATGAGTCCTTGGGATGTTTTTCACGTAGGGATAGCTAATCATACACCATTAACACTGGGGCAGGTATCTCAAATTACGGGACTAGTAATAATTTTTTTATCATATTTTATCGGAGTCATGCCGGGATTGGCCAGCATAATGAATATGTATTTCATAGGGCTGTTTATTGATGTGATAAATAGTATGGGAATATTTAAAATTCCTGCCACATTTTTAGGGGGTTTTTTACTTCTTATATCTGGCATTTTAATGATTG
Organism: Clostridiales bacterium; assembly: GCA_012521375.1. Taxonomy (GTDB): domain Bacteria; phylum Bacillota; class Clostridia; order Lutisporales; family Lutisporaceae; genus Lutispora. Next base: position 19,077 of record JAAYMO010000153.1, read on the forward strand.
GATGGGCTACTTACTTTTATTTAAAAGTACAACTTGGAGCAGGTCCCAGAGACGGCCTTATGGAAGGTTTGGTAAAAAAAATTAAAAAACCTGTATGGATAATCAGGGGTGCCATAGAAGTCACTGTGTTGATAATTGGCTACATATTGGGAGGACCAGTGGGAATTGGAACTATAATTACTGCTTTTACTATAGGCATCTCAGTTCAATGGGCTTTTAAAGTTGGTAAATACGATCCAAAATCAACAGAACATGAAGACATAATAAAAACCATAGAGAATATAAAGAAAAAAGAAGACATATATTCGACATAAAAGAAGAGAATCCCTTTCATTTTCAAGGATTCTCTTTACACTTTTGTATTATGTTTTTAGTATGAAGCTATTAATAAACTAGCCTTTATTTTAGTTTTATATTATATCTTCTAGCCCCAAGATACCTACGAGAATAGTAGTTGGAATTTAAATCTGTGATGGTAACTTTTTTGCTGCCTGAACTAGCGTGTATAAACTTATTAGAGCCGATATATATGCCTACATGGCTTGGCCCAGGTTTATATGTAGTAAAGAATACTAAATCTCCTACTTGCAAATCTGATTTGCTAACTTTTTCACCACTTTTAAATTGAGAACTGGCACTATGTGCTAAATTAACTCCAAAAACATTAAATATGTACTTTGTAAAACCTGAGCAATCAAAACCTTTGGGAGTGCTTCCAGCCCAAACATATTTAACTCCAACAAATTGTTTTGCATATTCAACCAATTTGTTACCGGCTTCTCTTCTAATCAATGCAGCTCGGTCAGCTTCATATGTGTTATGTAATGTATAAAGTTCTAAAAGAGTTTGCTGTTCTGCAATGCCATTAGGTTCTAAACCACGGCTTTTTTGAAAGTTCTCAACAGAAATCTTAGTTGATTCATCATAAACTCCGTTGATATCGCCTTCATAAAAATTTAGATTTTTTAGCTTATCCTGTAAATCTGCTACATCTTCTCCTGTATCATTTAATTGTAATGTTATATTGGTTTTTTCCAGTAGTTCGTTCTGTTTCAATTTTATATTTAAGTGTTTAAAAGTATCTTTTCCTACTATTCCATCAGTTTTAATACCTACAGAACTTTGGAAATCTATTACGGCTTGTTTTGTTTTATCTCCAAAATAGTTAGTGAATTCTTCATTGTGGAAAAAACCTAGTTTAGAAAGTATTTTTTGTAGTTCATAAATATCATCATTTTCCATTCCATATTTAAGAGTAGTATCACCTAAGTCGGCATATATATCTGCAGGGATGAGTAAAAGACAGATAAAAATAAATAAAAATATTGCCCGAGGTTTAATGATATTGTGCAAATCGATACCCCCCAAAGCTGAAAGTAAATAACAGGCTTGTTTATATCACTTAGTAAATTATACTATAGTTTGTCTGATAATTAAAGGAAAAAACAAAAATAAATAAAAAGATTTTACAAAACAATCTGACAATTATAAAATAAGAATAGTACTAAATACTAGGATGTGTATTATATGAACAAATATTTTAAGGAAGTGCTTATTGTAGCTTTTTTTACTGCAATATTTGGACAGATAAATTTTTATCCTTTCGGTACGGAGTTCAGAATAAGCATAGCGGTAATATTATTTCCATTTTTGTTATTATATTTTAAGAATCTTGCTATTGCAGAAACTGCGGTTCTTGTTTCAGGTTTTGTTGTAATTACAAGAATTACTCTTGATATTATACTTAGAAGGTTTGGACTTGAAGCATCATTCATGAGACATTTGCCTTCGTCTTTTTTCTATATTTGTTATGGCATAATTATAGATAGATTAAAACTTAGAGTTCATACTGATAAGCCTTTGATTTTTTTAGTAATTTTAACATTTGCAGATATTACATCGAACTTTTTAGAATTAATAATAAGAAATCATTTTATAACAAATCCTTATGAACCTATCCTAAAGACAATAGTATTAACTGCAATAATTCGTTCAACTATAACATTGTGTTTATATTGGATAATAAAATACTATAACCTTATAATTATCAAAGAAGAACATCAGAGAAGATATCATGATCTTCTTTTAATAACTGCAAAGATGAAATCTGAAATCTTTTTCCTAAAGAAATCTATGCAAGATATCGAAAATGCTATGGGTAAAAGCTATGGTATTTATAATAAACTAAATGACGCGGAAAAGTTTTTTGATGAAGATTTACAACAAATCAAGGCTGATTCATTGGAGTTGTCTATACAGATTCATGAAATAAAAAAAGATTACAACAGAATAGTGTTAAGTATGGAAAAAATACTTCCTGCTAAAGAAACAGGAAATTCAATGAGGATAAGCGAAATATTTAATATAATACAAGGCCAATTTGTACGCTACTTGGAAGGACTTAATAAGGATATAAAACTTTCCTTTGAGGTAAAAAGCGACTACGATACTGACAAATATTTCATTATAATTTCTATATTGAACAATCTGATACAGAATTCTATTGAAGCGTGTATCTATGATAACTCATATATAAATATCATAAGTGATTCATACAATGATACTGTAGTTTTGCGAGTCATCGATAATGGAAGAGAAATCCCTGAAGAAGTCAAAGAATTGATTTTTGAGCCTGGCTACACATCAAAATATGATCCAAATACAGGTATGGTATCTACAGGTTTAGGGTTAGTACATGTAAAGATGCTGACGGAACACTTAAACGGTACTATAACTATTGATTCTCATAAGAATGGGGAAAAGGAGTTTAAGATTATTTTTCCCGCTGAAGATATACTTATTGGGAGGTAGTTTTATGCATAGTTTTATAGTTATTGATGATGATAGAAGCATCAGAAGTGTTCTGATTAAAGTAATAGAACAGTATGATTTGGGAGAGGTTGTAGGTGAAGCAGATAACGGAGATATAGGAGAGGAAATTATAATAACTCATAGACCTGATATAGTAATTATTGACTTGCTTCTTCCAAAGAAAGATGGCATTTCAATTGTAAAAAAGATAAAGGATTTAGAGATGCAAACAGTTTTTATAATGCTTTCTCAAGTTAGTTCCAAAGATATAATTGGTAAAGCTTACGAAAATGGTATTGAGTTTTTTATTAATAAACCAATCAATATACTAGAAGTTGTAAATGTAATTAAGAGGGTTAAGGAATATATAACTTTGAAGAGGACATTTCAGACTATTGAATCAGCAGCTTTACAGTTAAAGAAAGACATATACTACGGAAGTTACAATAATGAAGATAAATACAAGAAGCTTTTAAATCATATTCTATCTGATATTGGTATTATTGGAGAATTAGGCAGTAAAGACATAATAAAAACATGTTTAGTATTTATCAAAGATAAGAAATTGAATAATACACTTGAAGAAATGCAGCTATCTGACCTTTTTAAAATAGTTAATGAGAGAGTCAATAATGGTTGCAAGAATGCTAATTTAGATAGCAAAGCAATAGAAATGAGGATAAGAAGAGCAGTAGCTAAAGCGATGAAGAATGTAGCTACTTTAGGTATTGAAGATTTTGCAAATGAAAAATTTATGCTTTATAGTTCCTCTCTATTTGATTATGTAGAAATAAAAAATGAAATGGATTATATAAGAGGCAAAAGTAAAACTGGAGGAAAAATTAATGTAAAGACATTCATCAGAAGGCTTTTAGTAATGTTAGAACAATATGATAACCCTCTGTAATTTGTTCAAAGCTTCTTAATTTTCTAACAATATTGTTAATTTTAGTTTTTTTTTGTTATTCTGAGTTACTGTAATATTACAATCTAATTACAGATTCAGAATAATTA
>JAAYMO010000154.1 GCA_012521375.1 Clostridiales bacterium
CCTACGAAAGACTCCATGTATCTAGCAGTTTTTATGATGATTTACGAAATGATAATTGCATTTCTTGTGATACGATTAACAGCTCAAAGTTGTAGAGAGAGTCAACGAAAATTATATGACTTTAAACCACGTTCATATACTATTTTAAAACCCTATTTTTTAGTAGGGATATTTGCTGCTTTTGCTGGCATGATACTTATTCCTTATCCGCAGCTTTTAATTCCGCAGGAAATATTTTTCCTTTCGGAACAGTACACACGGGTTACTATCGATGCAACATTCAGTGGAGCATTAGGTATAATAAGTAAATCTTTCAAAATAGTGTTATTGTTATTTGCTTTAGCTATATTTAAAAAAATGTATGACAAAAAACAATCTACTGTTTTTGTTTATTTATCAGGATTAGCTTTTTTGATCTTTATTGGATTAAATACCGGAACCAGTAGATGGACAATTTTAATATGGATGTTAATTGCTATTGTAATACTTACACAATTATATCCGCGACAAGGTAAACTGATGAGAAATATTATAGTAGCGCTTGGTTTTGCGAGTATTATCAGTATCTCAATGTATAAGTTTTCGTGGGCTATTGCTAACGCTGAAAAACCTTTAGTTCAAATATTCTCGATAATGTCAAGTCAATTTCAAGACTATTTCTCAGGACCCCGAACTGTAGCTCAGGCCATTGAAATGAAGGAGCTGTTTGGGACGCAAATATCCTTGAGTACATTGCTTAATGATTTTATTGGCTCTATACCATTTATATCTAACTACGTTAATCAGAGCAATAGGTTAAATGTGTATTTTAATCTTTATAATTATATTCCAGTTGGAAATACAAGTCTTATAGTTCCAATGGTTGGATGCGGATATGCATATTTGGGATTGATTTTTGCTCCTATTTTTACAGCTTTATGTGAATTAGGGGCTGTTAAATTTGATTATGCTTACAGGAAAGAACGCAAAGTGGAATTCCAAATAATATATATTTATGCCGCTATTTGGCTCTCTTTGTGCATGGGTTTCAATACTCAAATAATTTTTGGCTTTTTTGTTACAACCTTTATTCCGTTATGGATATTATTCTATTGTAATAAGAGATTTGTGTTGAAAAAGAGGACAAGAATCTAATATTTGCGTAATGCAGGAAGGTGTATCCATTGAACCCAAAAGTAAGTGTAATAGTGCCGGTCTATAATGCTGAACAGTTTTTGTGTAACTGTATTGACAGCATTCTTAATCAGAAATTGAAAGATATAGAAATAATTTTGGTTAATGATGGCTCTTCAGATAAAAGCGGAGAGATATGTGATGATTATAAACAACTAGATAAAAGAGTTAAAGTATTACACATTGAGAATCAGGGAGTTAGTAATGCACGAAACAGAGGAATAGAATTAGCACAGGGTGAGTATATAGCTTTCGTTGATGCTGATGACTGGATCGAAGAGCAAATGTACTCTGATATGTTAAATGGAATACGTGAAGTAAATGCAGATGTGGTTATTTGTAGTCATGTTATTTTTAATGGAGAGTCTGAATACTATGTAGGATTTCCATGGGAAGATCATAGTGTATTTGAGAATAAAGCAATATTTGAACAAGTTATACCTGCTTTTGTAGCGCCAATGGATATAGAAGCAAACAGTCAGCAAGTAGTAATGGGGTCTGTGTGTAAATGCTTATTTCGCAAAGAAGTTATCAGACGCAATAGAATAGAGTTTGACACCGTAATAAAGTGTAACGAGGATTTGGTATTTGTACTACAGTTTCTGAGTAAATCTGAAAAAGTATTAATGCTTCATGCTCCATATTATCATTATAGGCAGGATATTAAGAATAAAACTGGGACAACCCAAAAATACATACCTGATTTGTATTCTGATTTAAAGCGCTGTAAGCAACATATTAGGGAAATTTTACTAGAAATAGGTTATTTAGAAAAAATGAACCTGCATATAGAATGGCGAAATGTTTCAACAGTGCTATCTTCTATTTATAATTTATGCGCAAAAAACTCGCCTTATGGTTTTTTTGAACGAATTCAAAAAGCCAAGTACTATGTTGCTGATAGTGACTTTAAAAAGAGTACAGATATGCTGGGATCATTATTATATACCCCAAAACAAAAGGTTATTGTAAAGCTGATCAATCACTCATTGGTTGGCATAGTAATGGCTTATTATACCTTGAAAAACGAAATATTTTTTAACTAAAAATTATTTGAGAGGAGCTAGAGCGTGGGGAGATATCTTTTGTATATGCACGGAGGAAGTTTTAATCGTGGCTGTGAAGCAATAGTTAGATCAACTTGTAAAATATTACATATTAAAGAAAATAAAATTACTCTGTTTTCTGGTAACCCTATGGAAGACATTAATAGTAAAATTGATTTATTATGCGATGTAAAGGCATACAATGAGTTTAATAACCATATTATTAGACATATAATAGGTGCGTTGACACGAAGATTATCTGGTAGTCTATATTTCCACTATGAAAATCTGATAGCTTGTAGTAATTCTGAGACAGTTGCTCTTTCCATAGGCGGAGATAATTATTGTTATGAAGGTTATCCTGCCATATTAGCTAGTACAAATAGTATGTTGAAGACAAGAGGAGCCAAAACCATACTTTGGGGGTGTTCTATTGAGCCAGATCTATTAAATAGTAAAAGTATAATTGCTGATTTAAAAAGATATGATCTTATTACACCGAGGGAGTCAATTACATATAATGCCCTCTTAGAAAAGGGAATTAATAAAAATACCCACTTGTTTCCTGATTCGGCCTTTATATTGGACAAGCTCAATTTACCTTTACCAGAGGGATTTATCGAGGATAATACAGTAGGGCTAAACGTAAGTCCCCTTATAATGAGACTTGAAAAGGGTGATAACATCACATACAAAAATTATGCTAACCTGATAGAGCATATTATTGACAACACTGATATGCAAATTGCCTTAAATCCTCATGTAACCTGGGAACATAACAATGACTTGGAACCTTTAACCGCTTTGCACGAGCAATTTATAGACACTGGCAGGGTAGTATTATTTGGAGATCAGTATAATTGTATGGAACTCAAAGGTTTCATTTCCCGATGCCGGATGTTTGTTGGAGCCAGGACCCATGCTACAATTGCGGCCTATTCTAGCTGCATTCCTACTTTAGTTGTGGGCTATTCTGTCAAAGCCAGGGGTATTGCCCGAGATATTTTTGGCTCGGAAGAGAATATGGTTATACCGGTTCAATCTCTGGAACATGAAGATGACTTAGTAAATGCGTTTAAATATATCCAGGACAACGAAGATAGTATAAGAAATCATTTGCAGGA
>JAAYMO010000155.1 GCA_012521375.1 Clostridiales bacterium
CAGGATACAATGCAGCTTCAATTGATTTCAATCCAGGAGATGCAATTGGTCCTGGAGGTAGTCCCGGGTTTTTATATGTGTTATAAGGAGATTGGACTTCTAAATCCTTATATAAAAGATTTTCCTTTCTTTCTTTCAATATATATTGAACTGTAGCACATGACTGAAGATACATATTATTTTTCAATCTATTATGAAAAGCCGATGATATTAACTTCCTGTCCTCATCTGTTTTTGCTTCTCTTTCGATAATAGATGCAAGGGTAATAATCTCATCTATCGTCATATCAAGCTCTTCAGCTCTTCTTTTGTAATCATCATTAAATACTTCATTAAATCGTTTAAGCATTTTATCTATTATATCTCTTTCCTTTGTATTCTTATAGACTTCATAAGTATCTGGGAATAAATATCCTTCCAGTTTTGCTTCTTGCCTATCAATATTAACCAAAAAGTTGTAATCAAAATCTGCTTCTTCTAGAATTTTTTCATAATTCTCTCTTTCTCCTAATCCCAACTCGACTAACCTATCAATTATCATTCTGATTTCATAGCCCTCTGGGATAGTAAATCTTATAGTTTCGCTGAACCCTTTACCGCTGAGCAATATTTCAGAAATATCTTTTACACTTAAAGAATTGTTGATTTCATAAGTTCCGGCTCTATATTTACTATCTAAATCATTCATTTTACTATATATTATAAAAACGTTTTTATTTCTGATTATATCATTGTTTTCAAGTATTTCTCCAATCTTTTTTGAGTTTGCTCCATTTGGAATTGTTATAGAAATAGTTTTACTATTTTCAAAGCTTGCAACTGGCTTTAAAGAATTATTATAGTAAAAAAATACTGCAGCGACTATAAAAAATAGCAGTATTAACAGTTGAATTATCACTCTTTTCCTTTGCATGTATCTGCACCTCTCAGAAATTCATAAAGAGGCATTATAGAGAGAATAAAATTATTGATAATTTATCCTACCTCTTTTAAGTTAATCCTTTATAATTATATAACTTGCTGCATTTTTTGACAAGACTTTATCCTTTTCTCATTTTAGCTCCAAAACTTGAATTTAATATCTTTTTCCCACTATTATAGATTAAGGTGTAACTTGATTATAAGTTCAAGACATTATTCTAGACCCATTTCCAGCTATTGAGGCAAGCAATACTAACAAAATATATTGAACATTTACATTTCTGCTATTACAATATTACTTTTTTCCTTTAATATATTTTGAGTATGCAGAAAGGACCAACATTCCTAACATTCCAACAGCAATAGCTTCTCCTAATGCAATATTAATTACAATTATTGAATATGGAATACCTGTAGCCTTACTAACCCATAAAGATACAATAAGAGCATTTAGTACTATAGGTGGTATAGCACCTAAAAACTTATTTGGAGCTTTACTTGTAATATATGCCGCAATCAATGTAATAGCACTTCCGCCAAATATGTCTATAGGTCCATAACCTCCAAAAATATTAGCTATCATACAACCAACTGTTACACCCATGATTGCTGATGGTTCAACTAAAGGCAACATGACAAGTGCTTCAGCTATTCTAAACTGTATTGGTCCATAAGAAAATTCTCCTAAAATTACTGTTAATACAACATATATAGCTGCTATAAAAGATGCTTTAGCTAAGTATTTTGTGCTCATATAAACTCCTCTCTTATTCTCCAATTAATAGTTTTAACTTTTTGGGTAAGATATGAAACTTTGCTCCTATTATTCCTGGCTGTTCTCCATCTACTTCAATAAGGGCTTTTTGTTTTGCATTAACAAGAATATTTTTCCCTCTATAACATTTAACTTTAGGATGGCTTAGATGGTCACCTTTATATATTTTAGGAAAATTTAAAAGTAGTTCTAATTTATTTATATCTTCAATGATTATTATATCAAAATATCCATCATCCATTTTTGCCATAGGCGCGATTTTCATACCACCGCCAAAATACTTGCCATTTGCTATTATAATGCTATTAAGTCTTTTATTTATTTCTAGGTCATCTATAGTTACTTCAAAATCTTTATTTTTATAAGTTATTATAGTAGTTAAAGCACCAATTAAAAAAGATAAAAAACCTTTAAGTGCCTTAGAATTTTTATTAACTCTATATGTAGTCTCTCCACCTAATCCCACATCTGATACATTTAGAAAAAACCTTTCTGTTTTACTACCATAATAATCAGTAAATTCTACTAATCCTACATCAAATCTTTCAGTTTTTTTCATTTTTATGACTTGTATAATAGACTCCACATCTTTTTGTATGCCGATGGTTCTTATAGTATCACAGCCTGTCCCCCTTGAAAATATGGCTAAAGCAGTGTTTTCATCGATTAATTTATGATCTGAAAAGAAACCATTCAATACCTCATTCATCGTGCCGTCACCACCGACTGATAATATGATGTTATATCCCGATCTAATAGCATCATTAGCCAATTCTTTAGCATGCATAGGATAATCTGTATATACATAATCCATATGAATTCCAGAGTCTCTTATTACTTTTTCAAAATACGGCCATTGTTTACCTGTAGCACCATTGGCTGATATTGGATTTACAATAGCAAATACTTTATCATTCATTTTATTTCACTCCCAAACACTAATATAAATATTTTATATCAGTAATAAAGGCTTCCAACGGAAGCCTTTAAATCTCCATTATAATGGGAAGTATCATAGGGTTTCTCTTGGTTTTTTGATATATAAATTCTTTTAAATTATCTTTAATATAAGTTTTTATTGTCCCCCATTCTGTGATCCTCTTCTCTTCACACTCCATTAATGCTTCTTTTATTACAGCTCTAGCTTCTTCCATCAAATCTTCTGATTCCCGGACATATACAAATCCCCTTGAAATAATATCAGGTCCAGCTACAACACTGCCTGATTCTTTACTTAAAGTTACCACAACTACAATAAGGCCATCTTGTGATAAATGTTTCCTATCTCTAAGAACTATATTGCCTACATCACCGACACCCAATCCGTCAACTAAAACACTGCCTGCCATTACAGTACCATTGATTCTTCCCTTGCCTTTGGTAAACTCTATAACAGTTCCATTATCAACAATAAATATCTTTTCTTTCGGTATCCCCATTTTTTCTGCAAGCTGTGCATGTTGAATCAAATGTCTATATTCTCCATGGACTGGTACAAAGTACTCAGGCTTTACAAGGGCTAATAATAGCTTAAGCTCTTCCTGGTAAGCATGGCCAGACACATGAACATCTGCAAGGGCTTCATATATCACATCAGCACCTCTTTTAAACAATTGGTTTATGACTCTGGAAACAAGTTTCTCATTACCAGGTACAGGTGTTGCAGAAATAATAACAGTATCTCCTGGCATAATATCTACTTTTCTATGGCTAGATGATGCCATCCTAGTTAGTGCTGACATTGCTTCACCTTGGCTTCCTGTAGTAATAATTGTTATTTTATTAGCTGGATATTTATCTATACTATCAATATCTATGATAACATTGTCAGGTATAGTCAAATATCCTAATTCAGAAGCCACATTTATCACATTGACCATACTACGCCCTGATATTGCAACTTTTCTACCAGAATTTATGGATGCATTGATAATCTGCTGTATTCTATGAATATTTGAAGCAAAGGTAGCAACTAAAATCCTGTTTTTTGCATTGCTGAAGAGTTCTGAAAAACTGTTTCCCATAGTACTTTCTGACATAGAATACCCTTCTCTTTCCACATTGGTACTATCAGATAACATTACCAGAACCCCTTCTTTGCCTAGTTCAGCAAATCGATGAAGGTCGATGAGTTCACCATCTATTGGCTGATAATCAATTTTAAAGTCACCTGTATGAACAATAATTCCAACAGGTGTATGAATCGCTAAAGCTACTGAATCGGCAATGCTATGGTTTGTTTTAATAAATTCAACTTCAAAATCACCAAGCTTTATCACATCTTTAGGCTTTATAATATTCATTGATACATCTGGAAGCAAAGTATGCTCTTTCAATTTATTCTCTACCAAACCTAAAGTTAGCTTGGTTCCATATAATGGCACATTGATTTGCCTAAGTACATAAGGCAATGCTCCAATATGATCTTCGTGCCCATGCGTAAGAATTATTCCTTTTATTTTTTCTTTATTCTTCACCAAATAACTTATATCAGGTATCACTAGATCAATACCAAGCATACCTTCATCTGGAAACATAAGTCCGCAATCGATAACTACTATACTATTGTTATACTCAACTACAAGCATATTTTTTCCAATCTCTTGCATTCCACCTAGTGGAATAAGTTTCAATTTTGTTTTAGTACTAGCCAAAAATCATACTTCCTTTCTATTACTCGCACTAATATTATTTACTAATATTATTTTTTTATCAATTGAAAAAAGTATTGCAATAACTTACAATACTCTATTCTCTGCATTGATTACAGTATCCAAAAAACTTTAGCTTATGATTCAAAATAAAAAAATCATATTTTCTTTCTACTTCATCTTCCAGCTGTTCTAGCAAATCTTCCTCTACTTCTACTACTCTAGAGCACTTGATGCATATTAAATGATGATGCTGATGATCCTCATCCTGATATAATTCATATCTGCTCTTACCATCATCAAAATTATTTTTATATATGACACCAATATCGTCCAGAATTTGCAATGTCCTATATATTGTTGCCAGACCAATATTAGAGCAGCTATTCTTAACCAATTCATATATCTCTTCCGCACTTAGATGGTTGCCTTGATTCGTCACAATGACATCAATTATAGACTTTCTTTGAGGTGTCATTTTGAAGCCTTTTTCTTTTAGCTTTTTCTTCAGTACTTCATATTCAAAACTCAATAAAACCGCATCCTTTACTTTATATATTTTTATTCTATTATTTATTGAAAATATTGTCAATGATAATTAAATTCCATGTCAATAAATAGTTTTATTTTGATTAATAAATATTTCTAATATTATTTAAATTTTATAAAAATTATGATATTATCAAATTGATATTTTATTAGGGGAGGGAGTTAATTGCTAAGTCTTTCAAAAAGAGCAGAGCTTATGCCTGCGTCACCTATTAGAAAGCTTGTTCCTTTTGCACAAGAAGCAAAAAAGAATGGCATAAAAGTATATCATCTTAATATTGGTCAACCTGATATTAAAACTCCGGAATTATTTTTTGAAGCTATTAGAAATTTTGATGCACCAGTATTAGAATATGCATTATCTCAAGGCGATATTAAGCTAATTGATTCATTTAAAAAGTATTATGAAAAGTGTAATATCGATTTCGAACAAGATGAAATTATTATTACTTACGGGGGAAGTGAAGCTATAATTTTATCCTTAATGGCAATAGGAGATCCAGGTGATGAAGTGCTTGTACCAGAACCCTTCTATGCTAATTATAATGGTTTCGCCTGCGAAGCCGGATTGGTAATCAAGCCTATAACTACGAAAGCAGAAGAAGGATTCCATTTACCAAGCAAAGAATACATAAAAAGTCTGATAAAACCAAATACAAGAGCTATTATGATTTCAAATCCATGCAACCCAACAGGAACAGTTTACACTAAAGGTGAACTTAAAATGCTGGGAGAAATTGCTTTGGAACATGATATTTTCCTAATTGGTGATGAGGTTTATAGAGAATTTGTATACGACGGACTAGAATTTACAAGTTTAATGCATATTCCAGAAATTCGAGATAGAGTAATAATTTGTGACAGTATATCTAAAAGATATAGTGCATGTGGCGCGAGAATCGGCTGCGTATGTTCAAAAAACAAAGACTTCATGAAGACTATAATGAAATTTGCTCAAGCCAGGTTATGTGTTGCTACAATTGAGATGTTAGGCGCTACTTCATTAATTAACACTACTAAAGAATATTTCCAAGAAGTAAATAAAGAATATCAAAAGAGAAGAGATATAGTTTATAATGCGCTGTTAAACATTCCTGGTGTTGTATGTGAAAAACCTATGGGCGCATTCTATGTAGTTGCGAAGCTTCCTATAGATGATGCGGAAGATTTTGCAAAATGGATGCTTACTGATTTCAATGTAAATAATGCTACTACAATGGTAGCTCCAGCTGCAGGTTTCTATGCTACTCCAGGATTAGGGAAAGATGAAGTAAGATTGGCATATATCCTAAAAGAAGAAGATTTAACAGTAGCTATGGATATTCTTGCCAAAGGAATCAAGGCATATAGTAATAAATAGGTAAAATCAAACTAAAAGCAACTTTATAGGAGACCGTAAATAATTCTGTGCTTTTAAGATTCAATTTCACTTTTAATGACAAGAATTAAACTTTGGCATTTAGAGACTTAAGATTTTTAATTTAATTTTAATTTCTATTAATTTTTTGATTTATTCGTTAAAATTCATTAGACAGAAATATATCACAACGTAAATATATTTTCCCAATGTGATTTTCTTGAGGAGACTGTAGCATCAAATGATAGCTTTGCTATTTTTGTTATAGTCTCTTTTTATTTGGTTTTAAAGATACTTTTCAACTTTTGCTAACATTAACATAGAAAACGCTCCTTTCCGTTTTTTCATCTTAAATTCTTACCAGAAAAAAGCATTTTTTCTCAATTACACAGATTATTTTACATTGCTTTTATTCCCATTATTTACATTTTTCTATACAAATTGCGATAGGAGGACAGTTAATCTGATTTGCAAATTCATGAACCAAAACAGTTGCTTTTTTGTAATCTATCGTTTTCACATATTCCATTACGGCTTCCTTTTCATCAAAGCCGCTGTCTCCTCCATAATAAACTACCATGGTTATTATGCCATTTGGTTTAAGAAGGGATAAAGCTTTCTCTAATGCTCTTATAGTACTCGATGGCTTAGTTCCTATTGAATGGTCCCCTCCCGGTAAATATCCTAAATTAAACATTACTGCTTTAACGCCATCAGGCACATACCTATCCATATTTTCATGGCTATCCTTAATTAACTTTACATTATTATATTTATCATTATCTATAAGCTTTTTTCTTGTATTTTCTATAGCTGTATCTTGTATGTCAAAAGCATATACTTTTCCCGCATCTCCTACCAGATTGGCCAGAAAAAGTGTATCATTACCGTTACCAGCTGTAGCATCAACTACAATATCTCCAGGCATTACTACTTTTTTAATTATTCTATGAGAGATAACAAGAGCATTCTTCAGCAACATATGTACAACTCCTCTATATTTGAACACGCTTAATACCCATACTTTCCACTATATTCAAAAGCATTTTTTATTAAATTGATATTAGCAATTTTATCAGTTTGTTCCATTATTACTTCAACTACGTCAAAACGACTCATCCAATTAAAAAGATTTCTTTTAGCTAAATATGTCAATGCTACTTGAACTATTTTCCTCTGCTTATAATAGTTTACTGCTTCACTAGGCTGACCATAAACATCTGAACTTCTAGTTTTCACTTCAATAAAAACAATTATATCATCATCAGCTGCTATTATATCGATTTCCCCTTGTTTACACTTAAAATTGGTCTCTATAATATGATAGCCTTGTTTTTTGAGATATTCAATTGCAACTTTTTCCCCAATTCCTCCCAATCTCTTATTGTCCCTCATTTTCATTCCCCTTTTTTTTATCTATATATGAAATAAAAGAAAGGACTTCAGCAACAACTATATATAGCTCAGGCGGTATTTGGCTTCCGATTTCAATTTTTAAAAGTTCTTCAACTATATTATCATCATAAAATACAGGAATGTTGTACCTTTTTGCAGCATCTATTATTTTATCTGCAATTGCTCCTTTCCCCATAGCTGTCACTATAGGTGCTGGATCTGTTTCTTTATATGATAATGCAACAGCTTTTTTTATTTTTCTTTTTTTCTCACCCATTATATCCTCACATCTATACTATAATAATCATTTTTTATATACGGATTGACCATACCATTGACAGATAAAACATTTGCTTTTCTTTTGTTATTGTTTATAGATGCAATAGTTACTTTTTTGTATCCCTTATTCTCAAATATTTCTTTTAACCTAAAGCTATAATGTTTTATCATATCTGTTACAGCTTTATCTTCTGACTTAAAAACTATATTCAAAGCGTCCTTTTTTATCTTAATATGGCTTTCAATATACCCTATGTTTGGCATATTTAAGCTGATTATTATATTTGCATTTGAGGCTTCAATCTTTTTTCTTTTGTTATTTCTTTCAAATATGAAAATTTCAACATCAGTTTTATTGTTATTTATCATAATAGGAATATATAAATAATTAAAATCACTATTAAATGCTTCTACAAGATTTATAATTTCTTTGATATTTGATATGCTTTCCCTTACCTCAAACCCAACATAATTTTTTTGTTTTAATATGTATTCAAGTTCAGATAGCAGTTTTATAAGCTCATTCATCTTATAATTAATGCTTCTTACGTTTATTTCATTTGGTCTAAAATAGCATTCATCAAATTTAGCTTTAATAAATTTCAAATTTTCATCTTTGTAATCCCTTAAGCACTCAATCAAGTATTCTAAACTTTTGGTTAACAATGAGTTCTTTTTATTTATTAAGTTATAAACCATTATATTGCGAGGTGTAACTTCAATGCCTTTTGATAACATCAATATAATTGTTTCTAGATCGGTTTCTTTTGTAGTCATTACTATATTCATCGTATCATTTATAAGTCCTTTAAGAACTTCTTTAACATTATCTTTTATTTCATAATAATCAAAAATATGGTTTAGAATTTTACTCATGGTTTTGTCAAAATCATGAGTAAAATTCATGTCTCGTTCAAAAAAATGTTCAAAATTTGTTAACTCATCATCTTTAACACTATAGAATACACTATTTATATCATGTAAAGGCATGTTAATTACATCTTTTTCACAAAACAAAAGCTTTAATGCTTTTTTTATAGTGTCATTATTAAAAGATTGGATTGTTTTTAGCAAATAATTTATATATTCTATGATTTCCCTATTAATCGGCTGATTATATTTTATAAGAGCTTTACAAATCTCTAAATTCTCTTCCGATATATTCAAACTTAAACTTTTTAATATACTTTCTATTCCACTATTTGCTGTGTTATTTTTATTATTCATTGTTAATAGCTTAGCATATACTTTCCCATCATCTATATTTGTTATAATCAATTCAACGGCACTATTATTTTCAATCCAAATATTCGTTTCAAGTAAAGCTTTAATAAATTTTTGTGTTGGTGTTTTAATTGTTATCATGTTTCCATTTTTATCAGTAACTTTACCCTTTAGCACATCGCCTACTTTTAAAGAGATGAAAAACTCATTATATTTTTTAAAAGTTTCATTCACTTTTCCATCTAATTTGATCCTCACGATATCACCAACTAAATGTTTTTTGTAAAGCTCTTTCTATGTATAGGTAACAAACCAAATTTTCTAATACATTCTATATGAAGTTTTGTACCATATCCTTTATGTTTTCTAAAACCATACTCAGGATACTTTTCATCATATTCTATGAGTATCTTATCCCTTTTTACTTTTGCTATAATAGATGCTGCAGCAATTGATAGACATAAAGCATCTCCTTTTGTAATAGACAATTGAGGTATATCCATATCTTCTAATTTTTCTGCATCTATCAATAGAAAATCTGGTTTAATTTTTAAATCTTTGACCGCGTTTTTCATAGCCAGAAGTGTGGCTTGCTTAATATTTATTTCATCAATTATGTTTTCATCAACTATACCTATCCCTATTGAAATTGCTTTGGAACATATCTCTTCATATAAATATTGGCGTTTGTTTTCTGACAGCTTCTTTGAGTCCTTTATACCCGGCATTTTTATGCTTGGGTCAAGTATAACAGCTGCTGCCACAACTGGACCTGCTAAAGGTCCTCTTCCTGCTTCATCGATACCTGCAACATACTTATACCCAGCGTTAAAACATTGTGATTCATATAGTAGCATTTGTTCTAATCTTTGCTTTTCCTTTTCATCATACTTTATTTTCATAGTCATATTCATTTAGAGTATATCTTCCGGTTTTTCCAAGGAGATAAGACCTATTCTCCCGCTTCTAAAATCATCTAGTATTAATGAAGCCGTCCTTTTCATATCTATCTCATCACCCGGTAAGATACAACCTCTTTTCCTCCCAATTATATTAATTATAGAATCTACATCATTAGAGTCCAATTCCACATTATATCTTTTATTAATCTTATCGGGAAATTCTTTTATAGCCTTTAACATAAATTTTCTTGATAACTCTTCAATATCCAATATTTCATCCTTTATGGCTCCTGTAAAAGCAAGGTGTAGACCAACTTTTTCATCTTCAAATTTCGGCCATAATATTCCAGGTGTATCTAACAGTTCAAAATTTTTACTGACTTTTATCCATTGTTTGGATTTTGTTATGCCTGGCCTATCACCAGTCTGGGCAATACTTCTTTTTGCCATTTTATTTATCAGGGTTGACTTTCCAACATTAGGTACTCCCATAACCAAGGCTCTTATAGTTTTATTAAGCAATCCTTTTTTCTGTAATTTTTCAATTTCATCTTTCATCAATTCTTTACTCACTGCAAAAATCTCTTTTATGCCTGTACCCTTTATAGAATTTACCAGTATAGCAGGAATCCCTTTTTTTTCAAAATATTTTTTCCATTTCAGATTTGTACTAGGATCTGCCATATCGCTCTTATTTAGAGCAACAATCCTCTTTTTATCTCCCACTATAACATCTACATCAGGATTTCTACTGCTAATAGGAATTCTAGCATCCAGCAATTCTATTACAATATCTACCAATTTCAGTTCTTCTCTAATTTTCCGCTTTGCTTTAACCATATGACCAGGATACCATTGTATATCCATTACTACCACTCTCCAAGGTTTATTACACTTCATTTATATATCAATAAAGGGCTGATATATAAATCAGCCCCCTATTATCTGTTAGCTTTATAAGAATAACATTCTGAATCTTATAGCCTAATATAGCACTTCTTTAACCTTAGCTGCTTTTCCAGTTCGTTGTCTCATGTAGTAAAGCTTAGCTCTTCTCACTTTACCTCTTCTAACTACTTCAATTCTATCAATTCTAGGTGAATGAATCGGGAAAGTTCTTTCAACACCCACTCCATAAGCAACTCTTCTGACTGTAAAACTTTCTGTAAGTCCGCCGCCTTGCTTTTTTAATACTAAACCTTCAAAAGCCTGTAATCTTTCACGCGAACCTTCAACAACTTTAACAAAAACCCTGACTGTATCGCCTACATTAAATTGTGGCAAATCTTTTTTCATTTGTTCGCTTTCAATCATCTTAATAAGATCCATGTTGTCCCTCCTTCCCTCATAGACGTTCATATCCCATGATAGCGGAACGCCCGTTTTAACATTGAAATTATAACATATGCATATATTATAAGCAATAAAAATAGTGATTTATTTTTCTTCTTCAAATATTTGTTCAAGAATTTCTTGCTCTTCTTCAGTTAAATTAGCTCTATTTAGTAAGTCAGGCCTTTTTAAAAAAGTTTCCTTTATGGACTGATATTTTCTCCATTTTTCAATATTTTCATGATGTCCTGAAAGTAATACATCAGGCACCTTAATGCCTCTGAATTCTGCTGGTCTGGTATATTGGGGATACTCTAGCAATCCGTTATTGAAAGTTTCTACTTCATAAGATTCTTTTTCCTTTAATACCCCCGGTATTAACCTTGCTGTAGCATCCACTATAGCCATGGCTGCTATCTCGCCACCTGTAAGAATAAAATCTCCTAAAGATATTTCTTCATCAACTAATACATCAACTACTCGCTGATCTACGCCTTCATAATGCCCACATATTATTATAATGTTTTTGTAATTCAACATTTCTTCTGCAATGCTCTGGGAAAAAGTTTTTCCTTTTGGACTCATAAGAACCACATGAGCTTTGCTGTCTAATTTTTCATTAATTGACTCTACTGCAGAAAATATTGGCTCACACTTTAATACCATTCCCAAGCCTCCTCCATAAGGGTAGTCATCTACTCTCTTATGCTTGTCTTGAGAATAGTCTCTTAAATTATGAAAATACAAATCCAGTAAACCAGCGTTTCTGGCTCTACCTATAATGCTGACCCCCAAAACAGCTTCAAACATATCAGGAAACAATGTGATGATATCAAATCTCATCTATACCAAACCTTCCAGCAGTTCAACAATTATTATCTTATTCTCAATATCAATTTTCTTAAATATACTTTTTAAACCAGGTATCAAAATCTCTTTATTTTCAGATCTTACTACGAATACATCATTACTACCAGTTTTTAATATTTCTGCAACCTTACCTAAAACCTCTCCTGATTCTGTCATAACTTTAAGACCTATCAAATCACATATTAAATACGAATCCTTAGGCAACTTAACAGTATCTTTTCTATGAACCTTTATATACTTATTCCTCAAAGTCTCAGCAGAATCAACATCATTGATACCTTTAAATCTAATTATCACCATATTCTTCAGGTATTTAACATTAATTACATCTAAGGTTATCAATTCATTATCTTCATCAATATAAACCTGTTTTACCAAGTCAAATCTTTTAATGTTATCTGTTAATGGATAAACTTTTACTTCCCCTTTAATCCCGTGAGTATTAACAATTTGACCAATGGTAATATATTCTAACATAAACTTTCACCTTTACAGGTTATAATATGGAGGTAAATCAGTCCTCCATATTATAGTATTTCCACAATTACTTTTTTATCAGTTTTAGCAGCTGCTGATTTTACAACAGTTCTTATTGCCTTTGCAATTCTGCCTTGTTTGCCAATAACTTTCCCTACATCTTCGGGAGCAACACTTAGCTCTATAATTATGGATTTATCTCCTTTTATCTCCCTGACCTTTACCTCTTCAGGTTTATCAACTAGAGCCTTTGCAATGACTTCAACTAAATCTCTCAAAATCAACACTCCCAATAGAATATTATTCAATTATCCCTGTCTTTTTCAAAAGTGATTTAACTGTATCTGAAGGTTGAGCTCCATTAGCTAACCACTTTTTCGCTTTTTCGGCATCAATTTTTATTACAGATGGCTCAGTTATAGGATTATAATAGCCTATTTCTTCAATAAACTTGCCATCTCTTGGAGATCTTGAATCGGCAACTACAACTCTATAAAAAGGTGCCTTTTTCGCTCCCATTCTTCTAAGTCTTATCTTAACCGCCATTTTTTCACCTCCTTGTACAATTATTATTGTATTAAATCAGTGACTAAAGTCACTGTTCGCCCCATCAATAATCATAGTTAACATAACACTTTAAACTTCATACTTTTCCAAACATCAAGCACATCATCC
>JAAYMO010000156.1 GCA_012521375.1 Clostridiales bacterium
AGGCACATCTGGGGAAGAGGGTTCAGGAAAAGGAAATAAGCTGATCCATGATATTTTTTACTCTTTATCAAAGCCTATACAAGAAGCAATAGAGTTAATAATGTGCCTTTTGGCGAGAAAATACGGTCTATATATCTATACCGGCAGCTATTTTATAAGGGAAGGAAAAAGTTTGTACAATGGAGGCTCTGTAATATCTCCAGAAGGCGAGATACTGGGAACTCAGATGAAACTTCATCTCACAGACTTTGAGGAACAGCTTGGTCTAACGAGAGGTAGAGAATTGAAGGCCTTTGACTTAGAGATAGGCAGGGTTTGCTGCCCTGTATGCATGGATGCCACATACTATGAGACATTCAGACTTGCAAGGAATCTGGGCTGCGATATGGTGATCCTGCCCATTGCCAATAATGAAGAATATAACCTCTATAGAGCATTGCGAGGTATTTGGCCAAGGGTTCAGGAATCCTATGTCTATGGTATAAAGCCATCCTTGAATGGATGGCTCTTTGGAATGCATTTTACAGGAAAAGCCGGCATTTTTGCACCTGTAAATTTGACCAAAAATAAAAATGGGCTCATAGCAATCTCAAGAAGTCATGAAGGAAACAATGTGATAACAGCAAAATTAGATATTGAAGCCCTCTATATACTGAGAGAAAATGATGAGTATGTGGGAGACATAAATCCTCGATTTGAGAAGGATTATTATATAAGTACATACAAAGGGGGTTAAACAATGAAAAGAAGCAAGAATTTGGTTATGTTCATGTATGCCATGGGATATTTGGGCATATCTATATTTACTCAAACAACAGTCAAGTGGTATCAGTATTTTTATACTCCGCCTGAAAGCAACACAACAGGTCTAAAGATATTGATACCTGTTACCTTGATTGGTTTGACCATGGTGATTGGAAGAATATTTGACGGAATAGCTGATCCTATGGTGGCTTATTACTCGGATAAAACAAGAAGCAAACTTGGCAGAAGGATACCCTTTATTTTATACGGTTCACTGCCTTTGGCGCTAACCTTTATACTCATATGGTTTCCTCCAGTAGCCCATGAATCCATCATAAATTTTATATATCTATCTGTAATGTTATCATTATTTTTCATATTTTTTACTATAGTTGTTGCACCCTATTTAGCCCTCATCAATGAGATATCCAAAACCAGCAGGGATAGAATAAAGGTTACCACCATGCAGGGCTTTACTCAGATAGCAGGGGTAATGATAGCCGAAGCAGGCTCCGGAGTTATAATGAACATGTACGGTTTCAGGATTATGGGAGTAGTACTTGGCATAATTGGCTTCTTAACCATTATACTAACACCTATTTTTGTGAAAGAAGATTTATCACAGCAGGATACACTTCCTACCATAGGATTGTTTGAATCTGTGAAAACTACCTTAACTAACAGAAACTTTGCATATTATCTCATTTCTTATATATCAGTTTGGTTCGGTATAAATACATTGACCATTACTATGCCCTATATAACAGAAGTTTTAATGGGCGCCCCACCGGAGTATTCAGGCTTTATGATTGCAGGAGCTTTTATAGCAGCTTTGTTATTCACACCATTGCTTCCAAAGTTTGTATTAAAATTCGGCAAGAAAAATGTGTTGATGGCCACTTCTGTACTTTTTGCAATTATTCTTTTTCTAACAGCATTCTTCGGCACCATACTGCCCTACAATTTAGCCTTTGTAATAGTGATACTGGCCGGGATACCTCTTTCTGTAATATTTGTCATACCAAACGCTATGATAGCTGATATAGCTGAGTTAGACGGAAAAGAAACAGGCCAGAGGAGAGAAGGGATGTTCTTCGGTGCCCAAGGTCTGGTAATAAAAATTGTTATAGGATTATCTTCATTTGTTACACCACTGCTTTTTAGATATTTCGGATATAGTGCTGAAAGGCCTTTGGGAATACAACTTGGAGGTCCTGTAGCGGCTGTTGCCATATTGATAGGATTGATTTTTCTCAATAAATACTCTATATCAGAAAGCAGCTTTGAACAGTAAGTTAGTATTAACCTTCTATTAAATTATTGCATATAATGTAATGACTTTTTATGGAGGAAGGTTGATATATGTGAAATGTCCTATGAATCCAAACCATGAGTGCCCTTTTTATGATGCAAGAAATCCATATGTATTCCCATATGATATGGATGATTACAATGATTATTTTGATGATGATTACAACGATTATTTTGACGACGACTATTTTGATGATGACTTCTTTGATTATTATGACTACTTTGATGACAATGATTTTACAAGACAAACCCCCCAAGAGATCAACAGGATGATGAATCTGATAAACAGGCAGTTTGACAATTATTACACTGAACTCCAGAGATATAGAGTTCCAAGAGCGATAGTACAGAACATTTTCAGGAGTATAGTAGTCTATGTATTGCGAAACCAAGGAAATTATGCAGGAGCAATACCTGGTAAGACAAATCAGATACTAAATGATATGAGAAGAGATATGCCGTGGGTATTCACTACATTGAGAGGATTTGGAGTGCCCAATAACCGAATCAATCAGATATTCAGAGATATCATCAGGTTCATACTGGAGAATATCAGCGATCAGGTACCAACTCCACCAACTCCTCCGGTCACCGGTTGGAGCCAATGGGAGAATCTAGGTGGGGTATTGACATCTGCACCGGCAGTAGCTTCCTGGCAGCCCAATAGACTGGATGTATTTGCCCGAGGACAGAATCAGTCTCTATGGCATATATGGTGGGATGGACGCAGGTGGAGTCAGTGGGAGGATTTAGGTGGTGTATTGACCTCTTCTCCTGCAGCAGTATCCTGGGGTCCAAATAGGATAGATGTTTTTGCAAGGGGGCAAAATAATGCCTTATGGCATAAATGGTGGAACGGAACTCGTTGGAGTGAATGGGAAGACCTTGGTGGTGTACTGACATCAGCACCAGCGGTGGCCTCTTGGGCTCCCAATAGACTGGATGTATTTGCAAGAGGACAGAACAATGCCCTATGGCACAAATGGTGGGATGGAACTCGTTGGAGTGACTGGGAGGACCTTGGTGGTGTATTGACTTCAGCTCCAGCTGCAGTATCCTGGGGTCCAAACAGAATAGATGTCTTCGGAAGGGGACAGAACCAATCATTGTGGCATAAATGGTGGGACGGAACAAGATGGAGTAACTGGGAAGACTTAGGCGGAGGCGCGATAAATTCAGGCCCTGCTGCTTCATCTACTGGAGTAAACAGACTGGAGGTCTTTGCACAAGGACCTAGAGGAGACCTTTTGATGAGAACTTGGAACGGTACAAGATGGAGCGGTTGGCAGTCCCTTGGAGGCGTAATAACATCAGAGCCTGCAGCAGTATCTTGGGGAGGAAACAGGCTGGATGTATTTGCGAGAGGACGAAATAATGCATTATGGCATATTTGGAGACCATAGAATTATAACTAGGCCGGCAGCTTTGCCGGTCTTTATTATGCAAATTATGAACTATATCGACAAAATACTGGAATAAATGATATACTTTAAAACAACAGAAGTAATA
>JAAYMO010000157.1 GCA_012521375.1 Clostridiales bacterium
AGATAAAGGATCCTGGCTCAAGAATGTTTCCTGTGGCAATAAGTATTTTTGCAATAGTGTTGGCAACCATTCTATTATTAAAGACTTATTTCAAGTGGGGAAAGCAGGAAGAACTTGATTTTACAGGCACAAAGATGGCTATGCTGATGGCTGCTTTTCTAGTTGCATATGTTGCTTTAATAGAAGCAGTGGGTTTCTATTTAGCAACACCCTTCTATCTCTATATAACTATGTGGGTGCTGGGCCAGAGAAGAAAAAAACTCATGCTTACAATTTCTATTGTGATGCCATTATTGGTATATTTGTTCTTTGATTTGATTCTTGGGATGCAGATACCTGAAGGAATGCTGCTACCCATGTTGCTAGGATAATTTCTATACGAGGGGTGTAATATATGGAGTTTTTTCAGTATGCTTTGGAAGCATGTACTTTTGAAAACTTATTATGGATGACGATAGGTGCTTTGGTTGGTTCCATTCTAGGTGCTCTACCAGGAATGTCGGCTGATACGGGCATCGCTATATTCTTACCCTTAACTTTTAATTTGGAGCCTGTTACAGGCCTTATTACACTGGGAGCAATATATGTAACTGGATCCTATGGAGGAAATATAACTGCTGTATTAATAAATACCCCGGGAACCTCAGATTCATTGTTTATGACTTTAGACGGATATCCGATGACGGTAAGAGGTGAAGGCTTAAGAGCTATTGGTATTACAACCTTCAGTGCTTTTATCGGTGGTATGATTGGATCCTTTGCATTGTTGTTCATAGCACCTCCATTAGCTCAAATAGCAATAAAGTTTGGACCTTGGGAATTGTTCCTTACAACACTAATGGGTCTTATAATCATACTTGGTCTTGTAAAGGGCGGTATGCTTAAAGGGCTTATAAGTGCATGTTTAGGTTTCTTATGCACCATGATTGGTATGGATGGCATTACTGGTTTGAGCCGATTGAACTTTGGAATCAAACCTATATATGATGAGTTGCCATTGTTGCCTGTAGTATTAGGTATGTTTGCTGTATCTCAGGTACTGGCACTGGCAGCAGACAAAAGTGAGACCATCTCCATAGACAAATCATCTATGAAGGGTTCTCCTTTCCTCTCAATAAAAGACCATTTGTCTATGCTGTTTAATAATATTAGAGCTTCAATCATAGGTACAGTGGTAGGTATTATACCAGGTGCAGGAACGACAGTTGCCGCTGGTATAAGCTATAACTTAGCTAAAAAAGGTGACAAACATCCAGAGACTTTCGGTAAAGGGAATGAACAAGGTCTTGCTACAGTTTCCGCTGCAAACAATGCTGTTGTTGGCGGTTCCTTGGTTCCTCTTTTAACATTAGGAATTCCCGGAAACGGAACATCAGCACTTTTCCTTGGTGGTCTTCTTATACATGGATTGGCTCCAGGAACTCAGTTGTTCACTAGAAACCCAGAGACAGCCTATGGATTGTTCTTTGGTTTAATTATGGCTAACTTCTTTATTCTTTTGATTGGATTGTTTGGTGCTCCTATATACGCAAAGGTAACTAAAGTACCTAAAAATATATTGATACCCATAGTTGGAGCCCTTTGCATATTAGGTGCTTACACATACCGTAATTTAGCATTTGATAACTTCTTAATAATCATATTTGGTATTATTGGCTTCTATATGGTTAAAGCTGATATACCTATGGCACCTTTTGTATTGGCATTTGTATTAGGTAAAAACACCGAAATACATTTCAGAAGAACTTTGTTGCTCACAGGCGGAAATCTGGCCTCTGTAGCATTTACACCTTTAGCTTTAGCTTTACTTGCAGTAGACTTGTTATTCCTAATATCGCCATTCTGGGGAGATATTAAGAGGATATTCAAAAAAGAGAAGAATGTAACTAACTGATGATTCTTAGCTATATATTAAGAAAGGAAGAATTATTATGGAAATGATGACAAAAAAAGAAAGGGTAATGGCAGCCATAAAAAAGCAGGATGTTGATAGAGTACCCTTCGGTATGTGGTACCACGTACCTCATGTAGATCAGGACCCTGTTGAACTGGCAGAAGTTCAAATACAACAAGCCCATAGTTATGACCTAGATTTCATTAAGCTGATGCCATTTGGAAACTACGGCGCTCATGACTATGGACTAAGCTGTACTTTTTACTGCACTAAGGATAAGCCTGTATTTGAAAGAAAGTTTGCTATTGATGATCCAAAGGAGTGGACAGAATTAGAACCACTTCCAGGCTACTTTGGTAACCATGGAAAAACTATACTGTTAGCAAGACAAGTTAGAAAACAGCTTAAGGGTGAAGAAATCCCATATATCCAGACTATTTTTAGCCCCTTAACTACAGCTAAAAAGCTGGCCGGGCCAAAAGTTTTTGAGCATATGAGATCTCATCCTGAGTATTTGCATCAAGCATTGGCTGCGATAACAGAAACCACTATAGACTTTGTTAAGTTAAACATTGAAGAAGGTGTAGCTGGATTCTTCTTTGCAACCCAATGTGCCAACAAAGAATGGGTTACTGAAGCTGAATATGATGAATTTGGTGTTAAATACGACCTTCAAGTAATAGATGCTTATAAGGATATAACCTATTTCAATGTTGCCCATATCCATGGTGACAACACAATGTTTGAAAAAGTTGCAAATTATCCATGCAACTGCATCAACTGGCATGATAGATGGGCAAAGCCCAATATGGCCGAAGCGAGAAAAATAAGCGACAAATGCTTCTTAGGCGGTATCAATGAGAAATGGCTAGCCACTGCTAAGGCAGAAGAAGTACGAGATCA
>JAAYMO010000015.1 GCA_012521375.1 Clostridiales bacterium
GAAGATTTATCGCTATCAATCTGAAAAAAATAAAAGAGACCGATAATTACGGCCTCATTCATGGTAAATCTTAATTAAAACACTATTGGGCTAGCTTGCCATCCTCCAACATTATCATATTCTTCGGACAGGAAAGAACCAAACAACTAGCTGAATTTTGTAGCCTGATTAAAATAGCTTGATATGCAAGAAATAGATTTTTAGGATCTAGTACATATAATAAGCTAAGTGGATTTGTATAGTTATCTGTATAACCATTGTAAAGATTGTAGGCCAGACGAATTAATGCTTTAGAGGAAGAGCAAAAATCTACTTCACCGGATATGATACAATCACTTAAAATAGCATTTTCATAAAAATCATAAATAACATTTTTCTTTGAATATAAATCCTTATTCCCAGATATAATGTAAAAGAGTGATTGCCTTTCTAGGTCGTATCCGGAAACTCTGGCAATTCTAATCAGTTCTAGGTACCTGTTTTTATGGAAATTATCAATAAAAGTATAATTCATAAACAGTGTTAACACCTCCTTAGCCTAATGCAAGACTGTTGCTTGCAGCGAGAATAGTTTCCGAGTCGATACTCTGCTTTTTAAGCTGTGTACCGAGCATCAGAGCATTTGTCATGATAGAATTTATGATACGAGGTGTACCCTGGCAATAACCTGCGACAGCGTGTACAGCAGCTTCATCAATGATAGATCTGGCACCACCAGCGGCTTCAATACGAGAATATATGTATTCCGCTGTTTCCTCTGAAGACAAGCCACAGTAGTTATAATGTACAACAATACGTTGTTTTAATGCTTCATGTACTGGCTTTTCCAGGATAGCATTCATATGTGGAAGCCCAACCATAATAAGGGCAAAACAGTCCATTGAATCATAATCCTGGTTCATGAGCAGCTTAAAATCCCTAAGGATCGCGGTACTGAGATATTGACACTCATCTACAGCAACAAGTAGAGTCTTATGTTTTTCTTTTATGAGGTAACGTACTCTATCCTGGATAGCTTTAAACATTTCCGTTTTCCGTCCGGAGGGTTCTAATCCAAGCTGCATACAAAGCTGGCGATAGAACTCAGTTACACTGATGGTGGAAAGACAGGTATAACTCATCTGACAGAGGTTAGGGTTGAGACTGTCGGCAAAACATCGTAAAGCATATGTTTTGCCCATCCCAGAAGATGCAGTAAAAAGTCCTATGCCTCTTGAACTTTTTAAGAAAGAAAGCCGGTTTTGCATTTCAAGATGATCTTTTGATTGGAAAGCATCTTTAACTGGTGCAGATTTATCAAACGGATTAAAAGTAAGACCATAAAAATGTTTATACACCCTTAACACCTCCGTTCAGGGAATAGTCAATCGAAGGCATATTTTGCCTCTTTGTGCGGGAATTCTCCACTTTATTAGTAGCTCGTATTGGATAGTGTTTGCCTTGATACAGTATGTAAGCATTTTTCATGTCATCCGGGAGAAAGCGTATTTCTACTTTCATGCGTATAAATTGCATTGGTACATCGTATGAAACAGAATTAATAGAAACCGTAGAATCATTGTTAACTTTCCTTATGATACGGTTCATGAAGCATTCATCTAGCCATTCTCTGCTTTTGGGAAAACGTATTCGTTCAATATGTCTGGAATAGCGTTCCATTGGAGTCTCACCTATATCACGGTTGACTGAATTATTACGCCTTCTTACATAATCAGCAAGCAGGCGGTTAAGCTGCTCAAGTGATTCTACACTAGATGGGTCAAAACCATTAAGCCATGTGTCTTTTGCGGTTCTGAATGACCTCTCAACCTTTGCTTTTGCAGCCCCATCTCGGACAGGCGCATGAATTTCAATGATACCGAGGGAGCCAAGGATAAGGGTAAGTTGCTCATTAGAATAAGGGGATCCGTGATCTGTATAGAGCTTATTACAAAGACCATAACGTGCAATAGCATCTTTTAAAACAATCTGAAAGTTGTAGGCATTGTCATTGTAGAAAAAACGTGCACCCACAATCATCCTGGAGTGGTCATCAACAATAAAAATTAAATATGATTTTCGTTTTTCACCATTTTCAGTAATGTAAATGCTATGGCTGGTATCCGCTTGATACATGTTACATGGAAACTCCTCTTCAAATGCTTTGCGGTCTTTTATGTTCGGATTCCTTGCGGATTTAAGGTCATTTTTCTTAATGAAACGCTGCACAGTGGATATGGATACCTCAGACTGTTTAATAAAGCCATCAGCAATGAGCTTTGTATAAATAAGGGTTGCATTGATACGGGGAAACTGCTGCTTCAGCCGGAATATTTCCTCTATAGCAGTATCCGGAAGGGCACGGGAATGACCAGCATCCGAACGTTTTTTTGGTATAAGACCGTCCATCCCTTTCTTTTTATAGAGAGCTTCCCATTTCTCAAATGTGTTATAGTTATAAAAAATTTCCCTACCATCAGGCATTTTCAGTGGCTTTTGCGCAACTTTCTTGTAATAAGCTGTTTTAGTGGGCTCGGTAAACATCTCCTGGATCACAGGAGCTATAACTGCGAAGCGCAAATGAGCAATTTTTACAGCTTCACTATAATATTTGTCATTAAAAGTGTCACTCATGACACAAATCACCTCCTGTTGTTATCATAACAGGGGAAGAGGTGAAAAAGAATTCCGGTATTATGTGAACGATCGAATGCAAAAATTAATGGATATCATGGCGGAACTGAATATGCTTTTTTCATAAGATATGGACCTTGCATGAAGGA
>JAAYMO010000158.1 GCA_012521375.1 Clostridiales bacterium
CAGAGAAAGCAAATGAGACAAAGAGCCTGTCATTTCCATAATAAGTATGCTACCGGTTATAGGTGCTCTTACTATGGCAGTAAAGTATCCTGCCATCGCTAATATTATAAAATTCTCCATGTAACCTTCTTGAAAGCCCAATAGGCTTACCAATGCAGAGTTGTATATTGCACCTGTCAAAGCACCAAGGACTAGCAAGGGGAAAAAGATACCTCCCGGTGCTCCCGAGCCAAAGCTTATCATAGAGTAGATGAATTTTACCAGAAAAATAATAATCATCATTTTCATCCCATAGCTTCCATGAATCAGGGATTCTATAATGTTATGGCCGCCTCCCAAAACTTGAGGCAAAATCATCAACAGTACTCCAGCAAGGATAAATGGGATGATAGGACGATAATGTGCCGGAAGCCATTTGAGTTTGGTATACATATCTTGAGTTTTCAGCAAGGTTTTGTTATATATAACACCACAAATACCTGTTATGATTCCAAGTATTAATATACACCCATAGCATGATAGAGGCATAGGTGATAATTTATTAAAATTGAAAACCGGGTTCAGTCCAAAAAACTGTTTTGATATAAAATCGGCAGTTAGTGAGGCTGACATGGCAGATAATAATATGAGAGGAGAAAAGTGTTTGTGAACTTCTTCCAAAGAAAATATAACTCCAGCCAATGGCGCATTGAAAGCTGCAGCCAATCCTGCACTGGCTCCGCTGGTTATCAGGTATTTCTCTTCTATTTTAAGGCTTCTAAGAATCCGGCTGACACCTTTTCCAGCAGCAGCACCAAGTTGTATGGAAGGACCTTCTCTCCCCAGAGAAAGACCTGCCCCTATGGATATTATTCCTCCCAGCACTTTGTTTAGGATTATTCTCAGCCAATTCATACCAAGTTTTCCCTGTAAAGCACCTTGTACTTGAGGTATTCCGCTTCCGCTTATCAAAGGTTCTTTTTTCAATAGGTAAGCTACCAAAAAAGCTGCTGCTATCAAAAACAAAAACCAAAGTCCTATAAGATTTGGTTTTTGTTTTATTATTTCTATAATCATAGTTCTAAATTCTTCAGCCTTTCCCAGTGCCATTCTGAAAAAAATCACTACAAACCCTGCAAATATACCTACAAGAACACCTTCTCCCACGAGTTTCATCCTGAAACCTCTCTCGTGTACTATAACATTGTTCAAGAATTTTTTTATCATTTATGCACCCTCCTGTTGCTGCTCTACAATCCAGTATAAACCCCATATACTGATAGAACTTTATGCTAGAGTATTTTTAGATAAATCTTAACTCCGGTTATATGAGGTATGATGTAATTTTATTATATCATAAATGAAAATTTATGGGACAAGCCACTGGGGATGAGGGTGGTTTTTACGAAAAAAGGTGAGTCACATAGAACCGTCTCCGATGGCTCATCCCCAATCGCTCATTATTAAACAGTAACTATAGTAATGTCATATATTTGGAATTAGTTATAAAGGTTTGCTGAAAACAACTGAAGAAACATTAATATGAATAAACGATGATATTTTGGAGGGATAGTTTTGAAGCAAGCACTGGAAGGCATTAAAGTTTTGGACTTAACAAGAGTTCTCTCAGGGCCTTATGCCACAATGATTCTGGCAGATATGGGAGCTGACGTAATAAAACTGGAACAACCGGGAAAAGGAGATGATTCCAGACAATTTGGCCCTTATGTAGAAGGAGAAAGCGCTTATTTCATGAGCCTTAACAGAAATAAGAGAAGCTTTACCATGAATTTAAAAAAGCCAGAAGCAAAAGAACTTTTTTTAGAAATGATAAAAAAAGTTGATATAGTTGTGGAAAATTTTAGACCTGGTACTATGGAGAAACTGGGATTGGGATATGAAGTGTTAAAAGAAGCCAACCCTAAAATCATATATGCTGCCTGCTCCGGTTTTGGCCATAGTGGACCCTATAGCAAAAGAGCCGCCTACGATGCAGTTGTACAAGCTATGGGAGGATTGATGAGCATTACAGGTCAGAAAGATGGGGAACCTACAAGAGTAGGAACATCCATTGGAGATATAGTTGCAGGATTATTTACAGCCATCGGCATATTGGCAGCCTTAAACTATAGAAAAGAAACCGGCGTCGGACAAAAAGTAGATGTGGCCATGCTTGATTGTCAGGTGGCAATATTGGAAAATGCTATATCAAGATACGTAGTTACAGGAAATGTACCAAAGCCTGAAGGCAACAGACATCCATCTATAGTTCCCTTTGAACCTTTTGATGCCAAGGATGGCAAAGTTATGGTAGCAGTAGGAAACGATGCCTTATGGGAAAAGTTTTGCATTGCCATAGAAGCAGAAGAGCTGCTTGAAGTAGAGGAATATAAGACCAATCCATTGAGGAATGAGCATTATGAAGAATTAAGGCCGAAAATTGCAGAAAAAATGACGAAGAAAACGGTTAAAGAATGGCTGGATATACTGGAAAATGCAGGTGTGCCCAATGGTCCTATAAACACAGTAGATAAGGTGCTAGAAGACCCTCAAGTTTTAGCACGAGACATGATTGTGGAAGTAGAACATGAAGTTGCAGGAAAGCTTAAAATGCCGGGTGTACCCATAAAGATGAGCCAAACTCAGGGAGAAGTAAA
>JAAYMO010000159.1 GCA_012521375.1 Clostridiales bacterium
ATCTGGCAGAGCAGTCAAGTGAAGCAGTGAGCAATATATACAATATGGTAGAGAAGGTAGGCTCAGCCTTTGGAAAACTTTCTATGGCGGCTCAAGAGGTATTGGATTTTATGTCTAATGAAATGAAGCCAAGCTATGAATTGTTGTTGAGTACAGGAGAACAATATAACAATGACGCTGATTTTGTCATAGGCATGTCCAATGATATACTGAACGCTGTAAAAACCATGCGCGATTCTATAGCACAGGTAAGCAGTTCATTGCAGAATGTTTCTACTATTGCCCAGCAATCTGCTGCAGGAACAGAAGAAATATCTGCTACAGTGAGCGAAGCTGCGGAGAAAGTGGAAGGAGTGGCAGAATCAGTACAAGAACAGGCTAAATTATCCTTAGAGCTTAAAGAACTTATAAGCAAATTTAAAACTCAATAAAGTTTCTCATATTAATTGTAGAAAATATTTTGATTTAATCATGCTTTCCTATATATTAAGTATAAAAAATAATGCACATATATAAATAAAAAATGATACACATTATTAGATATCTAGAAATTGTGTATCATTTTTTGTCTGAAAATGATGTTTCTATACTCAAAAATCATTTCAATTTCATTTATCTTTTGGTTTTGGGAACCATAATTTACATACATCGTCTAATAAGATAAATAAAAATCCATATATAAAAGGAAGGTGAGAGAGAATAATGGGTGTATGCAAAAAAAGCATAAAGATAATAGCTCTAATAACAATAATTGCACTGGCAATACCCGCCATTGCTTTTGCTAAAGATGAAACCTATGAAGAACTTCCTGCTACGAAAATTTTTTATGTTGATGAAACATTGGAGATACCATTTGATGAACCTCTAGATGCTAGTACCTTAAATAGAGCTAATATATATGTGAAGAATTCAAAAGGTACAAAAATACCCATAGATAGAAATATAAGTTCAGATGCTAAAACTATGATTATCAAGCCTATGACAGAATATATGAGAGGCGAGACCTATACCCTATATATAAGCAAAAATGTGAAATACAGAAGCGGTAATCCTATTGGTCAGGGGCTGAAAATGGACTTCACTATAACGGAGCAAGCACCTGAGGAACTTCCTACCATAGATACAGAAGAAACATTAGACAATCTTTTAAAAGAGGCAGGATTAGACTGGGATGATAATTATGGAGTAGCAATTGAAGGAGGAATAATTAGAGGAAATGTGGATACTGCAACCACTAAAGGACTTGCTGAAGCCAAAACAGCTGCACCATCTGCGGACGCTGGCATAGCCGCTGAAGTCACATCTAATAAGGCTGAATATTCAACTACAAATGTTCAGGTACAGGGTGTAGACGAAGCTGATGTGGTGAAAACAGACGGAGAGTATCTCTATCAAGTGAATAATCAAAGGATAGTAATAGCCAGAATATATCCCTCAAATGAGATGAAGATAGAAAAAATAATCCCCATGGATGAAGAAAGCTTATATCCCTTAGAGTTATATGTGGATGAGGAGAGATTGGTGGTAATAGGCCATTCCAGCAGCAGAATTCCAATAGTGAGGCCTATGCCGATAGAAAAAAGACTGGTCATATATCCGCCCAGATATTCCTATACTACAGTAAAGCTCATAGAATATGATGTAAAGGATAAAAAGAATATTACCAAAACAAGAGAGATAGAGTTGGAAGGAGCATATGTATCCTCCAGAAAAATAGGAGATAAACTTTATCTTGTATCCAACAAAAGATTCAATTACTATCACATAATGAATTCCTATGAAGATAATAAAACTCCTTCTTACAGAGACAGCACATTAGGGGAAGAATTTATAAACATCCCATATGAAAAAATCGCATATTTCCCAGACTGTATATCTGCTAGCTATCTTATAGTAGCTGGAGTTGATTTAGGCAATCCAAAGGAAGGGGTAAATGTATCCACCTATTTAGGAGGAGGACAAAACATATATGCTTCCGCGGAAAATCTATATGTAGTATTGACAAAGCGCCAGGAAAGGCCTAAAGATCCTGTGATATATGATTCAGCCAATCCGGAAAAACAGACCTATTATAGAGACAAAGAAACGCTTGTTTACAGGTTTGCAATGAATGATGGAAAACTGATTTGTACAGGCAAAGGCAGCGTGCCGGGAGAAATACTGAATCAGTTTTCAATGGACGAACATAATGATCACTTCCGTATAGCCACCACCAAGGGAGAAATATGGAGAGATGATGAACATACATCCAAAAACAATCTTTATGTCCTAGACAAAGATTTGAAAATAGTTGGCAGTGTAGAAGATATAGCTCCCGGTGAAAAGATATATTCGGTAAGATTCATGGGAGACAAGGCATATATGGTGACCTTCAAGACTGTAGATCCTTTGTTTGTAATAGACTTAAAAGACCCTAAGAATCCAAAGATACTGGGAGCTTTGAAAATACCTGGATATAGTGATTATCTCCATCCTTATGATGAAAATCATATAATAGGATTTGGTAAAGATACAGTAGAGGTAATACACAAAGACATTCATGGTAATGAGAGAGGAAGAACTGCATACTATCTGGGAATGAAGATAGCCATGTTTGATGTAAGTGATGTGGAAAATCCTAAAGAACTGTTTACAGAAAAGATAGGAGATAGAGGCACCACCTCTGAATTATTGAACAATCATAAAGCGCTGCTGTTTTCAAAAGAGAGAAATCTTATGGCCTTCCCTATAACGGTAATGGAGGTAAAAGATGAAGACAAACAAATAAGCACATCTCAAGTGCCTAGGTACGGAAGCTTTGCTTTCCAAGGAGCTTATATTTATAATATAGACTTGGAAAAGGGTTTTAAACTCAAAGGAAAAATCAGCCACATAAGTCACGAAGAATATTTGAAGTCAGGTTCTTACTGGTATAACAGCAGTAAAAATGTGGAGAGGATTCTCTACATCAATGATGATCTATATACAATATCTAAAGGCATGATAATGGCTAACGATATAAATAGCCTGAACTTGAAAGGACAACTGGAGATACCTGAGGATTAATAAAAGAGTCTAAGCGTTGTAAAGAATATAAACAAAGCTTGACAAGGCTAGTTAAATAAATTAACAGGCCTTGTCATTTTTTTTGTTTTTTTAATAATTCAGAAAGCCCTTAGACTTTTGATATTACAGAATTATGTAGAAATCTGTGGAAAATTGATAAATTGGCATCAAGATTGCAAATCAATAATTAGATATACCATGGTCAAGATTTAATATTACTGGGGGTGATATAGGGGATGTACACTATGGTTCTAAAAAATGGAATCATTATAGATGGAACAAAGAGTAAACCTTATAAGGCAGATATAGGAATTGTAGATACAAAAATAGTAAAAATAGGCAAGATAGAACAATCTGAAAATGTATTGGACATAGACGGAAGATATGTTACTCCTGGCTTCATAGATACTCACTCTCATGCAGATTGTTCAGTCTTTTTATATCCTGGTTGTGAAAGCTATATAAGACAGGGCATTACCACATTCATCGGAGGCCAATGCGGAGACTCAAATGCCCCAATAAAAAACTACTGGATGAGAAAATATTGGGAATATGATATGTGGAATGATATAGACCCTTTTATATACTATCCCCAAACAGTTCAGCCTATAGATAAGGTTCTGCCGGTAATAAAAGAAAAAACGGGGAAGGATGTAGAATGGAAAACTTTTGGCGAATATATAAAAGTTGTTGAAGAAAAAGGCATAGCCTGCAATATGATTACTTTGGCAGGACATAGTCAGATAAGAGCTGATGTCATGGGACTTGATTATGATAGGAAACCTACAAAAGAAGAAATGGATAAAATGAAGGAGCACCTTATAGAAGCCATGGAAAGCGGTGCTTGGGGTATATCCACAGGTAGGGACTATCCGCCAAGCGCTTGTGCGGATATAGAGGAAATAGTTGAACTGGTTAATCTTGCAAAAGAGCTTGGAGGATATTACTTCACGCATTGGAGAAGGACAGGCTTGAGAGTAGCAGGTTCCACCAGGGCCAACAAGCTTGATGGGATAATTGAAGCCCTTGAAATATCTTTGAAAACAGGCGCAAAAACGGAAATATCCCATCTGACATCAGGATTTGAAATCTACCCCGAGAACCCTGAGATGGATAGATATGCATCAGAAGTAACATTAAAAGTCATAGACAGCTATATAGAAAAAGGTGCTGATGTTG
>JAAYMO010000160.1 GCA_012521375.1 Clostridiales bacterium
ATTTTACTGTATTGCCTTTAAATATATCATTAGAGAATATTGCAATTAAGTATGATAATTGGGACTTATTTCTAGGAATGCACGATTCAGTATAAATCAATTGCCAATTTTATGAAAGGGAAATTATATGGACAAAGGCAAAGTCAGTGTAATAATACCAACATATAAAAGGTGCCAATTTATTGAAAGAGCAATTGATTCAGTGCTTAATCAAACATATAAAAATATAGAGGTTATTGTTGTAGATGATAATGGAGATGGGACTCCTGATAGACTAAAAATGCTTGATATAATGAAAAAGTATGAATCTGATCCCAGAATTCTCTACATTAGAAATCCACAAAATTTAGGTGGAGCATTGGCACGTAATATTGGTATAGAAGTGGCAAATGGTGAATTTATCACATTTTTAGATGATGATGACGTATACTTGCCGACAAAAATTGAAGTGCAGTACAATGAAATGGTTAAAAATGATTGGGATGTATCCATAATGGACGGAGCAACATATAATTCTGAAGGAAGACTCTTAAGCATAAAGAAGCAAAAAATATCCGAAAAACCTACATATAAAGAATTAATAGTAGCTCATGTAATGTATCATTTAACAAATACTAATACTTTTATGTATAAAGCAGATTGTTTAAAAAAAATTGGTGCCTTTGATGACATATCAGCAGGGCAAGAATATATGCTTATGTTAAAAACTATTAATGCAAAACTGAAGTTTGGATATATTCCACAGGCATTAGTTGCTTGTTATATTTCAGATAACAATAGAATTTCAACTAGCGAAAAAAAGCTAAAAGCACAGAAAATAATCCTTAAAGAAAAAAAGAAATATTTTAAATATCTAACTCAACCACAGAAAAGACATGTTTTATGTAGGCATCACGGCGTAGTATTTTATGTTTTGTTGAAGAGGAGGAAGTTTGTATCAGCATTGAGCCATGCATTTTTCGCATTTCTATATTCACCTAAGTCTGCTTTAGAGTTATATTCCGAATATAAAGGAAAGTTGAGAGCAAATATATGAATTGTGATTAATTAAATTTAATAATATTATTAAAAATTTTTCAAAGGGTAGAGTAAATCATGAGCTTATATAAAAAAATTGTAAACAAAGAAGAGAAAATTTCAGTAATTGGTTTAGGTTATGTTGGCCTGCCGCTTGCTGTTGCTTTTGCAAAAAAAGTAAGTGTAATTGGCTTCGATATAAATTGTAACAAAATTCAATTTTATAAATTGGGTATTGATCCTACTAATGAAGTGGGCAATGAGGCTCTTAAGCAGACAACAGTAGAATTTACTTCAGATGAAAATAAATTGAAAGAAGCAAAATTCCACATTATTGCCGTTCCAACACCAATAAACTTAGATAAAACTCCTAATCTAGCACCTGTAGAGAGTGCAAGTTCTATTGTTGGCAGAAATCTGACGAAAGGGTCAATTGTAGTATATGAATCTACAGTTTACCCAGGTGTTACAGAGGATATATGTATACCAATACTTGAAAAAGAGTCCTGTTTAAAATGTGGTAAGGATTTTAAAGTGGGTTATTCTCCTGAGCGTATAAATCCAGGGGACAAAATTCACAGATTGGAAAATATAAAAAAAATAGTTTCAGCAATAGATGAAGAAAGTCTTAATGAGATTTCTAAGATATATGAACTTGTGATTGAAGCAGGAGTACATAAAGTCAGCTCAATAAAAGTAGCAGAAGCAGCGAAAGTAGCTGAGAATAGTCAAAGAGATATTAACATAGCGTTTATGAATGAACTCGCCATGGTATTTGACCGTATGGAAATTGATACGTTAGAAGTTATAGAAGCAATGAACACAAAATGGAATGCACTGAAATTTTATCCAGGATTAGTAGGAGGACATTGTATTGGAATAGATCCATACTATTTTATTTATAAGGCCGAAAAATTAGGATATCATAGTCAGATAATTCTATCGGGTAGAAAAATTAATGACGGAATGGCTGAATTTGTTGCAGATGTAATAATTAAAAAACTTGTGCATGCTAATAAGATAGTGAGACAAGCAAAAGTGGTAATATTTGGAATTACATTTAAAGAGAATTGTCCAGATATACGGAACTCCAAAGTAGTTGACATCATAAAAAGATTAAATGAATATGGTATAGAGCCAATGGTAGTAGATCCTTTGGCTGATAAAATTGAGACTAAAAAAGAATACAGGATTGAATTATCTGAAATCGATGATATAAAAAATGCTGATTGTCTTGTTTTTGCTGTTGCACATAATGAATTTAAAGCGATGAGCTTGGATAAGATAGACAAGCTATTTGGTGAATTTAATAATAATGAAAAAGTTTTAATTGATATAAAAAGCATATTTAATAAAAGAGAAATAGAAAAAAGGGGTTATATTTATTGGAGATTGTAAAAAAAAAGAGGATATTATGAGTGTTTGTTTATCAGCAAATGTAAAATAGCTATTTTAAGTGTACGGATATATTGGCATTTACTTTATGTTCATATTATAGTAATAAGTTGGTCCAACAGTCAATTCATATATGATTTAACGAGACCACGTGGAAGGGTGATTAATTTGAAAATAACTGTGGTCGGTGCAGGTTATGTCGGAATGTCATTGGCAGTGTTACTTTCACAGAAGAACGATGTAAAAATCCTTGACATTGTAAAAGATAAAGTAGAATTGATAAACACTAAAAGGTCGCCTATAGCAGACAAAGAAATAGAAGAATTCTTAGCATACAAAGAATTAAATCTGACTGCTACAACAAATGCTTATGAAGCATATAAAGATGCAGATTATGTTATTATCGCAACACCTACAGATTACGATCCGGAAATGAACTACTTTGATACTAATTCCGTTGAACATGTTATTAATACTTTACTTCCAATAAACCAAGATGCAGTAATAGTAATAAAATCAACAATTCCTATTGGATATACAAAGGAATTAAAAGCAAAATATAAAACAGACAATATCATATTTTCACCCGAATTTTTACGAGAAGGACAAGCTTTACATGATAACTTATATCCTTCTCGAATCATAGTTGGTGAACAGTCTGAAAGAGCTAGAAAATTTGCAGACCTTTTGATAGAATGCGCAGTAAAAAAAGACGTTCCTGTTTTATTTACTGATTCTACTGAAGCAGAAGCTATCAAATTATTTGCAAATACATATCTGGCAATGAGAGTAGCATTTTTTAATGAATTAGATACTTTTGCAGAATTAAAAGGGTTAAATACTAAACAGATAATAGAGGGAGTATGTCTTGACCCAAGAATAGGCAATCACTATAACAATCCATCTTTTGGTTATGGAGGATACTGTTTACCAAAAGATACAAAGCAATTATTGGCAAACTACAGAGGAATACCAA
>JAAYMO010000161.1 GCA_012521375.1 Clostridiales bacterium
ACGAGGACTTGCTCCTTTCTGGGAGATAATTTGTTTTTTGCAGAAACATTGTACCAGAAAGTGTGGCAAGTCCTCAATTTTCATTTAACTTTACAAAACGGATAATATTTTAAGGAGGTGAAATAATGATAGAGGTAAATAAAGAGAATTTCGAACAGGAGGTCTTGCAGGCAGAAGGTCCCGTTATAGTAGACTTTTGGGGAACAAAATGCGAACCCTGCAAAGCATTGATGCCAGATGTGGAAAGGTTAGCAGAAAAATATAAAGATAAAATAAAGTTTTGCAAACTCAACACCACAGAGAACAGAAGATTGGCTATAAGCCAGAAGGTTTTAGGTTTACCTACCTTCGTAGTTTACAAAAATGGTGAAAAGGTAAAGGAAATAAGTGGAGCAGACAATTGCACACCAGAAGCAATTGAGAATCTTATTAAAGAAAACATATAACAGTATTCTTGGGGGATTATTCCCCCTCCAAATAAAAGGGAGGTGAATCTCATGCGTCTAGAGCTAGGAAACATTTTTATTAAGGATTTACAGTTTGGTGAGGCAACCAAAGTAGAAAATGGAGTATTGTATGTTAACAAGGAAGAATTATTGGAAGCAATAGGTGGAGACAATAGAATTGCAAGTATCGAAGTAGACATTGCAAAACCAGGTGAGGAAACAAGAATAATGCCTGTAAAAGATGTTGTTGAACCAAGAGTAAAGGTTGAAGGTCCTGGTGGAATTTTCCCCGGCTTTATAAACAAAGTAGATCAAGTGGGTTCAGGAAGAACTCATGTGCTCAAAGGAGCCGCAGTGGTTACTGCAGGAAAAATTGTGGGATTTCAGGAAGGTATAATTGACATGAGCGGTCCTGGAGCAGAATACACACCATTTTCTAAAACTTACAATTTGGTTTTGGTTTGCACACCAGTTGATAATTTGCCTCAGCATGAGCATGAACATGCAGTCAGGATGATAGGTCTTAAAGCTGCTGCTTACATAGGGGAAGCAGGAAGAAATGTGGAACCTGATGAAGTGAAAGTATACGAAACTTTACCATTACTTGAGAGCATTAAAAAGTATCCTGATTTACCAAAAGTAGGTTATGTATATATGCTTCAGACACAAGGACTTCTTCATGATACCTATGTATATGGAGTAGACGCTAAAAAAATAGTACCTACAATCATATATCCAACGGAAGTAATGGATGGAGCTATTATAAGCGGAAACTGTGTTTCTGCTTGTGATAAAAACCCCACATACAATCATTTAAACAACCCGATAATTGAAGATCTTTATGAAAGACACGGCAAGGATTATAACTTTGTAGGTGTAATAATAACCAATGAAAATGTCACATTATCTGACAAAGAAAGATCTTCTAATTGGTCTGCAAAACTAGCTGAATACTTAGGACTTGATGGGGTTATCATATCTGAAGAAGGGTTTGGAAACCCCGACACAGATTTGATGATGAATTGTAAGAAGATATCTGCAAAAGGCATAAAGACGGTTCTAGTTACCGATGAGTATGCTGGAAGAGATGGTGCATCTCAATCCTTGGCAGATGCTGACAAATCAGCTGATGCTGTAGTAACAGGAGGAAATGCTAATGAAATAATTGAACTTCCTGCAATGAAGAAGGTAATAGGGGATTTGAAGCCAGCAGATGTTATTGCAGGAGGTTTTGCAGGAAGCTTGAGACCTGATGGAAGTATAGTTGCAGAACTTCAAGTTATAACAGGAGCAACTAGCGAAATAGGTTTCAACAAATTATCAGCTACACAATATTAAAGCTCAGAGCTCAGAATTTAATTATAAACTAAGATAAAAAATTATAATGAAAGGATGGAAACGCATGTTAAAGGGAAAGAAAGTTATTATCATAGGCGATAGAGATGGCATTCCCGCTCCTGCAATAGAAGAGTGCGTTAAGACAGCTGGTGCAGAAGTTGTATTTGCATCAACTGAGTGCTTTGTCTGAACGGCTGCAGGAGCAATGGACCTGGAAAATCAGAAAAGGGTTTTAGAACTTTCCGAGAAGTATGGAAAGGAAAATGTGGTAGTAGTTTTAGGCGGTGCTGAAGCCGAATCAGCTGGATTGGCAGCTGAAACTGTTACCGCAGGTGACCCAACATATGCAGGTCCTTTAGCAGGAGTCTCGTTGGGACTCGCAGTTTATCATATATTTGAACTTAAAGACCAAGTGGATGCTGAAGTATACGATGAACAATGCGGCATGATGGAAATGGTGTTAGAAGTAGATGCCATTTCAGAAGAAGTAAAATCTATAAGAGATCAATATTCTAAATTTTAATTTCCTCATGTTTGAGAAACCAAATATGGGAGAGGAGGGAAGTTACTAGCATGATAAAAGTAGTTCATTATATAAATCAGTTCTACGGCGGAATCGGCGGTGAAGAGAAAGCCGATGTGAAGCCTGAGGTGAGAGAAGGCGTTGTAGGGCCTGGTATGGCTCTTAAAGGAGCTTTAGGTAAAGATGCCGAGATAGTAGCTACAATCATTTGTGGTGACTCGTATTTCAATGAAAATATAGAAGAGGCCACAGAAGAAATTCTTAAGATGGTTAAAAGCTATGAACCAGATTTATTTATAGCAGGTCCCGCTTTTAATGCAGGAAGATATGGAGTTGCATGTGGAACTATATGTAAAGCTGTTAAAGACAATTTAAACATCCCTGTAGTATCTGGTATGTATCCAGAAAACCCAGGAGCTGATATGTTCAAGAAGGACATCTATATTGTTGAAACTGCTAATTCTGCAACAGGGATGAGAAAAGCAATTCCTGTTATGGCTAAATTAGCATTGAAGCTTGCTAAAAAAGAAGAGATAGGACCACCTGCAGAAGAAGGCTATATTGCAAGAGGTGTAAGGAAGAACATATTCAGAGAAGAAAGAGGTTCTAAAAGAGCTGTTGATATGCTTGTAGCTAAACTAAAGGGAGAACCTTTTGTAACTGAATATCCAATGCCGGATTTTGATAAAGTAGCTCCTAACCCACCAGTTCTGGATATGAAGAATGCCAAGATTGCTTTGGTTACTTCCGGCGGAATAGTGCCAAAGGGCAATCCAGATAGGATAGAAGCATCATCTGCATCTAAATACGGCAAATATGACATTGAAGGTGTTATGGATCTTACTCAGGAGACCCATGAAACAGCTCATGGAGGATACGATCCTGTATATGCAAATGAAGATCCAGACAGGGTATTGCCGGTGGATGTATTGAGAGAGCTTGAACAAGAAGGAGTGATAGGTGAACTCCATAGATATTTCTATTCAACAGTTGGAAATGGAACTTCTGTTGCTAACTCTAAGAAATATGCATCAGCAATAGCTAAAGAATTGGTAGCAGATGGAGTTCAGGCAGTTATACTCACTTCTACGTGAGGTACCTGTACTCGTTGCGGTGCAACAATGGTTAAAGAAATAGAGAGAGCAGGAATACCTGTTGTTCATATCTGCACAGTAGTACCTATTTCCTTGACAGTTGGAGCTAACAGGATAGTTCCGGCAGTAGCAATTCCCCATCCTCTAGGCAATCCTGACCTGGGCAAGGAAGATGAGAAGGCTTTGAGGAAACAATTGGTACTTAGATCATTAAAGTCACTGGAAACAGAAGTACAGGATCAGACTGTATTTGACAAATAAAAAGGGTGGTACTATACCACCCTTTTTAAACGAAATCTAATTTAGAGAGATATAAAAATCTATACTCAATGTTACTTTATAGTCTATGCAAAATTAATTGCCCCGCAGGGGCAAAAAAGGTG
Source organism: Clostridiales bacterium (assembly GCA_012521375.1). Classification (GTDB taxonomy): domain Bacteria; phylum Bacillota; class Clostridia; order Lutisporales; family Lutisporaceae; genus Lutispora. Next base: position 3,785 of record JAAYMO010000161.1, read on the forward strand.
CCCTAGGATAACCGATGATTTAGAGTCGTGGACTTAGGGCGGGTTAGTTAAGTGTTCAAAAAAATCAGGAGGTGTAATATTTATATGGCAAGACCTGTTGTTAAAGGAGCAGCATATGTATTAGTACATGCACCAGAGATGGTTATGCATTATGGAACAACCTGCTCCTCTGAGCGAGAAGTTAATCCCAATTCAGAATTTTTAAAGAAGGTACCAAATTATTTGAGAACTTTTGAAGAAACAGTAAAATACGCACCAAATCAAGCGTATATAGGCAATATTTTACCCGATGAATTAAACAATATTCCGAGACCCTGGTATAAAAACCTTATGGAAGATGCTAAGGCAGATGGCAAGATAGGAGAAATAGTTCCGCAAGATGAACTATATGGAGTAATGAAAATATGCGATGCTTTTGATTTAGTTATGTTAGAAAAAGAATTCTCTGACAGTGTAAAAGAAAAGCTTGCAAAGAAAGCATATTTTTCAGAACAAGAACTAGCAAAAATTAAAGATGGATATGATGCATCTGAGATTGAAAAAAAATTAGAAGAAGGAGCAGAACCTTTATACTTTAACAATAAAGTTGTAGGTTGTGTTAAATCAGCCCATGCAACGGACAAAAACCTTACTGCTCATATAATGGTAGAGAATACTGTAACAAAAGCTACAGGAGTTTTAGCTGCAAAGAATTTAGCTTATAAAAATAATATATCTGCAGATTCCATAGAGTATATTATTGAATGTTCTGAAGAAGCATGTGGAGATATGAACCAAAGGGGAGGAGGAAACTTTGCCAAAGCTATTGGTGAAGTAGCTGGTTTTGTGTCTGCAACAGGCTCTGATACAAGAGGATTTTGTGCAGCACCGACTCATGCACTTATAATTGCTGCAGCTTTGGTAGAATCAGGTGTTTTCAAAAGTGTCGCAGTTGTTGCAGGAGGCGCTACTGCAAAATTAGGTATGAACAGCAGAGATCATGTCAACAAAGATGTACCTATACTGGAAGACTGTCTTGGAGCCTTTGCTGTTTTAGTAACAGAAGATGATGGTGTAAGTCCGGTTTTGAGGACGGATATAGTTGGACGACATACAGTAGGAACAGGTTCATCACCTCAAGCTGTTATGGAGTCTATTATCACTAAACCGTTAGATAAAAATGGTCTTAAGATTACCGATATTGATAAGTATTCTGTAGAAATGCAGAATCCTGAAATTACTGAGCCTGCAGGAGCAGGGGACGTACCTTTAGCTAACTATAAGATGATTGCAGCTTTGGGAGCTAAAAGAGGAGATATTGAGAGAACAGCTATGCCCAGCTTTATAAAAGAACACGGCATGCCAGGATTTGCTCCAACCCAGGGTCATATACCTTCAGGAGTTCCATTTGTAGGTGCTGGAAGAGAAATGATCATGGACGGTAAAATTTCAAATGCTATGATAGTAGGAAAAGGAAGTCTATTCCTTGGAAGAATGACCAATCTTTTCGATGGTGTATCTATAGTCATGGAGAAAAATGAAGGAAAAGTGGAAGAAACAGGAGCAGTATCTAAAGAAGAGATCAAGGGAATGGTAGCAGAAGCGATGAAAGAATTTGCAGCATTCTTACTTAACAGAGAGTAGGGGTGAATTGTATGAATGATATAAAGAATATGATAGGAGAGGTATTTAACGAAGTTGCCGATGCTATTCTTACAGGAGACTTTGGAAACAAAGTTAAAGTAGGATTAACTACTTTAGGTAGCGAACATGGAACTGAAGAGCTGGTTAAGGGTGCAGAATTGGCAGCTAATAAGTACAAAGATTTTGAAATTGTACTCATCGGTCCAAAGGTTGATACTTCTCTTAGAATAGTTGAAGTTGATTCTGAAGAGGATATGCATAAAAAGATGGATGAAATGCTAGATGCTGGGGAATTGGATGCAGCAGTAACCATGCATTATAGTTTTCCAATTGGCGTTTCCACAGTGGGAAAGGTCATAACTCCAGGACTTGGTAAAGAGTTAATTCTTGCCACTACTACTGGTACATCATCTACTAACAGAGTGGAAGGAATGGTTAAGAATGCTCTTTATGGCATTATTACAGCCAAGGCTTTAGGAATAGAAAATCCTGCTGTAGGTATATTGAATGTTGATGGTGCGAGGCAGGTAGAAAGAGCATTAAAAGAGTTAAAATCCGGAGGTTATGATATAAACTTCGCAGAATCTGTTAGATCAGATGGTGGATGTATAATGAGAGGTAACGACCTTCTTGCTGCAGCATCTGATGTAATGGTTATGGATACCCTTACAGGCAATATAATGATGAAGGTCTTTTCAGCTTATACTACTGGCGGCAGTTATGAATCATTAGGTTACGGTTATGGTCCAGGAGTAGGAGACGATTATGATAAAATAATTTGCATATTATCAAGAGCATCTGGAGCACCTGTAGTATGTGAGGCATTGAGATATGCTGCTTCCTGTGCAAAAGGAAAGCTGACTCAAGTAGCTAAGGAAGAATTTGCTAAAGCTAGGAAAGCCGGACTGGATGATATATTAAAAGGTCTGACTGCAGAAACCAAAAAGGCTGTTGAAGAAGAAATTATAATGCCTGATAAAAAAGTAGTAACCAAATCCATTGCAGGAATTGATATACTGGAACTGGATGATGCAGTAGGCGTATTGGCCAAGGCAGGCATTTATTCTGAAAGCGGAATGGGTTGTACAGGACCAATAGTACTGACAGCAGATGAAGATTATGATAAGGCGGTAGAGATACTGCTTGAGAATAAGTTTATAACTGAAAGACCATTGGATTCCAATTGTTAAAGTTAACTCTCGCCTCATAAAGAGGCGGGAGTTTTGTATTAAATTTTTGAAAAGCATAAATAATATTAATATGGTAAGGCAGGAATTTAATAAACGGTGTAGAATATGTTAGTAGCCTTGCATATTATTTAAAAAATAAGGGGGAAGATGCAATTGACAAAAAGAAATATTAGTTTGTTATTGGTTCTAGTTATGGCTCTGAGCTTGTTTGCAGGCTGCGCCAAACCTGCAGAAACGCCTGGAGGTTCAGCAGAAGAGCCAGCGCCAGCAGAAACTCCGGCAGAAGAACCAAAATATTCCTTTGGTATGGTAACAGACGTGGGTGGAATTGGAGATAAATCCTTCAATGACTCAGCTTGGGCAGGAATTGAAAGAGCAGGTAAAGAGCTTGGTGTTGAGCCTAAATTGCTGCAATCCACAAAGCAGGATGATTACCCACCAAACTTAGGCAGCATGGCTCAATCAGTTGACTTGACTTTGGCTGTTGGTTTCTTATTCGAAGATGCAATGAAGACAGCAGCTGATCAGTATGCTGACAAAAAATTTGGTGTTATAGATACTGTTGTTGACAAACCAAATGTTATGTCAGTAACCTTTAAGGAACATGAAGGTTCTTTCCTTGTTGGTGTTATAGCAGGTTTGACTACTGAGTCAAATATTGTAGGATTTGTAGGCGGCATGGATTTCCCTGTTATACATAAATTTGAAGTTGGCTTTGTAGCAGGTGTGAAATCCGCAAATCCTGATGCCAAGGTTATAGTCAATTACACTGGTGCTTTTGATAACCCAGACAAAGGTAAAGAAGTTGCACTTACACAATTCCAGCAAGGCGCAGACGTTATATTCCACGCTTCCGGTGCTTGTGGTATAGGTGTTATACAGGCAGCCGACGAGAAGGATTTTTGGGCTATCGGAGTTGACATGGATCAATCTGCTGAATCAAAGAAAAATAAGGTTCTATGCAGCATGATTAAGAGAGTTGACACAGGCACATATACAGTAATTAAAGCATATGCCGACGATACATTTAAAGGTGGCGCTGAAAACGCAATTGAGCTTGGTCTGAAGGAAGAAGGAGTAGGTTATAGCGATGGCGGCAACAATGTTCCGGCAGAAGTTGCAGAAGTTGTTGATAAGTATTCAGATGCAATAATCGACGGAACAATAGTAGTTCCATCTACAAGAGAAGAACTAGAATCATTTAAACCTGTTGAAATTAAATAATATGTGCATAATAATTTTATTAAAATAAAAGCTAGATGCGTAAGCCTCTAGCTTTTATTTTAATAAAACTGTATAATATCTTTAGTTTTTATAAAAACTTTTGCTAGGAAGGTGGGAAATTTATTGTCGGCGGTTATAGAGATGAAGGGCATTAGCAAGTCCTTTCCCGGCGTTAAGGCTAATGATAATATCAATTTGACTGTCAATGAAGGTGAAATACATGTATTGCTAGGGGAAAACGGTGCAGGCAAATCTACTTTGATGAATATACTATATGGACTATATACACCTGATGAGGGTGAAATATTTGTTAAAGGCAAGAAGGTAGTGATTAGCAATCCCAATGTCGCAATTTCTCTTGGAATAGGTATGGTTCATCAGCATTTTATGCTTGTGCCTCCTTTTACAGTTGCAGAAAACATCATTTTGGGTTCTGAGCCACGAAAAGGGTTATCTTTGGATATGAATAGAGCTATTGAAGAGGTTTTAGAATTATCAAAAAAATATGAGCTTAAAGTAGATCCAAATGCAAAAGTACAGGATATTACTGTGGGAATGCAGCAAAGGGTTGAAATACTAAAAACTCTGTATAGAGGTGCTGAAATACTTATATTGGATGAGCCTACAGCAGTTTTGACGCCTCAAGAAATAAAAGAGCTAGGCATAATACTCAAGAGTCTTGTAAGTCAAGGAAAATCCATAATACTCATAACACATAAGCTTAAAGAAGTAATGAGCATGAGTGATAAAGTAACTATAATTAGAAGTGGAAAAGTAATTGATACCTTAAAAACATCAGAAACAAGTATAGAAGAACTTGCGGAAAAGATGGTAGGTAGAAAGGTGAGTTTTGCAGTAAAAAAAGATGATGCAAAAATTGGTAAACCCATATTGCAGGTTAAAGGACTTAAAGCATTAGACAATAGAGGTTTGGAAGCTGTAAAAGGTGTAGATTTAGAAGTAAGAAGCGGTGAAATTTTGGGTATTGCCGGCGTTGATGGAAATGGTCAAAATGAATTAATACAAGCTATAACGGGTTTAAGAAGGACTGAAAAAGGTCAAGTTCTTATAAATGGAAAAGATGTAACGAACTTATCAACAAAAGAAATAATTGACAGCGGGCTAGGTTATATACCTGAGGATAGGCATAAGAGGGGGCTTATATTAAATTTCCCTTTATACGAAAACAGTATTTTAGGTTCACAGAGAAGCAAAAAGTTTAAAAAGGGTATAGGGATGGATTACAAAAAAATCCGGGATTATGCTAAAAAACTTATAAAAGAATTCGACGTAAGAACTCCCAGCGAAAAGGTTTTTGCAAAATCTTTATCTGGCGGAAACCAACAAAAAATGATAATAGCCAGAGAATTGGATAGAGATCCGGTTTTACTTATAGCTTCTCAACCTACTAGAGGATTGGATGTAGGAGCAATTGAATTTGTTCATCAAAGACTCATAGAACAGAGAAATAAAGGCAAGGCAGTTCTTTTGGTATCATTGGAGTTAGATGAAATAATGGATCTTTCGGACAGAATAGCAGTCATGTATGACGGCAAAATAATAGATACAGTTAATGCTAAAGAAACAAATGAGCTGGAATTAGGAATAATGATGGCCGGCGGCAGATCAGAAAAGAAGCACTAGGGGGTGGATAAAATGGAAAACAGATTAGATGAAATTAAAAACAGCGCAAAGAATACACTTAAGGAAATCCTTTATCCCCTTACTGCAATTGTAGTATCATTTTTAGCCGGTGCTATATTAGTATATGCATTTGGAAATAGTCCAAAAGTTGCATATAAAGCATTGTTTTTAGGGGCTTTAGGAGATTTGAATAAATTTGGGGAGACTTTGGTTACAACAACTACACTGATATTGACAGGACTTTCTGTAGCATTTGCTTATAAATGTGGTCTTTTTAATATAGGCGCTGAAGGCCAATTTATAATGGGAAGTGTTGCAGCTGTTTGGATAGGATGGGCCTTAGAAGGTTTACCACCGTCTATACATGTATTGCTCACGTTGATAGCTGGTGCTTTAGCAGGAGGTATTTGGGCAGGGTTTGTAGGATGGTTAAAAGCTAAGGTAGGCTCTCATGAAGTAATAAACAGTATTATGATGAATTATATAGCCTTGAATTTAAGCAATTATTTGATCATGACGGTTTTAAACGAGCCGGGCAAAGCCTTTTCCTTTGAAATTGCTCCAACAGCAAAACTTTGGAGGTTTTCTCAAAGCTTTGAACAATTTAAATACTCAAGGCTGCATATAGGTATTATTATTGCAATATTTGTAGCACTAGCAGCATACTATTTACTCAATAAGACTGTAACAGGTTATGAAATAAGATCTGTAGGATTCAATCCTGATGCTTCAGAGTATGGCGGTATAAATGTAAAACGCAATATAGTATTGGCAATGCTGATATCGGGATTATTTTCTGGATTAGCAGGAGCAATCCATACTGCAGGAGTACAATATAGGGTCAATAATCTTTTTGGATTGACAGGTTATGGTTTTGACGGTATATCAGTTGCTTTAGTGGGCAACAATAATCCCATCGGTGTAATACTGTCCGCTTTACTATTTGGCGTCCTTCAAAAAGGAGGTCCAATGATGCAGATTGAAGGCATACCCAAAGAAGTGGTAGGAATTATACAAGGTATTATACTGTTATTTGTTGCCTCAAACTTTGTAAGAGTTATGGTTCAAAGATACAAGGAAAACAAGGAGATAAGAGCACAGTTAAAGAAAGGGGAGGTAAAATAGTATGTGGAATATTATTACCATTTTATTTGGCAGTACCATAAGATCAGCCACCCCTCTAATGTTTACAGCTTTAGGAGGTACTTTTTCAGAAAGATCAGGAGTAGTAAATATTGGTTTGGAAGGTATGATGACCATAGGAGCCTTCAGTGCTGTATTGGTATCTTATTTTACAGGATCGCCTTTTCTTGGTTTGTTAGGCGCAATAGTTTCTGGAGCTTTCTTTGGATGGCTTTTAGCTTTCTTGAGTATTCATTTTAAAGCTAACCAGGTTGTTGTAGGTACAGCCATCAATATTTTGGCCGCTAGTTTAACAACATTTTTATTAGTAGAGATCTGGGGCAAGCCTGGACAAACAGACAATGTTAATTATTTTACTCCATGGGGTCCTTTTAACATGTTCACCTATTTAGCTTTTATTTTGGTAGGAGTATCTTATTTTGTGTTGTACAAAACACCATTTGGATTAAGAATCAGGGCTGTTGGAGAACATCCAAGAGCAGCAGATACTTTAGGTGTAAATGTATATAAAGTCAGGTATATATGTGTAATACTGAGCGGTATTTTGGGAGCTATAGGAGGAGCAGCCCTGTCAATTGGTTCTATAAGTTTATTTAAAGAAGGAATGATAGCAGGAAAAGGATTTATAGCATTAGCTGCAGTTATATTTGGAAAATGGCATCCTGTTGGAGCTGCATTGGCATGCTTGTTCTTTGGTTTAGCTGATGCAATACAAACTGTATCCATGTCTTTAGGTCTAGACCTACCAAAAGAATTTTTATTCGCTTTACCATATATATTGACCATGATGGCAGTATCAGGATTGGTAGGCAAATCAGTAGCTCCCGCAGCAGACGGAGTTCCCTATGAAAAAGGAGAAAAATAAGCTCGAATATTCGAGCTTATTTTTTTGGCAAGGTTTTTGCTAAGATTCTATTATGAATATTTCAAAGAATATGATATAATTAATAAGTAGGGATAAAGTCTCATTTTGTGAGGTGAGTGTTATGAGGATGGGATACGATTTAGTGCTGGAGCAGCAACAAAAACTTGTTATGACACCAGAATTGCGGCTGGCATTAAAAATACTTCAACTACCGACAATAGAGTTAGAAAATTTGGTAAAACAAGAACTTGAAACAAATCCAGTTCTTGATATTATAGAAGACTTGCCTGATGAAAAAATTCATAATGCAGAAGAAGAAAAGAAAGTAAAAGGTGAAGAAGAAAAAAAATTATTAGAAGAAATAGACTGGAAAGAATATTTTCAGTATCAAGGTAAAAGCTATTGCCTAGAAAACACTGAGATTGAAGAACATCAGGAATCATCCTATGATAATTTTATATGTTATACTGATACTTTGAAAGATCATTTACAGTTCCAATTAGGAAGCTTAAAATTGAGTAAAGCAGATAGAAAAATTGGAGAATATATCATAGAAAGTCTAGATGATAATGGCTATTTAAAAACACCTATTGATCATATTGCAGAAGACCTTTCTGTTAACAAAACAAAAGTTGAAAATATTCTTAGGATTATTCAAAGTTTTGAACCGGTTGGTGTGGGAGCAACCAATTTAATAGAGTGCCTTCTGCTGCAGATAAATGCATTAGAATTAGCTGATGATAATATTGTAACTATAATAAAAGAACATTTAGATGATATTGCAGCTAACAGGCTTCATAATATTGCCAAAAGACTATCAATACCTGTAACTAAAGTACAGGATTATAGCGATATTATAAAATCGCTGGAGCCAAAGCCTGGAAGAGCTTTTCATTGTGGAACGGAAAACAGATATATAATACCTGATGTATATGTTGAAAAAATTGACAATGAATATATTATAACTATAAACGATAGCTATAGTTCAAAGCTTATGATAAATAGATACTATAAAAATATAATAAATACTGCCGACAAGTCATCCGATGCCATGTCCTTTATAAATGATAAACTGTCTTCAGCTTTATGGCTAATAAAAAGTCTTGAGCAGAGAAAAAATACACTTTATAAGGTAATGAAAGCTATAATTGATTATCAATTAGAATTTTTTGAAAAAGGAGATGGCTATCTTAAAACTATGACTCTTAAGGACATTGCCGATGAAGTTCAGGTACACGAGTCAACAGTCAGCAGAGCCATAAGTGGCAAGTACGCTCAGACTCCCAGAGGTATATTTGAAATTAAATATTTCTTCAAAAGCGGGGTTGAGAGCAAAAGTGGAGAAGACATATCATCAGAAAGCATTAAAAAGATGATAAGATCAATTATAGATGCTGAAGACTCATCAAAACCTGTAAGTGATCAAACTATAACAGAATTCCTTGCCCAAAAAGGTATTAAAATTTCCAGGAGAACTGTAGCGAAATACAGGGACGAAATAGGCATACCTTCTTCCTCAAGGAGAAAGAGATATAATAAAAAATAATATAAAAATGAATATTAATATAGAAAGAGAAGAGGGGCTAACCCTCTTCTCTTTCTATATTAATTAAGCAGACAGATTTTGGATTTTTATAATTGAGTAGGTCTTTGAACATAATGAATCAAATTACCTTCTAAATCTCTAAAGAAAAATGTTTTAATACCTTTGCTGTTTTCTGATAATTCTTTTTCAATAACTACCTCATTTTTTAGTCTTTCATATTCTCCTTCTATATCATCAGTGCCAAATGCAAGGTGCCTAATGCCTTGATGTTTATTATCATATGTGTCACTATAAGATTCTGCAGCATATATTTCCAGAAGTCCTCCGTCTTTAAACTTTAATATGAATGTTGGTTTTTCTTTTTTATTATCGTATACGACTTCTAAGTTGAAATATTTAACATACCAATCTTTAAGGCTTTTTGTATCCTTTGCACAGATGCCTACATGCTCTAAATAAAGCATAAATTATCTACCTCTTTTACAAAGTATTCTATTATTATCTTTGTACCCTACCTGAAGCGTCACCTTTCATTAAGGTCATTACTTCATCTACAGACATCATATTGAAGTCGCCTTCAATAGTATGTTTCAAGCAAGAAGCTGCGGCTGCAAACTCTAGAGCTGACTGGTTATCCATGCCGGAGGAAAGACCATAAATGAGACCGCCACAGAATGAATCTCCACCGCCAACTCGGTCTACGATATGGATATCATATTTCTTTGATTTATAATAGTTTTCGCCATCGTAGAGCATACCTGACCAACCATTAATGGAAGCCGAGTAGCTTTCTCTTAAAGTAATAGCTGCATATTTAAGATTAAATCTATCATACAGCTCTTTTGCTACTGCCTTATAGCCTTCATCAGATAGCTTGCCTTCAGTGACATCAGACTTTTCTGCTTTTATTCCAAATACCTTTTCTGCATCTTCTTCATTAGCGATTAATACATCACAGTATTTTACAAGTTCACTCATAACTTTTCCTGCTTTTTCAGTTGTCCATAACTTCTTTCTATAGTTTAGATCACAGCTTATTGTTACACCGGCCTCTTTTGCAGCTATTAATGCGTCACGTGTGATATCAATGCAATTATCAGATAATGCAGGTGTTATTCCTGTAAAATGGAACCATTCAGCTCCTTCAAATATTTTTTTCCAATCAAAATCTTCTCTTTTAGCTTCGGCTATAGAAGAAGCTGCTCTATCATATATAACTTTTGAAGGTCTTTGAGAAGCACCTCTTTCACAGTAATATACACCGATTCTGTCACCGCCTCGGACTACATAATCTGTTTTTATACCAAAGCGTCTCATTTCGTTTATAGCAGCCTGTCCTATTTCGTGAGCAGGAAGCTTTGTTACATAATAGCTATCTTTGCCATAGTTTGCTAGAGAGGCAGCTACATTAGCTTCTCCTCCTGCAAAAAATACATTAAACTGTTTTGCTTGAACAAATCTTTCATAACCAATAGGGGATAATCTCAGCATTATTTCCCCAAATGTCACAAACTTACCCATAAAATTACCTCCTATTTTTTATATTTGGCCACTTCTTCAACAAATCTTCTTGCTGTTTCTGTTACTAATTCATAGTTCCCGGTTTTTGCACCCTTAGTCAAGTTGCTACCTGTAGCAATTGCTACTGCACCTGCCTCAAACCAATCCTTAACATTATCAATGTCTACTCCACCTGTAGGCATAAAGTTAGCTTGCGGTAGAGGGCCTTTGAAGGCTTTAACTATTGATGGACCAAAAGCGCTGCCTGGGAATAGCTTTAAAATTTCAGCACCGTATTCCATGGCTTCCAAAGCTTCTTTTACTGTCATAACACCAGGGAAAGACGGAATTCTGTAGCGATTGCATATTTTTAAAGTTTCAATGTTTAAATTAGGGCTAATTATATATTGAGCTCCTGCCAACATGCATGCTCTTGCAGTTTCAGGATCAAGTACGGTACCTGCCCCGATTATTACATCTTCATTTTTGTAGGCTTCGGATATTTCTTTAATTATGTCTAAGGCACCTGGTACTGTCATTGTAACTTCGATGGCTTTAATACCACCTTTTTTTATTGCATCTACAAGTTTAATGCCCTTCTCTTTTGTTTCCGTTCTTACTACAGCAACAATACCTAAATCTGCTATTCTTTTTACAATTTCAATTCTTTTCATTGAACAACCTCCCTCATTAATAAAACTGTAATCAAAACAGAGGTATTAGTTTTATATTATGAAACAACGTTCCGATTATAGTTTAAAAAAAGAACGACTTTTAATAATTTAAGTATATTATTTTATAATATGAAACATTTTGCTGCTATTCTAGTATAACTATTCTATTTAATTATAAAAAGTCCTTCTTTTTTTTATATATTCCTTTATTTTTTAAAAATTTATATAGAAGTCTTCGCTCTATAACCTAAATGATAAGAGATTTCCTCGGCAGTTTTTATAACTTCTTTAATAAGTTCAGGCATTCTTTCTTTTGTAACATGTAGTACCGGTCCGGAAACACTCACTGAAGCTATTACTTTACCTTTAATGTCATATATTGGTGCTGCCACACATCTGATCCCTTCTTCATGTTCCATTTCATCAAAGGCATATCCCATTTTTCTTATCATTTTTAAATGTTCCTTCATTTTTTCAATATCAGTTATGGTATATGGAGTAAAAGGTTCCATACCATGTTTTTCTAAGATAGCCTCAACATCTTTATCCGGAAGCCAAGCAATAAGAATCTTGCCAACTCCTGTACAATGAAGAGGAACTCTTTTGCCAATTTGGGAATACATTCTTATGCTTTTATGTGGGTTTTCCACCTTGTCAATGTATACTGCTTCACCATCATCCATGATAGATAAATGAACCACTTCTCCTGTTTTAGAGCAAAGTTCTTCTAGTAGGGGCTTTGCAATTTTTCTAATATCCATTTGGTCTAATATTGCACTGCTGAGATAGAGAAACTTCATTCCTAAGGAATATTTTTCTGTTTCTACATTTTTTTCAATATAACCCTTGACTGCAAGTGTATTTAGAATTCTATGAACCGTACTTTTATGAAGACCTGTTAAACTTGATAAATATGTTATGCCACAGCCATCTTGGTGCCTTGCAAGCTCTTCTAGCAGCATTATTGCCCTTTCTAAGGATTGAACAGTATTATTTTTTTCTGCCATATACAACGTCCTTTCCTTTAACAATTGTATAATATGTAAACACCTTACTGCTTGATTTAATATTATAGCATAACTAACGATATTCTGAAATAGAGTGTATTGTCCTCAAATTACAAGAAAGCTGTAAATCTTGGGAATCAAGACCTATAGCAAATGTTAATAATTTAACATTTAAATTAACATTTAAATGATTAAAAAAAGAAGGAATTATTGATGTGATGTAGAATTATAAAGCTGTCACACATAAATTAAAACAATGTTTTATAATATGAAACACGAGCTGCTATTATTATTTTTTCACATCAAGAGGGGGTGCAACTAGTAATAGAAAAAAGATTAATTTTAAAGAAGACTTTCTTCAGGGGAGGCTTCAATCTTCACTGAATGTTATTCCAATGTTAAATCGTTGTTTGGGAGGGAGGTAAATATATCGTGGCACGTTGGGTTTTAGATAAAAAAGATGTTGATGCTCTACTAATCGGTTTAGGTATATACGGAACTGGTGGCGGTGGAGATCCCGAATGGGGAAGAATAATAATCGAAAATGATTTCAGTAAGGGAAGGGTTTATAACATTATTGATCCTGAGGATGTTGAAGATGACGCTTTTGTGTGCAGCGGAGGAATAATGGGATCAGTAAAAGCTTTGGAACACATGAGCTACGATGAAATCGTGCAATCATGGGAAGATGATTTCATTTTGCTGAAGGCTTTCATAGAGATGGAGAGGATTAAAGGCAGGAAGATTGATTACATAATTCCTTTTGAAGCTGGAGGTCTGAATACTCCTGTCATCATGACTTTAGCTGCAAGAATGGGAATCCCAATTATAAATGCGGATGCAGTGGGAAGGTCAGCACCAGAAACTCAGATGACAAGCTTCGTAGGATATGGTATATCATTGAATCCGATGCCTTTAGTCGATCACCAAGGAAACACCATAGTCGTTATGAACGCTAATGAATTGACTTATGCTGATGAAATAGGAAGATTTGTCGTAACTAAGGGCGGAGGCATGGGAGCTAATGCTCACTATGCAATGTCCGGGGCAGAGTTGAAAAAAAGCTGCATACCAGGAGCCATATCTAACTCCATACGTGTAGGAGAATTGATATTAGAGGCTCAACAAAAGGGTATTGACCCGGTGGCAGAGTTCGTAGAAAAAGAGAAAGGTTTAAAGTTATTTGAAGGAACTGTTACAGAGGTCGAAGGAGAGGATAAGGGAGGTTTCTACCTTACCAATGTAGTTTTAGATGGAGCCAATGATTATGCAGGCAAAAAGGCAAAAATGGTAATAAAGAACGAAGTAATGGCTTTATGGGTAGATGGAGAGATAAAATCAATATTTCCTGATTTAGTATGCATGCTTTATACAGATACAGGTATTGGCGTTATGAGTTCTGATATAAAAGAAGGAATGAAAATATCCTTGATTGGATTACCATGCCATGAGAGACTTAGATACTGTATGGAGACCGAGGCTGGCAAAAATGCTTTCGGTGGAGCTCGATACGGATATCCAGAATTAGAATATGTGCCGTTTGAAAAATTGGTAAATAAAACATCAAAATAATAAAAGGAAATAAAAATGGAGGGGAAGTTGTGATGAAGAAAAAATTATTAATTCTATTAAGCTGCTTGATAGTGCTAAGCTTAGTACTAAGTGCTTGTTCCGGCGGCGGAAGTCAACAACCTGCAGAGGGAGCCCAAAGTCAGGAAGAGGCTGGAGAAAAAGTTTTCAAAGTTGGAATAAACAACTTTGGTCAAGCTAACTTCTTTGCAAGAATCGGGAAAGCCGCTTTAGAGGACCAGATAAAGAAGAATGGCGGGGAAGTAATTGCTACAGTTAATGCTGACGTTCCTGGAAGAGTTGCTTCAATAGAAAACATGGTAGCTCAAGGTGTTGACGCCATAATTATTCAAGAAGGTGACATAACTCAGTTAGCTCCAGCGCTAAAAGAGGCAAAGAGCAAAGGAATAATTATAGGCTCCATGGATGCTGGTGATGCAGATTTTGTTGATGTATTTGTAGAATCAGATAATGAACAGCTTGGCAGAATGGCTGCTGAGGAAATGGTTAGACTTATTGGAGAAAAAGGAAATATTGTTGAAATATATAACGATGCAGGTTCTATGATCAGAACAAGAAGAAAAGCAATGCATGAAGTAATCGAGGATTATCCTGATATTAAGATAATTGCAGGTTTTGTATATGCATGGCCTGATTTCTTCCCAGATGGAAAGGCTAAGATGGAAGCAGTAATTCAGGCTAATCCAAACCCTGGAGATATTTCAGCAGTATATGCAACTTTTGACGGAGTAGGTGTTGCAGCAGCTCAAGCTATAAGAGAAGCTGGTTTACAGGATCATATTGTTGTTGTTGGTATCGATGGTGATCCAGAAGCCTATGCAGAGATGAGGAAAGACGATAGCCCATTCAAAGCTACTTTGGCGCAGGATCCGGATACAATGGCTAGAACTTGTGTAGATAAAGTTTTTGAACTATTGAAAGGAAACGAAATACCCGAAAGACATATATATATTCCTGGCAATTTGATCACAAAGGATAATATTCCAGAAGATTAAAGCTTAAAAGTGAGATATAATTATTTTAAATGGTGGTTAGCCATCAGATAAATATTCGGAATGGCAATGTGTTAAGCATTGCCATTCCATAACAATATGACCGGGCAGGTGAAAAAATGGCAACTATAGATTCAAGTGTAAAAATGGCGACTACAGATTTAGATTTGAAAAGGGATGTTATATTAGAAGCAAAAGGTATTGACAAAGAGTTCAACGGTGTCTATGTGTTAAAAGATATAGAATTTGATTTGAAGCCTGGTGAGATACATTCTCTTGTAGGGGAAAATGGAGCAGGTAAATCTACCTTCATTAAAATTCTATCGGGGGTACACAAACCTTCAGCAGGCGAAATAATTCTTAACGGCCAGTCTGTCTCTTTTGACAATGTTGGACAGAGCGAAAAAGCAGGAATTAGGACTGTACACCAAGAGATCAACCTAGTTCCTTATTTTAGTGTATATGAGAATATTTTTATTGGTGCAGAGAAAAAGAAAAAGCTTGCCGGCTTACCTTATACTGATGACAGAGAGATGAGAAAGGCGGCTCGAGGGGTTATAAAAAGGTTAGGTATTGATTTCGATGTGGATACACCAGCTATTTTATTAAATGCATCAATGAAAAGAATAGTAGAAATAAGTAAAGTTCTTGTTCATAATCCTAATATTATTATTTTTGATGAGCCTACCACTTCTCTAGGAGAGGAAGAAAGAGAAAGGCTTCTAAAGATTATAAAAAGTTTGAAAAATAGCGGATTAAGCATTATATATATTTCCCATAACTTAGAAGAAATAATGGATATATCAGATAGGATAACAGTATTTAGGGATGGCAGAAAAATAGATACTATGAATGTGGAAGAAGCATCCGTTGAAAAGATTGTCTCTATGATGATAGGACAAAAATCCTACAGTAATTACCAGAGAGAATGTAGTTACTGTCATGAAGACATATATCTTGAAGCAGAAAACTTATATACAGACAAATTAAAGAATATCAGTTTTAAATTGAGAAAAGGAGAGATCCTGGGCATTGCAGGAGTAGTGGGAGCAGGGAAAACTGAAATTGCAAAGGCTATATTTGGACTGGATCCCATATATAAAGGACGTATAAAAGTGATGGGCAATGAATATGAACCTAGTCCCCAAAACGCTATAGATAATGGAATAGCTTTAGTGCCAGAGGAAAGGCAGGCAGAAGGTCTGATCCCTAGCTATTGTGTTTCCAAAAATACAACCCTCACTTACTTAAATAAATGGTGCAAGGGCTGGGTTGTCGATAGAAAAGAGGAAATTAAAGTTACAGAGGAATACATCAGGAAATTAAGCATAAAAACTACAGGTCCCAATCAAATAATAAGATTTTTAAGCGGAGGCAATCAACAGAAAGTAATATTGTCTAGATGGCTAAACGGTAACTTTGATATAGGAATATTTGATGAACCTACAAAAGGTATAGATATTAAGGCGAAGGAAGACATTTATATATTATTGGACAACTTAGCTAAGGCAGGGAAATCCATTATGATGTTGTCTTCATATTTGCCAGAGCTAATGTGTTTATGCGATAGAATAATCGTTGTAAACGAAGGAAGTATTGTTGGACAGTTTAACCCAAAAGAAAAGGATGCGGAGAAAAAAATCATGGCTGCAATGTTAGGAGGAGAAGTATAGTGGAACAACAGATAAAGACAAGGGATATGAACCTTTTAAATTTTTTGAGGAAATACGGTACAGCACTTGGAGCATTGGTACTTTTTATAATCTTTTCCTTCGCTTCAAAAAATTTCTTTACTACCAACAATTTATTGATGCTTTTAAGACAGATGAGCATGCTGACTATTATATCCTTGGGCTTTACTTTTGTAATGGGTGCAGGAGGATTTGACATGTCCATAGGAAATGCAGCAGGACTAATTAATATTGTATTTGCAATAAGTTTGATAAAGTCTAATAGTTTTTTAGTTGCATTGATTCTGTCAATATTATGTGGATTGGCAATTGGTATGATTAACGGTACTTTAGTGGCTTATGTAGGTTTACCGGATTTTATTGCTACCTTCGCCGTAGGATCCATAGTATATGGAATAAAAATGCTGATAACAAAAGGGAATCCAATATTTTTCCCGGATGATATCCCCGCTATTTCTGTGTTTATTGGACAAGGTTATGTAGGACCGATTCCTTTCCCGGTTATTCTTATGTTTGTATTCGTAGCAATAGCAATTTTTACTTTAAACAAGACAACTTTAGGACGAAGAGTTTATGCAATTGGGGGCAATCCTGTTGCCAGCCTCTACGCAGGTATAAATGTTAAAAAATACAGACTGATTACTTTTTTGATTTGTAGCTTTAGTGTAGCTGTTGCTTCGGTAGTATTGACATCTAGACTAGGCTCAGCTCAACCTCTTGCTGGAGAAGAGTTTTTGCTTGATGCCATAGCTGTGTGTTTCTTAAGTACAACAATGTTTGGGGATGGAGAGCCTACGGGAGCGGGAACTTTCGTAGGAGCTTTCATAATCAGTATGCTCAATAATGGTTTGACAATGATGAATGTTGCATACTATTTCCAGTATATAACAAAAGGTTTAGTTGTAATATTGGCAGTAGTGATATCAGTTGTATTAGGAAGAAAAATGAATTTGAAAATATAAAGATTTGCAGGAGGGACGATTATGTTACCTACTATGCCAGTTGATATCTTGACGATAAATCTGAGCAATGGAGAGATAGTCCACGATAAAATAGAGGACGTATCTGTAATAAAAAAATATATTGGTGGAAGAGGAATAGCCACCCATATGCTTTTGAAAGAACTAGACCCGGATGCTAGCCCTTATGATGAGAATTCTTCTATCATATTTGCTCCTGGAGTATTGACTGGTACAGCGATGCCCTGTTCCGGTAGAACTTCCGTATTGTTTAAAAGTCCTGCTACGGGAAAATTTTTCAAGACAAATGTTGGGGGCCATTTTGGTGCCCAACTGAAGTTTGCAGGCTATGATTTATTGGTGATCAAGGGCAAGGCAGAGAAACCGGTATATATATATATAAATGATGATAGAGTGGAGATTAAGGATGCTAATTTTCTATGGGGTAAGAATGTAAGGGAAGCTAATGCATTGATAAGAGAGGCATATGATGATCCTCATATACAGACGGCTTGTATAGGACCTGCAGGAGAGAACAAGGTGGTATACGCTTCTATCCAGGTTTCAATATATAATGCAGCAGGAAGAGGCGGCGGAGGAGCTGTTATGGGGGACAAAAACCTTAAAGCCATAGCAGTAAGAGGAACCAAAGGACTTAAATTAGCTCATCCGGAAAGATATTTTAAAGCTTTGGAAGTAGTATATGGTAAGATGAATTCCGTACCAGGAGTAAAACCTCTCTCAGATTATGGAACCAGCATAGGTGTGGAATCTACTAATGCTGTAGGAGCTTTCCCAGTGAAGAACTTCCAAGAAGGAAGCATCGACAATATTGAATTCCTTACAGGTCAATACCTTGTTGAGGGAGGCTTTTTAAAGAGAAAAGTATCATGCTACTCTTGCCCTGTAGCGTGCCATCGTTTTGTCACTGTTGACAGTGGAAAATACAGGGGCACTTATACAGGAGGACCTGAATATGAAACATTGAATGCGTTTGGAGGTGGCTGTGGAACTACGGATACAGCTACAGTAATCAAAGCAGGGGAGCTATGCAATATATATGGATTGGATGTAATTTCTACAGGCGGTTGTATACAATGGCTTATGGAATGCTGGCAGAGAGGGGTAATTACCAAAGAAGAAGCAGATGGACTAGATTTAAGCTGGGGCAATAATGATACCATCATTGAATTGGTAGAAAAAATCGCCTACAGAGAAGGTATAGGAGACTTATTAGGAAAAGGATTGAAAGAAGCCTCTGAAGAGTTTGGTAGAGAATCATATAAATGGGCTGTACAAGCTAGAGGCTTAGAGCAATCAAGGGTTGAAACCAGATCAGCTTTTGCTTATGCTCTGGCTTTTGCAATAAGTTCAAGAGGGCCCGATCATTTGAACACAGAGACCTTAGCGGAGTTCGGAGGCGACAGTGAGGCAAGAAGGGTAATAAAGGATATAACAGGCAGTGAAGAATATGCTTATCCTCATACAACGGATAAAAGAGCGGAAATCGTTCGATGGCATGAGGACATTTATGCCGCTTCAGATTGTACCGGCATATGTGCTTTTCCAACTACTGCTCAGTTCTGGGTAAGCGAATACGATATTGCGGAACTTTTCTCCGCTGCTACCGGAATTGAAATGGATGCTGATATGGTAATGAAGGCAGGCAGAAGAATAATAACCATGGAGAGAATTTATAACGGTATACTGGGTCATACAA
>JAAYMO010000162.1 GCA_012521375.1 Clostridiales bacterium
AATTTTTTCCGTCGTCTCTAAATCATTGCTTTTTTCACTGTTTATATTTATATACATCATATCCTTATCTGCATAGGGAAAAAATTGAAGTCCCAATTGTAAAGCTGTATATATAGAAAGAACAAAAACCCCAATGGATAAAGCAATGGTAAACTTTCTACGTCTCATAGCCTTGCTCAGCAAGCCCATAAACGCCTTTCTTAAAGAGAAGCTTTTCATCTTTCCTCTTCCCGGCTTAAAGAAAATATAAGCTAAAGAAGGTGTTACAAACAAAGCTGTTATATAGGAAAAGCTTAGGGATATCATCACAATCTGAGGCACGCTTATGACATATTCTCCAGCTACAGAATCCAGCATCAAGAGAGGTATAAAGGCAGCTACAGTAGTTAATGTGGAACTAAATACGGGCACTGCAACTTCTTTTACACCACCGATACATGCTTCCAGCCTATCATCTCCCCTGTCAAGTCTCACTTGAATGGCATCACTTATGACTATTGCATTGTCTACCAGCATTCCAAGAGCTATTATGAGGGCTGATATAGATATTTGATGAAGCTTGATACCTGTTAGATACATTGCTACAAAAGTTGCCATGATAGATAAGGGAATTGCCGTAGAAACAACTATGGCATTATTAAGACCCATACCCAGAAATACAACTATTATTACAAAAACCATGCCTTCTAGAAGATTTTTTATAAAATTATTTGTGGACTTAGCCACCTCTTCAGGTTGGAAAAGAACCTTATCCAGAGTCACATCCTCAGGCAAATTATCCTCTAGTCCCTGCAAAGTTTTTTCTACTTTCTTCCCTGTATCCACTATATTTTTATCTTTAACAAAATATCCTGTCAGCAGCACCGAATTCTGCCCGTTATGCTTTACCTTATAACTGGAATCCTCCAGACCCATTTCTATATGGGCAATATCCTTAAGCCTTACAGAAGCTCCGCTATCCTGTGAAACGTATACAATTGTATTCTTTATATCCTCTATAGTCTCATATTGGCTTGATACTTTAACATTGATGGAACTACCCTCTATGGTGCCAGAAGGTATCTCCACATTGGCAGCTTTTATAATATTAACAATATCCTGCATTGAAAGCATATATTGATTCAGCTTTCCAATATCAACCCGAACTTTAACCTCTTTTTTCAGCGCTCCGTCTATCTCAAACTTGGATATGCCTTCAATCTTCATCAACTCATTCTTTAAATCTTCCGCGAAAAACTCTAACTCTTCATAGCTGTAGTTTCCTCCCGTCAGACTTATTATGATTCCCGCCGTATCTGCCAGATTCGTTTCAATGTTTATCTTGCTGCAATCCTCAGGAAGCTGGCTTTGAAGATCATCCATCTTTTCTCTCAGCATTCTCCAGGCTTTTTCTATATCTGCCCCATTCCTCAGCCGAAGTATCACTATGCTCACACTATTTTGGGAGTAAGATTGGGAATAATCGTATCCTTCAATCTCTACCAGCTTATCTTCTATTTTCTTGGTAACTAGCTTTTCAACAACCTCCGGTGAAGCCCCGGGATATGTAGTTGTCAACATGGCAAAGGGTGGAGTGATGTCCGGATCCTCTTGCTTTGGAATTACAAAATAGCTGTAGATACCAAATATCATTACCACTACTGCCAACACAAGAGTTATATTTCTATTTCTCAATGCAGCGGCAACAGCTTTCATCATAATCTCGCCCCCTTGTCATTTGATAATCTCTAGCAAATCTCCATGTTTAATATTCTTAAAGCCTTCAACTATAAGCTTTTCTCCCTTGTTGAGTCCTGAAACTTCAACCATATCTCCTCTTACACTGCCCATACTGATCTCTCTCTTCTCAGCCATTCCATCCTTAAATATATATACATAGTCATAATCTCCCCTCAATACAGTGCTGAGGGGTATCATAACTGAATAATACTCTTCAGTAGGTATGATGATTTTCACTATAGCTCCTGCAGCCAGCTGGGCATCATCTACAACCGCCTCTGCATTATAAGTCAGAGTATCTCTATCCTTTATCCTTGCAATGTTTTTTATTTTTGCCCCGTATTTCCTGTCATTATGTTCTACTATGATGCTATGACCAATATCCACCTTAGTCACATCTTCCTCAGTCAGTCCAAAACTCACAATGTTTTTCTTGCTTCCAAGCACTATCAGTGGATATCCGGCAGAAATCATCTCTCCCTCCTCGGATAATATCTCCATTACATATCCGTCCATATCCGACTTCAAGATTGCATCTGCCACTGCACTTTCTTTATATTTAAGATCTGCTTCTGCCTGATCCATTTGGGATTTCAAAGCCAGCTTATCCTCTTCCCTGGCACCCTTTTCTGTTTGCTGTAATAAAGTTTTTGCACTTATGTATTCCTGTTCTCTAATGCTAACCTCAAGTTCTGCCGCATCTAAATCCTGCTTGGATATGCCGCCTCCCTCATATAGCTTTTTAATCTTATCCAAATTTTCTTTGGCAAACTCATAGGCTTTTTCAGCTTTGATTACATTTGAAGCCGCAAGAGCCAAGTCTTCTTCCGTCGCACCATTAACCGCTTTTATATATTGTGCTTCTGCCCCTGCCTTTGCAGCTTGAGCTGCTTCTAGAGCCAGGTTTAATTCCTTTGTATCCAATTGGGCCAAAATGTCCCCTTTTTTTACCTCCTGTCCTTTATCCACCTTAATGAAAGCTATTTTCCCCGACGTTTTAAAGCTTATATTTTTTATTTCCTCCGGTTGTACGATTCCTATATATTGAAGGTCTTTTGTATTGAGCCTTTCCTCTATCTCGATTATTTTGACAGGCTTTCTTGTTTCCTCTGCTATTTCTTCCTGACCTTTAGCTTTGCATCCCGTCATCACGAGAAGGATTAAAACCATCGAAAAGAACAATATAATACTTTTATTTTTCATTTAGATAACCTCCGATTTTTGGAATGTTGATTTAGACTTCATTAGGTGTTTAAACGCATGTTTTAAATTTATGTTTTAATATTAGCATTATTAACTTAGCTAATCAATAAAGATGAGAAAAAGTTTTATGAAATGAACATAAAAAATAACGCCATATATGAAGCACACAAATCAAGCCAGAACAGTATCTATAAGAAGCTTCATATATTCCTCCAAATCAGCTTTGCTACTGAAATTTAATGTTGGGGGTTTATCAGAAAAGTTTTCCTCTACCAGCCTGTTGATCACAGGCCCTAAAATCCCTGAAAAAAGCTGCAAGTATTTTAGCTTCAACAATTTTTTATCATCTGATCTAATTATTTCCCCTATAGTTTGTTGCATCATGTTTTGCAGTTCCTCATTAAGATAAATTTTTTCCACCAATACAGGTGTGTAATCCGTATCTTCCACAGACAGCTTTACTATAAGGCTGATAAGGGCAGGATACTGGTAAATAAACGCTGACATACTTTTAGCCCATTCCAGCAGTTTATCATGAGGAGATAATTCATTAGATGTAAAAATATTATATTGAAAATTGTATAAGGTAAAGGAATAATGCTTTTCCACTTCCTTCATCAGATTCTCTTTACTTCCAAAATAATAATTAATTGAGGCTACATTGACCCCTGCTGCTTCTGCAAGCTCTCTTATGGTAACTTCGCCCCTTGATCCTACCATATCAATGGCAAATTGAAGTATTCTGCTTTTTGTATCCAGTTCCTTATCATTCATGGTAAATACCCTCATTTACTTAATTATTCATTGAAACCTTCATGAATATCCAGATTCATTATATATTGTATAGCACAAAAATTAAAGCCATTGCTATAATGAACATCATTTTTTTATAGAAGCGCTTAAACCTGCTATGTATCCGCTAGACCAGGCCCATTGGAGATTGAAGCCACCGCAATCCCCATCTATATCAATTATTTCTCCCGCAAAGTACAGACCAGGTACAATCTTCGATTCCATAGTGTCCGGATTTATTTGAGAAACATCTACCCCTCCCGCTGTTACCTGGGCTTCGCTCCAGGACTGGGTGCCGGATATGACCATTATCCACCTCTTCATTTTATTAGCTATGGCTTTTAATTCACTTTTAGTTATATCTCTACAAGGCATATGGAGATCTGTTATTCCTGCCTCCTTAAGCAAAACATTTATAAACCTCTTATTTATTAAACCTACAAAACTGAAAGCTAAGGGCTTATCACCCCTGAGAGAAGTTCTCTTCTCCAACAATTCCTCAAACTCTTGAAGACTCATTTCAGGAAACAAATCCAGTACTATATTTACTTTTTTTCCCATACTAAGCTGTTCTCCTGCGGTTCTGCTCAACTGTAGTATGGGAGGACCCGATAATCCGTAATTGGCAAACAGTATTTCTCCGTTTTCTTGCCTAAGTATTTTGCCATCTACCTCAATAGCAGCTTCCCCATTAATCTTTGCACCAGATAGAGATTTTAAAAAAGGGGCATCCAGCTTCAGCTTTACCAATGAAGGAAAAGGTTCTATTATTTTGTGCCCTAAAGCTTTAGCCAAATCATATCCGCTTCCATTGGCCCCCAGGCTTGGATTTGCTTTGCCACCGGTAGCCAGAATCACTTTATCCGCTGTAATAGTGTCTTTGCCCTTAACTCTTATCTTAAATCCTTTCTTTCCATATGCAATGGTTTCTGCTCTTGATTCACAAAGCTCCACCACACCTAATTGCTGCATTTCAAACCTAAGCACATCCAATACAGATGATGCTTGACCTGAAGCAGGAAAAATCTTGCCTCCGCTTTCAACTACACAATGTATTCCCAAATCCTCAAAAAACTCTATAGTTGTTTTCTGGTTAAATCTCCCTATGACAGTTTTAGCAAAATCCCTATTGCTGCCATGAAAGTATTCTATACCCATGTTTATATTGGTTATATTACATCTTCCGTTTCCTGTAGCCAATAGCTTCTTTCCAACACGGGGAAGCTGCTCCAATACAGTAACTTGAGCTCCGTTTCTTGCAGCTACTATGGATGCAATCATCCCCGCTGCACCACCGCCTATTATTGCAATCCTCAATTTTTTCATCTCCATTTGTTGTCATAAGATTATTATACTCTAATTATTATAACCCACCAGCAATTTTTTGTGCCTTTTTTACAGCTTTTTTTATTTCTTCGTATCCTGTGCAACGACAAATATTTGATGACAGCCATTCCTTAATGGTATCGTAATCCGCATCAGGGATTGTATTCAGCATGGCATGGCAATTCATTATAAACCCTGGAGTACAATAGCCGCATTGGAAAGCAGATTCTTCAACAAAAGCCCTCTGTATGGGAGTATCCTTCAATCCTTCAATTGTTGTTATTTCATGGCCTTCTGCCTCAACAGCCAGTATTATACAGGATTTTACCGGCTTTCCGTCCATTAAAACAGTACAAGCACCACAATCACCGTTTTCACAGCCTGGTTTAGCGCCTGTAAGCCCTAGCTTTTCTCTCAATACATGTAGCAATGTATCATTAGGGCTAACAATTACCTTTCTTATCTGACCATTTATCTTTAAAATTAATTGGGTATAATCTTTGTAGCTTTTCATTATGCCTCACCCCACTTTTCCAAAATCTTTTCTAGATTCAATTCAAACAAGGCTTTTCTATATTCTGCAGATGCTATGTTATCTTCCTTAATAGTTCCTGGAATAAACTGATATACATTATTGATTATTTCATCTGGTTCCGAGTTGCAATTTATATGTTTATCAAGTTCATAGGATCTGAATGGATAAGCACATAGCCCGCTTACAGCTATTTTGATTCCTTCTTCATCCTTGATGGAAGCTATATGAAACAAAGGATAATCTATCTCAGAAGTTTTGACTTTTCTTATATTTAAGTATTTGGTATCCATAAAGCTTTCTTTTACTTTAAATCCTATTACAAATTCACCTTTTGACAAAACCAATCTCTTATTAAAGGCCTCATTTATCGAAAGAGCTTTTATGCCATTTATACCAGCTATATACACCTGAGCATCATACAATAAGAAAGGTAATAAAGCTTCCCTATAGGGTAATCTTCCACAAATGTTCCCGCCCAATGTTATTCGGTTTCTTATGGTGTGATCCCCTATAGTTCTGACCACTTCTCTAATCAAAGGAAAATCTTTCATTTCAGCAGCTTCATTCAACGTCATATTAGCTCCAAAATATATTCCGTCTTCATCTTTCCTATATACATTCATCTCTTCAATATTTTTAAGATCTATAAGAGCATCAAACTTTAACGCTCCTTTTCTTGCCATAGTGATGACCTCAGTACCACCGCTGAAATATAAAGGCGATTTCCCTTCTTCATGAAGTTGGGCATAGACATCAGTAGCTTCTTTAATACTGTCGGGTCTGTAATATTCAAAATCAAAACTTATCATCGATTATCCCTCCTTTTTTTCCATAGACTTTCAGGTGTCAGAGGCAAATGATTAAAAGGTACTCCTAAAGCTCTTGACAACGCATTTGCCAATGCGCCTGGGATTCCTATGACCCCTTGCTCTCCCAAACCTCTCGCTCCATAGGGTCCATCTCCTTGAGGAGTTTCAACATAATCTACCAGATATTCAGGAGCATCTCCTATCCTCAATGTTTTATAGCTCCTCAAGTCCCGATTTATCACATGGCCTCTATCGTTAAACTCAAATCCTTCCTGCCGTGCAAAAGACAAAGCCATAGCCATACCTCCTGCTATCTGTCCCCTAGCCATGGCAGGATTTATCAGTTTCCCAACATCCATAGTGCATGCAGCTTTTATAATTCTATAGCTGCAATCCGTAGGATCCAATTCTAGCTCAACGGCTTGAGCCCCTAAAGTCCATTCTAATGCAGGGTTCCCTTTTCCCGTATCTGGATCGATACCAGTGAGCCGCCTGGATATATATTTGCCTCTCCCAATTACCTGACCTCCTATGGCATTACCATCAGGATAAACATAACCTAAGGCTACATCTTTCACCAATAATCCTATATGCTCCTCTTCTTTTATAAATACCCTGCCGCCCCATACATGGAGATCTTCTTCAGGACACCTTAGTACTTGCGATGCGGTATGTTTAATCTGAGAAATGGCATCTTCACAAGCAGATAATATGGCTCTACCTCCCATCATCAACCCTCTGCTGGCTGCAGTAGCCCAATCGTGTGGTGAAATAGAAGTATTGACATCCATTATTACATGAACCTGCTCCACATCTATACCGAATTTTTCCGCAGCTATCTGGGCAAAGCCTGTTTTGATGCCCTGTCCTATTTCAACAACGCCACAATGTACATTGATGCTGCCATCCTCATTAAACGTAATTATTGCACCTGCATCTGTGTTTGTAGGCATAGCAGGAGCTTTCCACAAACAGCCAAAACCTTTCGCTCTAATCTTTCCATCCTCAGTCACTACCCTTGAACCTTCTTGCCATCCTATCATTTCTGCCGTTCTTTTTATGCAAGCTTTCAAGTCTCCTGTATTAGAGTCTAACAAGCTTTGAGTAGGAGTTGTATCTCCTTTGCATATAGCATTTTTCATCCTCAACTCCATAGAATCCATATTCAACTTATCCGCAAGAATATCCATAGTTCTTTCTATTACAAAAGCAAGCTCTATATGTCCAAATCCTCTGTAAGCCGTAGCAAAAGGATGATTGGTGTATACACATAAAGAATCGCACCATACATTAGGAACTCTATAAGGACCTGTACAGCCAATGGCTGCAGCCCTGCTTATATTGACCGCATAATCTGCATAGGCTCCACTATCAAACATAAACAAAAGTTCTGCTGCCATCAATTCCCCTTCTTTGCTAGCACCAATCCGAGCTTTGGCTTCCAATCCTATATGTCCCGGAGAAGTGATCATATCTTGTTCCCTGGTATTTACCAGCTTTACTTTCTTACCTCCAACTGCTTTTGAAAGAAGATAAACCAGCCCTTCTAATTGCATGCCTGCCTTGCCGCCATAGCCTCCGCCGATGGCATGGGCAATTACTGTCACTTTCCCTGGATCAACTCCAAAATATGCTCCCATAAGATTTTTTACTACAAATGGAGCTTGAGTTGTAGAATGTATAACTATTCTGCCATCTCCTAATATCTCAGCTACCGCTGCCCTTGTCTCCATGGCTACATGGTCGCTGGGAGGAAATGAAAAAGTTTCTTCTACAATTACATGACTTTTTTCAAATCCTTCTTTTATATTGCCTTTTCTTATTTTTGTTCTGTTTGCTATGTTAGATCCCGGTTCTGGCCTTATGGCATCTATATGGGGATATTCGTCCATATTTTCATGTATGAGCACAGCAGAATCAGCCAATGCCTCTGTCGGTGAGTTTATAACTTCTAAGGCTTCATATTCAACTTTTATGGCTTCCACTGCTTCATCAGCCTCCCTCTGGCTGTCTGCAACCACTGCTGCTACCGGTTCACCGTAATACCTTACTTTTTCAATAGCCAAAGGAGGTTTGTCTCCCAAATATATACCAAAACGATAAGGCAAATCTTTTCCCGTCAGCACTGCTCTTACTCCAGGCATCTTAAGAGCTTCAGATATGTCAATACTCTTTATTCTTCCATGGGCAAAAGTACTTGTTTTCAGAGCTCCATAGAGAAGATCCGGGCTGTTATAATCATTTAGATATTTCAAACGTCCTGCCACTTTATCTTTTGCTTCCTTTCTTACTGCAGAAATGCCTATGCTGCCCATAAATATCCCTCCTCGATTAATATGATTCTTATATATATTCTCTATTAACAATGATTTTCCTTTTCTTTTTTGTAATTTAAACCAAAAAATGTATTGCCACCTTATAATATATTTCTTAAGGTAGCAATACATTCTTTAAAACTCTAATCTCATCTGCCCCGTCATATCTTTACTTTTTTGGTAATCTTCCAACAAAGCCGGGTTCTCTTTTAGGATAAGTTCCACTAGCTGTTGAACAATGTTTATGTTTCCGGAATTTCTGGGTATGTTTTCTATATATTTATTTATGCACTGGGGCTTTGCCATATTAGTAAGTTTCAAGAAATTAAATAGTATATCTACTCTTCCCATGGTTATTTCATCATCTTCTTTACCCAGCACTTCCTGAATCCTGTTATATAAAAAGGCTGCCAGCTCAAAATGATTAGAAAAAGGTGTTGACTGTCTGCTTACTCTCTCATTAAAAGCCTTTTGAAGTCTTTTTAATGCGATTTCACCGGATAGTATCAGTCCATTTAGTTCGTCTAATATCTCATATTCGTCTCTTGAAAGCTTTCCGCTCAAAGGTTTATATACTAAATCATGCTCTACCTCAGCCCAGGCATGCATAAGAACTGTTGCAATTTGTATTTCAATCAGTGCATCCCAATGGTTCTTTCTTCCATCGCCGTAATGCTCCGGCTTCAATCTTACTCTATAGTGGGTGGCATGATATCCTGAAAAAACTTTTTTATATATGCTCGAACCACCATTGGGTTCTTGATCCTGGGGAAATTCTTTCACCTCGATCACTTCAAAGGTAGATTTAATGAATTTCTCTACTTCCTCCTTGTCTTCAGGGAAATAAATAGCAATTCTCACTCCTGCCAAGTCTACAATATCTTCATAAATTTCTTGAATGTTCTTATACTTATGCTTTTCATTTCTCTTAATCAGCTTTTCTTTAAGTTTGTCAGGTCTTTTAGCCCTATATGTTACAATGGCTCTAATACCTGCTGTTTCCAATTCATTTTCGCAAATTTGGGCGCACACTTTTGAAGCTCTTTCATAATAATCCAGGTCTCTTATGTATTGTTCCAAAAACCTGCTTAAAACCTCCATACATACACCTCACTATAATATAGCCTTTACATATATTATAGCATTACTTTCGGGAAGATGATAACAAGCTTTTATTGACATCATCATCCTAATTGTCTTAAACTAAAGTTAACAAAATACAAAGGCAGGTTTCCACATGATTAACAAAAAATCTAAGAAGCTTATATTTTCAGCAATATTCATAATAATGATCCTGACTATTTCCTCAATAATTTTTTCTCATTATGAGAATGTATCCTGGTTATCCTTATTTAAATTCAATAGTTATAAAATAAGATTAGGCAATGAAACTATTAGACTTAAAAAGAAAGATAATACAATCGCTTTAAGCGAAAATGACTTAAAAGCCATGCTGCAACATCAATATAATACAACAGAAGTATATATTCAATTTAATGATACTGATTATAAACCTGATGAAGAAGGTACGATTTTTCTTCCTATAGATAAAGACAATGAAAATGTAATCTATAACTTAGGACAACTTTTTGCTTTTGATGATAAAGGATGGATAACCAATTATATTGACCTTTCAATAGATGATAATAAATTTTTATATGTTGTTGAGGATAAATCATATTCAAATGTTTTAGAAGACATAACCGCAGACATCCATGCAAGATTAATAAATAAAGATAACACTATACCTGATGATTTCAACATGGAAAATATTGTTCCAATTAAAGGTATAAAAGCTATTATAAGCAGCAGGGATATGAAACTCGATAAAGAAACACTTGATAACATAAATCTTTTGCTGTCTAAAGCAGAAGATGATGGGGTAACAGGTTTTGTAATTAACAGCACATATAGGTCTTATCAGGAGCAAAAAAATTTATTTGAATATCGACTTAACGAGAAAAAAAATAGCGGTGTTGAAAATGCTTTTGAAGAGACTGCTAAATTTGTAGCTTATCCCGGCACCAGTGAACATCAAACGGGTATGGCTTTAGATATATTGAGCTTAAAGTATCCCAAAGGTAGCGAATTCCCCAATTCAGAGGAGTATGCATGGCTGATGGAAAATTGTTGGGATTTTGGCTTCATTCCAAGATATCCTGAAGAGAAAGTAGAGATAACAAAAATTAGCTTTGAACCTTGGCATTTTAGATATATAGGTAAACCATTATCACTCTATGCAAAAGAAACAGGATACTGTCTGGAAGAAGTTGTTGAAAGTCTACGGAACAATAAATTCACTTATTTTGAAACTTCTAATAACGAAGAATACATTTTCCTATTGATTAAAAAGAGACAAGACTTTATTGCAGAAAATAGACTTAATATGGATTGCTCATTACTGGAGCTTACAGAAAATGAGGATTTAGTAATTTTGAAACTTAGTTTTTAATATTATTAAAGGAGGATTGCTATTATGAATTTTGCTGACCATCCCCTTTTTAATAAGATTAAAGACACAAAAGAAGTATTTTGGATGAATCCTAATTATGAAACCACTAGTGTTTACAGCGCAGAAGGTCTTACAATAAAGGATATGATCGAAGCGGAAGAAAGGCTTAAACGCTTTGCTCCCTATATAGAGGCAGAATTTCCTGAGACCAGTGAAAGTAAAGGTATTATAGAATCTCCGTTGAGAAAAATAGATAATCTTAAAACCTATATGGAAAATATTAATAATACTTCTATTAAAGGAAGACTTTTGCTAAAATGCGACAGCCATCTTCCTATTTCCGGCTCTATAAAAGCTAGAGGCGGTATTTATGAAGTGCTCAAACATGCGGAGGATTTAGCTTTAGCAGAAGGGATGCTGTCTTATGATGAAGACTATAGTATATTGAAAGAAGAAAAATTTAAAAAGTTTTTTTCCCAATACAAAATTGCGGTAGGCTCTACAGGCAATTTAGGATTAAGCATAGGAATAATGGGTGCAGCTCTTGGCTTTAGAGTAATAGTCCATATGTCATCTGACGCAAGACAGTGGAAAAAGAATTTACTTAAACGAAAAGGAGTAACTATCATAGAATATGAATCGGACTACAGTAAAGCTGTAGAAGAAGGGCGGAAACAATCTGATTTAGATCCTTTAAGCTATTTCATAGATGATGAAAATTCCAAAAACTTATTCTTAGGATATTCCGTAGCTGCAATTAGATTGAAAGAGCAATTAGAGGATATGGAAATTAAAGTAGATAAGAAGCACCCCTTATTTGTATATATCCCATGTGGAGTGGGAGGAGGGCCGGGAGGTGTTGCCTTTGGTCTCAAAAATCTCTTTGGTCCCAACGTACACTGTTTTTTTGCTGAACCTACCCATTCTCCCTGTATGTTAGTAGGAATGATGACAGGCCTTCATAATAGAATATCGGTTCAGGATCTAGGCATAGATAATATCACTGAAGCCGACGGTTTGGCAGTAGGAAGACCTTCCGGCTTTGTTGGCAAAATCATGGAAAAAATTTTAAGCGGCATATATACCGTAGAAGATAATAGGCTTTACAAATATCTCTCCATGCTAGTAGATACTGAAAATATTTATATAGAACCTTCTGCTGCAGCAGGCTTTCCAGGTCCAATATGGCTTATATCAAGTACCGAAGGAAGAGAATATATAGAATCCATGAATCTAAGCAATAAAATGGATAATGCTACCCATATTGTATGGGCTACAGGCGGCAACATGGTGCCTGATACAATTATGATGAGTTATTATCATAAAGGTAAAAGTATAAGATGAACATAACAAAAACGGAGTTTGAGACACTCCGTTTTTTATAACCCACAGAAAAGTACCATTCTATCTTAACGCTAACTTCTCTTCCCGTAATGGGTTTTTATATTTTAAACATTGCCACATTATTCTGAAGTTCTTCAGCTAGTATGGACAGTTCTTGAGCCATATTGGCTATCTCCTCCATGGCAGCGGTCTGTTCTTCTGACGCTGCACTTATTTCTTCACTTGAAGCTGCAGTTTCTTCAGCAATGGAAGCTATGCTTCCTATAGATTCATTCATTGATATACTGCCTTCTGCAACCTGCTGAACCGAAGCACTTAGCTCTTGTATTTGGCTTGTAATGCTGCTTATATGATTAAAAATACTTTCAAAGGAGTTACCAGCTCTGTTAACAGCTTCTACCCCATCAGAAACCTCATTTGTAACAGCATTCATTATATTGATTACCTTATTGGTTTCATCTTGAATATTATCTATGAGATTTGCAATTTCTATTGCTGATGATGAAGATTGTTCTGCCAGTTTCCTCACCTCATCAGCCACCACCGCAAAACCTCTTCCTTGCTCTCCTGCTCTAGCCGCTTCAATAGCTGCATTTAAAGCCAAAAGATTTGTTTGATTGGATATTTCCTTAATAACCTCCACAATTTCACCTATCTTGATAGATTCATTTCCTAGTACTTTTACGCTTTCAGAAGATTCTTCGGTAACCTTTTTAATGAGTTGTATTTTCTCTACGGCTTTTTGAGCTTCATTTAACCCGCTGTTTGCTTCTTTTGCAATATTACTGCTTGCTACTGCTGCAGAATTAGCATTCTCAGCAACCTGCTGCATGCTTGCGGCAATTTGGCTGACCATAACACTGGCTTGTGAAGCATCTTCCGCTTGTCTTTCTGCTCCTGAGGCTAGTTGATTTATGGTTGAAGCAACTTCTTCAGCCGCTGATGTGGTTTCCTGAGAAGAGGAAGATAGCTGTTGACTTGATATAGCCACTTTTTCAGAAGCCTGTAGGACATTTCCCACCACTGCACGCAAACTCTCAATCATGGTATTCAATGAATCAGCCAGTTCTCTTATTTCATCATTGCTCTTAACTTTTACAGATTCTATTGCTAAATTGCCCTCTGCAATGCTCTTTGCTATGCCGGCCATTTGAGCAACGGGTTTGCCGATTTTACGAGACATACTCATTGCTATTAAGATACCTATAATTATGCTTGCTATAATAATACTGATTGTAATACTTCTTGTTTCCATGTACAGCGCATTGCTGTCATTATAAGCCTGTAAAGCCAATTGGTCTTTTAATTCAACAAGGGTATCTATCTCTCTTCCCATGGCCTCTGATAACAGACGATTTGAATTTGCCTGTGTCTGTGCATATACCGCGAGATTATTGGCAACCGCATCTATCAACACTTCATCATTTACTTCCAGTCTACCCCAATATTTTTCTACTGTCTCAATTATCCTCTTTTCTTCTTCACTGGTTGCAATTTCTTTAAACGCATTCAAATTTTCTTTAAATTGTTCTCTCATGGATTTTAAATCTTCCAAATATTTGCTCTTATCATCGCCTTCCGTTAAGAGTATTAGATTATATCGGTCTTCTGCCATAGACAGTAAATTGACTTGGGCATTCTTTATGTACTGAATACCTTTTAATTGTATGTCATATAATTCATTTATATCATTTTTTAGTTTTACAATATTGCGAACATTAAACAGCCCTGAAGCTAAAATCAATACATTTAACAGGATAAAAGCATATATAAGCTTTTTTCTTATTGTAGATTTCCTTACTTTTTTCCTTTTGCCCCTTTTGTTTTTGTCAGTTTTTCTTTGAAGGACTTTCCCATCACAAATTTATTCTTTGTAGGTTTTTGCTTTTCTTCACGTTTCTTAGCAATTTTTTTACTAAATATCCTTCTCATTTGTTTTCCTCCTTTGTTGAACATATTTATACATAAGTATTATTTTATTGTACAATTGTTAAATTTTATGAATATTATTCATTTCGACACTTTTCGTTTTTTTCCTTTTACTGTATAGAGTATTATCATGCTTTATCTCCTGCAACTTCAAGTTTTCTAAGATTGCCGTGCTTGGTTTTTATCTTTTCCCACTGCTTTCAGAAGCACATCCTTACTCTTTCTCTGCTTTTCTGCTTCTGCCCTTTCTAAGGCATTCATCACTGCTTTGTTACTATGACTTTCTGCTGGCTTCCTTCAGATTTCACCCTCTTGCTTACACCCATGCTGGGCCCATATATCAATAAGAAAGGCTTCCATCAGAAGCCTTTCTTGCAATTTATTTAACAGAAAGTATAAATCTTTACTTTTCCTTCCTTTGCATAACATAATATTTAATTCTATAATGTTATTTTATGAAAGCCAATGACAGCCACGGTACATAGGTAATTACCAAGAGCATTACTACAGCTATTGCAAAATAAGGGTATATATATTTGAACATGCTTTCCATCTTGATCTTTGCAACAGCCGCTCCGACAAACAGATTACAACCATATGGAGGAGTACAAAGACCTATTGCCAGGTTTACAGCCATTACCACACCAAAATGAATTGGATCAATTCCTAAAGTCTTTATCGTCGGTAATAACATCGGTGCAAATACCAAAATAGCCGGAACGGTATCTAAGAAACATCCAACTACTAATAGGAATAGATTTATCATTAATAGAACTACATATTTATTATCAGAAACTACTGTTAGAAATTCAGCAATTAATTTAGGTACTTTTTCAAAGGTCATAAAGGTAGAAAATACTGTGGAATATCCTAACAAGAATGATGTGACTCCGTTAAGTACTGCAGCGTCCAGCAAAACTTTATACATGTCTTTCCAAGTTAGTTCTTTATAAACAAACATGCTTACTATTGCAGAATAAACGACAGAAATACAAGCTGCTTCTGTAGGAGTGAATATTCCGGAATAGATTCCACCAAGTATAATAACCGGTGATAGAAGAGCCCAGAAACCATCTTTAGTTGCAATCCATATCTTCTTTGCTCTGTTTTTAAGTTCAATATTCATTGGTACCTTTTCACCTTCAAGAGCATAACCGGACCTTAAATCCACTTTATATTTATTGCACATTACAATATTCATTGCTAAAAATCCCAAGCCCAGAAAAATTCCGGGCAGAATTCCTGCTAAAAATAAACTGGGAACTGAAGTCCCTGTACTGGCACCATACAATACAAAAGACAGGCTAGGTGGGATAATTGGACCGACAATGCCGCCAAAACTTACAAGTGTTGCTGCATAGGCAGGATCATAACCCTTACGCTTCATTTCCGGTATCATCATTCCACCGATTGCAGAGGCGGTAGCCATTCCCGAACCTGACAAGGCACCAAAGAACATACAAGCCAAAATGGTAACACATCCTAATGCTCCTGTCACAAAATCAATAAGTGCCGAGGCAAATTCCACTATACGTTTGGCAATGCCTCCGGTTGACATGATGACACCTGCAAGCATAAAGAAAGGTATAGCCATTACAGTGAATGAGCTTATTCCTGAATAGCAATATTGGGCATTTACAACCATGTTTAAATCAGAAAAATAAAACATAGAAAACATGGTAGCTCCCCCTATTGCAAAGCCAACAGGCACACCTATCATTAGCATTATAAACAATGATATGAATAAAGCAGCAATTGCCACATTCATCACTCCTTTCTTGCAGCTAATGTCGCTATATTAATTATTGAAATAATGCTTCTTAAAATCATTAATGAACAACCAATTACAACAGCCAGATATCCCCACGCCATGCTTATTTTTATACCTGCATAGTGAACCGCTGCTTGACTTATAACAAGAGTAATACCATAGTATGTAGTAACGGCGCATATAACGATTACAATTAGCTCAGCCAAAATATCGCATATTTTTTTGCAAAAGGCGGCAGCTTATCAACTAACATTGTTATTTTTATATGTTCATTTCTTCTTTCACCTATACTGATTCCTATCCATGACAACCAAACAAATAGAAATTTACCTAATTCTTCAGACCAAGAGAGGGAGTTATTAAAAACATACCTCATGATAACCTGAATAAATATTATCAAAACCATTAATACGAACATGGATACCAACAATATTTCTTCCAGTTTATCTATAAATGATATTATCTTGTTTTTTCCCATACGTATATTTCATCATGTCAATTAACTTGACATGAATTGTGCCCTCCTTTCTGAATAAATCCTACTATTTATGATACTACCCGTTAAATCTTGTTTAACGGGTAGTAGATACAGCAAAGTGTTAACATAATTAGTGCTTAGGCACTGTAGCTAACCATTTATCCATTACTTCGTCGCCGACTTTTTGTCTCCACATATCATACACAGGTTGTACAGCTTGTTTAAATGCTTCTATTTCTTCCTCAGTCAATTCTTCAACTACAGCTCCTTCAGATCTGAATCTTTCGATGTATTTAAGTTCATTTGCTCTTTCTTCATTTCTTTGTTGCTCACAGGCTTTATGAACGCCTTCTTCAAAAATTTCCCTTAAATCTTGAGGCAATGAGTTAATCCACTCTAAGGAGCAAATAACCGGGAATGGTGAGCTTGCATGATTAGTAAGTGTTATATAAGGAGCAATTTCATGCAATTGGAAATCATTAAACACTCCCAATGAATGATCGAGGGCATCTATTGTTCCTTGAGATAGCGAAGTAATAACTTCTCCCCATGCCATAGGTGTGGGATTTCCTCCCATTGCCTTCCAAATCTCTATATTCAATTCATTTTGAGCAATTCTTACCTTTTGGCCTTTAAGATCTTCTGAGTTATGATATGTCTTATTTTTGCTTATAACTTGTCTCATACCGTTGTAGAACATATCTATGCAATAATATCCTGAGTCTTTCAAGTATTCATTAAACAATTCCAGTCCGCCGTTTTCAAATGTTCCTTCTATCCAATCTTCATAAGATGGATATAAGTACGGAAGGTCAATACAAGCTGCTGCCGGACCGGCTACTGAAGTAACAACTGAAGACAGATCAAATTCCATCTGCAATGTTCCCAGTTTAACACCGGCAACCAAGTCCGGTGAATCTCCTAATTGTCCGTCCGGATAAACTTCTACTTTAAATTTACCTGGAGCTTTTTCTTCTAAATATTCACCTAACCATTCACTCCAAATATGGGTTGAACGTGTTGAAGAATCAGTATGGCCAATTTTAACAATTATAGGTTCATCGCCGCTTTCTGCAGCTGCAGCGCTACTTTGAGTATTTTTATCACTTGGTCTGCTGCATCCAGCAATGCCAGTTACAAGTAATGCTACCAAAAGCAATAATGATATTACTCTTTTTGTTTTCATTCACTTACCTTCCTTTCAAAATATTTTATTTTTAATACATAATTATTAATGTGTCAGACATAGGCTAGCAACGAGGTTTTATGCTCAATATTCTTCTTGCTTCATCAGGTGTTGCAATTTCCCTTCCTAATTCTTTTGCAATTCTAACTACTTTTTCTACTAATTCACCATTTGATTTTGCCAAAACTCCCTTTGAAATATAAACATTGTCTTCAAATCCTACTCTTACATGACCTCCCATAATTATAGCGGCTGCTGCCATTGGGAATTCATGTCTTCCAATTCCTGAAACCGTCCAAGTGGAACCCTCAGGAATGCTATGAGCAATATACGCTAAATCTCTTACCGTAGCATCCATTTGCACACCTAAAACGAAATTAAAATGCATAGGTGCTAAAATATGACCTTGTTTATGATATCTGATTGCCAGATCTACCATACCTTTATCAAAAACTTCGATCTCCGGTTTAACACCTTTTTCATTCATAATCTTTGCAAAGTTTTTAATAGTTGTTTCAGTATTTACAAATATATCATTGCCGCCAAAATTAAGAGTACCACAATCTAATGAAGCCATTTCAGGCAATAGCTCAACTGGCTGAAGTCTTTCCTCATCGGTCATGCCTACAGCTCCGCCTGTTGAAGGCTGAATGATAACAACCGGGCATCTTCTCCTGATTTCTTCAATGCAAGCTCTAAATCTTTCTCTGTCTTGAGTCGGTGTTCCGTCGTCCCATCTTACATGTAAGTGAATTATGCTGGCACCTGCTTTGTAGGCTGATTCAGCTTCTCTTCCTATTTCTTCAACAGTATAAGGAACATTTGGATTATTCTCTTTTGTCACTTCAGCTCCGCAAATTGCAGCTGTAATTATCAGTTTTTCCATATATTAATGCTCCTTTCTTTGTTTATCTTTTGGAGTTACACAAGTTCCTACAGCTCTGCAAACGACTATCGGCTCTTCCAATACATCACATGCAGAATCACTGATATCAGGTCTTGGTGCTATTACTTTTCTTGCTTCAAACTTCATTTTTCTAGATGTATTGCCCACTTTAATAATTTCTCCGGTAGCTTCAATATAGTCTCCTGCATGTACCGGAGCAAGGAATTCAACTTCTTCATATCCTGCAAACAGACCTTCGTCGCCATCATATCTTATCAACAATTCAGTGGCAACATCTCCAAATAGCTGCAGCATATGAGCTCCATCCACAAGATTACCTCCATAATGAGCCTCCCCGGCGCTAATTCTTACTCTGATCATAGCTTTTTCCATGATTAATCCTCCCTCCTTTATAATTGAATAAATAAGTAAAACTTAAATTTATTTTAAAATTTTATTTTCTTAGATATTTAGTTTCAAAATAACTCCTTAGTTTAGGATTTTCTCTCATTATTTGAAATGCTATATCAGCATGTCCAGGATAGTATCCGTTGCCAACCAACATTCTCGTATGTTTTCCTACTCCTTCAGCTCCTAAGGAAGCCTTTGCAAAATTTGTGCTCATGCTGAAGAAATATATTAAACCTTCATCATCCGTAACCAATACGGTAGCAACTTCCGTATCCGGAACATTAACTGTATTAATTGTTAAGTCAGCCAATCTATTGCCCATGACTTTTTGATATTTTTCCAATATCTCATTGGGGTGTTGTGCATTCCCTTGTATCACATAATCAGCCAACTCTAACCTCTCTACTAACTCGCACTGTTCTTGCGAATATTCAATGCAAATTACCTTTCCTGTCGGTTTTACTCTCTTCTTTGCTTCATGCAAACACAAAAGTCCTGCTTTACCGGAACCGACGACAACCACAACATCATTTGGCTTAGCATTAATAGCTACTTGTGCAGGTGCTCCTGCCACGTCCATTAAAGCCAAAGATAGGCTTTCATCAATATCTGACGGTAACTTTGTATATATTCCGCTTTCAAACAGTATTGCATCAGCTTTTACAAATACTTGGTCTGTTTCGATGTTTACATCTTTTATCTCATAAATTTTTAACGGTGTTAATGATAATGACACAAGAGTAGCTATTTTATCTCCTACTTTTAAATCTATCTTGTCTTTCAGATCATCACCGATTTCTTTTACAACACCGATTAAATTTCCTCCGGATTTTGTAACCGGATCTTGGAATTTACCTTGAGTTTCAACTATTTTATAAATTTCTTCCTTAATCTTTTCCTTATCCCCATTGCATTCTGTTCTGATCCTGTTGAATGCCGTCGATGTGGGATTCAATGCTATAACATCAATCAAAATTTCATTTGAATATATTTTTGGATCATTGTTTACCTTACTGGCAGCCTGAGGTAAAAAGCCTTTAGGTTCTAGCACTCGGTGTCCGCCATACTTATCTCCTCTCACCTTAATTACCTCCTTAAATTATTTCACCAACTAAGGTATATGCATAGATTATGCCAACTTGGTGAAAATCCCACCCATCTGTAAAATCAGCGATTTCTACAAAATTCTTCTTTGTTTGTCAAAAAAAATGATTCAATAATGTATCATTTGATGCATTATTGAATCATTTTATTAATTATCGCAGGAGTTATTAAAGATATAAAACACATGTTTTATCCAGTCACTTTAAACAATTCGATGGATATCATATTCAAAGTTTCCCATAAAGCAAGAAAGAGCGGGCATTCACAAAATACCCACCCTAACTATTCCCACAGAATCTCTATAAATTATATTTCTTTAGTTTTCTTACCAACGTTGGTTGACTTATACCTAAAGCCTTAGCCATTTTCCTGGTGGTAATATACTGCATCTTTGCATTCATTAAAATATTATATTCCATCTTTTCTAATTCTTCTTTTAAGGATAAATTATTGTTTTTATCAAGGAATTCTTTATTATCCAAGTTATTTATTACATCCATAACTGAAATGGTATTATGATCTGAACTTATTAGCAGTCGTTGAATTAAATTATCCAATTCTCTAATATTACCGTACCATGGATATTCTAATAAATATAAAAGAGCTGATTCTTCAAAGTGCTTATTCATATAGTACTTTTTATTATACTTATCTATAAAATACTTAGCCAACGGCAATATATCATCTTTTCTTTCTCTAAGTGGCGGAACATATAGGTGGAAAACATTCAATCTATAATATAAATCTTTTCTGAATTTGCCGTTCATAACCATATCTGCCAAGTCCCTATTGGTAGCGGCTATTATCCTTACGTCCACTTTAATGGGTTGAACACCACCCAGCCTATATATTTCCTTTTCTTGTAAAACTCTTAGGAATTTGGCTTGCAAACTTAAAGGTAACTCGCCTATCTCATCTAAAAAAAGTGTACCTCCATTAGCTATCTCAAAAAATCCTAATTTTCCTTCCCTACTTGCACCTGTAAATGCACCCTTCTCATACCCAAACAATTCTGACTCCAACAGATTTTCAGGAATGGAACCGCAATTAATTTTTACATATGGTCCCTGATTACGTTTGCTTAATTTATATATGATATCCGCAAATATTTCTTTGCCAACGCCTGATTCACCGGTAATCAATACATTGCATTCATAATTGGCAACTTTTACTGTATTGCACAATACCTTTTTTATTTCATCACTCATGAAAACATAATCTTGCAAATTAATTTCTTTAATTTGATTTTTACTAAATTGGGTAATTGCTTTTTCTTCATTTTTTATTTGTCTACTAACTTTTTTATTCAACCATTTATCAATAAGTTCTCTTAAATCTTTATGTTTTTTATATAATTTAATTACAAAATCTGCATGTCCTTCCACGTAACCCCTATAAGGTATGATATTAATATCTCTGCCAATACCTTCTGCTATTAAGCACGCTGAATTATAATTGGCGGTTAAATTTGAAAAGTAAATCGTTCCCTTATCTTTAGTTGAAAGAATGCTGAAGGTTTCAGTTCCAAAAGTGTGAACACAATTTATTGTAAAATCGAATAACTTGTCACCATATCGCATTATAGTTTTATATGCTTCTTCAGGATTAGTGGTGTCACACACATATATTTCATCAAACACATCATATTTCTGTAAAGCTTTTTTGCTGCTATCAGTGTAAACTATACCAACCAGTTTCCCTTTATTTCCTATTTTCTCTCTTACAGCAAAAGCGCTTAATAAGCCAACCTTTCCATTTGCTCCCATTATCAGAATATTATCGTTCTCCTTAGAAGACAAATAAGATTGAAGGCATGACCCTGCTTCATCCACCAATATCAATAACAGTTCAGGGTTAATATCTCCTTCAACCTTGATCAAATGGTTACTTGAAAATAAAATAGCTTGTCCTTCTACATGAAGTTGTGCAGAAGCAATATCTATACTTCTAATTTTGTCAATTTTAAGAGGTATCAAAGAAAGTGAAACTAAAGGAATAACATAATCTCCTTCTTTTATATTTGCTTTATTGTCATAATTTTTTCCAATCTTTTTCACCACACCAAGCAAAATACCGCCGGTATTAGTTATTGGATTATGAAGCTTCCCTCTCAATTCAACGATTTTTAAAATTGTCTCCTTTATCTTATTTACATCATTGTTATATTCCGTACAAATTTGCCTAAAACTTGAAGAGTTAATATTAATAATTTTAACTTCCAGCAAAACTTCATTGTCATATATCTCTAAATTATTATCAATTTTCCATGCAGGTTGCGGATGTATCATTTTTGGTTCTATAACTCTGTGCATACCGAACTTAGTTATAAACTCCATATAATTCACCATCCATATGATGACGTATAACTATTCCAAATTATTATATATATATATTTAATGATAACATACTTTTCAAAATATTTGAAGCATCC
>JAAYMO010000163.1 GCA_012521375.1 Clostridiales bacterium
GCCGGATGATGTG
Source organism: Clostridiales bacterium (assembly GCA_012521375.1). Classification (GTDB taxonomy): domain Bacteria; phylum Bacillota; class Clostridia; order Lutisporales; family Lutisporaceae; genus Lutispora. Next base: position 14 of record JAAYMO010000163.1, read on the forward strand.
CTTGATGTTTGGAAAAGTATGAAGTTTAAAGTGTTATGTTAACTATGATTATTGATGGGGCGAACAGTGACTTTAGTCACTGATTTAATACAATAATAATTGTACAAGGAGGTAATAACGTGAATAAATGTAAGAATTTAAGCAAAACATATGATCCTAAACAAGTTGAAGAAAAGTTGTATAATTTTTGGCTTGAAAAGGGATATTTCACACCTGAAATAGATTATGACAAAGAACCTTACACTATAGTTATACCCCCTCCAAACATCACTGGGCAGCTTCATATGGGTCATGCTTTGGATAACACTATCCAGGATATACTTATTAGATGGAGAAGAATGCAAGGATATAGTACTTTATGGCTTCCAGGCACTGATCATGCAAGTATTGCTACAGAAGCTAGAATTGTTGAAGCACTTGCAAAAGACGGAAAAACAAAATATGACCTTGGTAGAGAAGGATTTCTTGAAAAAGCTTGGGAATGGAAAAGAGAGTATGGAGGAAGGATAATAAATCAATTAAAAAAATTAGGATGCTCTTGTGATTGGACTAGAGAAAGATTCACATTGGACGAAGGATGCTCAAAAGCAGTAACAAAAGTATTTATTAGCCTATATGAAAAAGGATTGATTTATAGAGGTGAGAGAATAATAAACTGGTGCCCCAGTTGTAAAACATCCATATCAGACATAGAAACCATCTATGATGATGAAAAAGGGCATTTTTGGCATATTAAATATCCTGTTAAAGATAGTGATGATTATATAGAAATTGCGACTACAAGACCTGAAACTATGCTAGGGGACACTGCAGTTGCAGTACATCCAGAAGATGAGAGATACAAAAATCTTATAGGTAAGACAGTAATTTTACCACTTATGAATAGAGAAATACCAATAATAGCTGATGAATATGTAGATATGGAGTTCGGCACAGGTGCTGTAAAGATTACTCCCGCCCATGATCCAAATGATTTTGAGGTTGGTTTACGTCATGAACTTCCAATGCCACGAGTAATGAATGATGACGGCACAATAAATGAACTGGGAGGAAAATATTGCGGGCTTGATAGATATGAAGCAAGGAAAGAAATAGTTAAAGATTTGGAGGAACAAGGTTTACTTGTTAAAACAAAAGAGCATGAACATAGCGTTGGTCATTGCCAAAGATGCGATACAACTATTGAACCAATACTTTCTAAACAATGGTTTGTAAAGATGAAGCCTCTTGCGGGACCAGCTATTGAGGTTGTAAAGGATGGAAGGGTTAAGTTCGTACCTGATAGGTTCTCTAAAATATATTTTAATTGGATGGAGAATATTCAAGATTGGTGCATATCCAGACAATTATGGTGGGGACACAGGATACCTGCATATTATTGTCAGGATTGCGATGAGATAATAGTATCTGAAAAAGCGCCGGAAAAATGTACAAAGTGCGGTGGAGCATTGGAGCAGGACGAAGATACATTGGATACTTGGTTTAGTTCCGCCCTATGGCCTTTTTCTACACTGGGGTGGCCGGAAGAAACAGAGGATTTAAAATACTTCTATCCAACCAGTGTTTTAGTAACTGGTTATGACATCATATTCTTCTGGGTAGCAAGGATGATATTTTCTGCTATGGAAAATATGAAAAAAGAGCCTTTCGAGTATGTTTATATACATGGTATCGTAAGAGATTCACAAGGGAGAAAGATGAGTAAGTCTTTAGGTAATGGCATAGATCCTTTGGATGTAATAGATAAGTATGGTGCCGATGCATTGAGATTTAATCTAATTTCTGGAAATTCACCAGGAAATGATATGAGATTTTACTGGGAAAGAGTGGAAGCATTTAGTAATTTTGCTAACAAAATATGGAATGCATCTAGATTTGTGTTGATGAATATAGAGAATAAAGATTATGAAAAGATTTTAGAGGAGAACATAGAAAGTTTGACTACTGCTGATTGCTGGATAATAAGCAAGCTAAATAAATTGATAAAAGAAGTAACAGAGAACTTAGAAAAATTTGAGTTGGGAATAGCTGCTCAGAAAATTTATGATTTCATCTGGTTTGAATTCTGTGATTGGTATATAGAACTGGTAAAACCAAGATTATATTCCCAAGAAGATATATCTAAAACAATTGCACAGGCTACTTTAATACATGTATTAAAGGATTCTATGAAGCTGCTTCATCCTTTTATGCCTTTCATAACAGAGGAAATATATTTGCATCTACCAGGTGCTACGGAGTCAATTGTTATCAGCACATGGCCTGAATATGATGAGATTATAGATTATTCATTACAAGAGGCTAGTATGGAAAAAATAATGGAAGCTATAAAAGGTATAAGAAATGTAAGAGCTGAAATGAATGTTGTGCCTTCAAGAAAATCCAAGACTATAATAGTATCTGATAACCATGAGATTATAAATACTTTAACAGAAGGCATTCCCTATTTACAAAAATTAGCATATTCTTCGGAAATAATTATTAAATCAAAAAAAGAAAATATTCCTGAGGACGCTGTTTCAGTAATTATTGAAGGTGCAGAAATATTCCTTCCCTTAGAAGATTTAATAGACAAAGAAAAAGAAATTGAAAGGCTTAATAAGGAGAAAGAAAACTTAGAAAAAGAAATTCAAAGAGTAAGAAGCAAGCTTAGCAACGAAAATTTCATCAAAAAAGCACCAGAAAAAGTAGTTGAAGAGGAAAGAAATAAAGAAAAGAAATATGTTGATCTTTTGGATAAAGTATTAGAACGCCTTAAAGCGTTAAAATAAGAGGTGCAATATGAATTATCAAGAAGTCTTAGAATATATAGAACATAACCTTAGAGGTGGTTGCAATCCAGGGCTTAATAGAATCCAAAATCTGTTAGAGCTTTTAGGTAATCCACATAAGGATATAAAAGCTGTGCATATAGCAGGTACAAATGGAAAGGGTTCTACCACTGCAATGCTATCAAGCATATTGAGAGAGGCAGGATATAAGGTAGGGACCTATATCTCTCCTCATTTGATTACAATAACAGAAAGATATTTAATAAATGGAATAAGAATAGATGAAGAAACATTTGCAAAATATTTTTCTATAATTAAGAATGCTATAGAACAGATGAAAACAGATGGATTAGAAATACCAACGGAGTTTGAAGCCTTAACCGCTCTTGCTTTTCTGTATTTTAAAGATATGAATATAGATATTGGAGTAATTGAAGTAGGGCTAGGCGGAAGATATGATGCTACTAATGTTTTGAATTCTATTATGTCAATAATCACCTCTATAAGTCATGACCATATGAATGTATTAGGAGAATCAATAGAAAAGATTTCTTATGAAAAAGCAGGTATAATAAAAAGAGATCAGATTACTATACTTTATCCTCAGAGATACAAAGAAGCGGAGGAAGTCATTGAGAAAGTATGCAAAGAAAAAAACAGCATCTGCGTAAAGGTCTCTGAGGAAAACGTAGTACAAAAGGGGTTCGGTTTAGAAGGACAAAAAATAGATTATTTATTTAATGGTAAGATTTATAAAAATATTATGCTGCCGTTATTAGGAGATCATCAATTGTTGAATGCTGCTGTAGCAATAAGTGCAGCTGTTAAGCTAAATGAATTAGGTTTTACTTTGAGCGAAGATAGTATAAGAAAAGGGATAGGCAAAGTAGTATGGCCAGGGAGACTGAGTATTATTTCAAAAGAACCTTTTATTGTTATTGATGGGGCACATAACAAAGATGGTGTATATGCCTTATCAAAAGCAGTAAAAAAATATTTTAAAGATAAAGACATTGTTATTCTAATGGGTATGCTTAAGGATAAAGACCATAAAGAAAGCATTAGCATATTAGGACCTATGGCTAAGCAGATTGTTATCACTGAGCCTAATAGCGAAAGGGCTTTAAGCGCTGAAGAACTAGCTGAAGAGGCAAGAGAATTTTGTCAAGAGGTTTATGCCATGCCTAATATATCAGAAGCATTGGAAAAGGCATTAAATATTGCCGGTAACCATTCAATTATTCTGATATGCGGTTCCCTTTATCTTATAGGAGAGATCTATGGAAAGATAAAAAGAAGATGAGAATAAGACATATACCTTATTCTCATCTTCTTATCAGCAAATTCATAATTTGGTCATAGACTTGATAATATCTATTTTCCCAATTTGTACAAATCAGTTTAGCTTGTTCTGAAGATACTACATTTAAGCTGAGGTTGATCAGTTCGATATCTTTTTCTATGACTTTTAAATTAACTATGTATTCCGTTTTACTTTTTTTTACAATCTCAGATTTTACCTGAGTTTCTAATTTTATTTTTTCTTTATTTGTTAATATGTAGTTTTTAATAGTTTTTTGTATATCATCATCTATTCGCGAAATAAATAAATCTAATGTTTTTAAACCTAGATTATTGATTTCATACGTTTTTTTATCGTTGACTTTATTAATCATGTTTGATTCTTCAAGTTCATGTAGGCATTGCTGAAGATCAAAATAATTAATAAGATTGTTTCGTAATACTATATCTGTTAACTGGCCTCTAGTGAGGGGCATATTTATTTCTTTTAGGATTAATAACACTATCAACTTATTAAGAGCAATATCCTTGCCAATGCCATTCATATAATCACCTCTTTACCAACATCATCTTAAATTATAACATATTATTATAAATAAAATAAAATCAGACAAGTAAATGTCTGATTTTATTTTATTTATTGATTAGTTTGGTTCGTCATCTGATTTTGTGCCATTGCAATCATTCTCTTAACCATTTCTCCACCAACTCTGCCACAATCCCTAGCTGAAAGATCGCCCCAATAGTCTTCAGAACCTTGATAAACAGGCAAATTAAATTCTGCTGCTATTTCATATTTCATATTATCTAAAGCTTGATGAGCTTTTGGAACTTCCAAACCTTTATTATAGTTTCCACTTCCTAATGCCATCTATTATTCCTCCTAAAATGAAATTTTTTTTGTATGCGTTAATAATTTGCCCTACAGAAAAAAAATAATACTAGAACTTCTTTCTTTTATGAATAAAATTATTAAAGTTAACATATAAATAATAATTAAACCTTTTTTTTCAATGGTACTAGCAGTTAATTATTGGAATATACACGAAATTTGTCGATATGGTTTATTGTTTGTGATATAATATTTTAAAAGCTTACATGTAGGAGGCAAAAATGAAAAAAAGCATTTTTCTTTTATTACTTATTATTGGGTTAGTTTTAATCGGATGCTCCAACTCTGAAATCAATAATATAACTAATATGGACAAGCAAGTCGAGGAAGTTGATGAAAAATCGCAAGAAGAAAGCGCTGATAACAAAGAAATTGAACTTGAAAAAAACATAATAGATTATGAAAGAATAAAACCAAATGAGAATGGCCAGATAATGATACTTATGTATCATGGAATAGGCGAGGAAGAATCTGAATGGGTTAGAACGGCTGAGAATTTCAAAAAAGATTTATATACTCTTTATGAAAAAGGATATAGACTTATCAGTTTAAGAGATTATATAAACAATAATATTAAAGTAGAAGCGGGTTTCACTCCTGTAGTTTTGACTTTTGATGATGGACTACTTAATCAATTCAATATAATAGAAGATGGAATCAATAGATATATAGATCCTCTTTGTGCTGTAGGAATATTGGAAGAATTCTATAAAGAACATCCCGATTTTGGCAGGGCGGCTAGTTTTTTTGTATATTATCCTACTCCTTTTAGACAGAAAGATTTAATAAAAGAAAAGTTTGAATTTTTAATAGATAACGGTTATGAAATTGGCAATCATGGTTATAATCATGAAAACCTTGGAAAAATTAGTATTGAAGCTATTCAAGAATCTTTAGCGAAGAATGTGCAAAAGACCAGTGAGATTCTCCCAGAATACACGGTAGAATCTTTGGCATTACCTTATGGAGCAGCACCAAAGGGCGATGATTATAGATATGTTATATCAGGAGATTATCAAGGATTCGAGTATAAACATAGAGCTGTGTTGAAGGTAGGAAGTAATCCAGCACCTTCGCCAAACAGCATAAAGTTTGATCCTTATAAATTGCCGAGGGTAAGAGCAAGTGAAATGAAGGTACAAGGCACGGGTATATATGATTATTTAGAATATTTCGAAAAAAATCCAGGCAAAAAATATATAAGCGATGGAAATCCAGATACGATTACCATTCCAGAAAGCGAAATAGACAATATTGACAAAGAAGGATTAGAAAAAAATAATAAAAAGCTTATTACTTACAATTTAATAAATGCAAATACGGATGAGAATTAATATCTCATCCGTATTTGTATTTGTATAGATGTATTCATTTTAATCTTTCTTGATAGGCTTTTACCATCCTTCTAACCATTTCCCCACCTATTCTTCCAGCATCTCTAGCAGAAAGGTTGCCATTGTCTCCAGGTTTCAAATTTATACCTAATTGATTAGCTACTTCTTCTTTAAATTTATTAAGGGAACTTTTAGTGTATTTATCCAAATATAACACCTCCAAGGCATATTAAATCTATTTAGTATTATTTTGCTTATAATGTTATTAATTAATCATAAAAAATTATTTTAACTATAGTACTTTATTCCATTTCATTTTGATTTGAAATATATTTTTTTGCAAAATACTCAATTATTTCTCTTCTTCTTATTATCCCAATAAAAATATCACTGTCATCAACTACAGGAACAAAATTTTGTGCACTAGCTAAAGTAAGTAGATCTTCCATTTGGGCATTTATTCTGACAGCTACGTTCTTTACTCGTTGAGGAACATCTTCTAATAATACTTTATCTGTATTCTCAAATGTAAGACCGGGTGTATTTTTTAATTTCCATAATAAATCTCCTTCATTAATAGTACCTACATATCTGCCTTTATTATCTACTAAAGGAACAGCAGTATAACCATGATACTGCATCTTTTCCAGAGCTTGCCTCATTGTATTTTTAGGACTCAAATATATTACATCTGATTTTGCAACTAGGAAAAAAGCTATGTTCAAAATTACATCACTCCATTCAGATATGATTATATAAAGCATATAACCGCGACAACTTTATTATAATTGTATTTAAACTTTTATACAACAATGCAATATTTATTTATAGAAAGTTGGATATTGGACTTTGCCTATATCATATATTTAATAGAGATTATATAGTCTAGTAATATAATAACTATTAAACCAATAAACCCCAAAGGAGGTAATGGTATGAAGTTGATAATAATAAATAAAAGACATTTAAAAATAATTGCTTTTGCGATGATTTTAGTGTTGATATCATCTGTTTACACCATTGGATATAATAATAACATCATCAATGTATTTATTAATAATGAAAGAATAATACCTATATATTGTGTAGATACGGATGAAAAAAAGATAGCTATAAGCTTTGATGCTGCATGGGGCGCAGACAAGACATCAGATATTTTGGCAATACTTAAAGAATATGATGTAAAAACTACATTTTTTCTTGTTGCTTTTTGGGTAGATAAATATCCAGATATGGTTAAAAAAATAGATAGTGAAGGCCATGAAATAGGTAATCATTCTGCAAATCATCCAAATATGACACAATTGAGCGAAGATAAAATAAGGGAAGAATTGACAATAACTTCAAATAAAATTGAATCTATAACCGGGAAAAAAGTAAATCTTTTTAGACCACCTTTTGGTGCTTATAATAATAAAGTTATGAGAGTCGCTAAAGAATTGGGTTATTATGTCATACAATGGGATGTTGATTCATTAGATTATAAGGATTATGGTGCAAATGCTATTGTAGACAGAGTGATATCAAGGGTAAAAAATGGTTCTATCGTATTATTCCACAATAATGCAACATACATAACTAAGGCTCTTCCAATAATACTGGATAAACTCAAGCAAATGGATTATGAGATAGTCCCCATATCTGAATTGATATATAAAGATAATTATTATATCGATCATACGGGAAAGCAAATAAGGCTTCAATAGTGTAAATAATTAGACTAGATTAATATAATAATACAGGGGACAAATATTTTGGAGTGATTTTATGGATTCTTGTGATTTTTATAAAACAATGAAAAAAGCAATAATAGCTGCTATTGCAGTAGAAAAACTTATTAAATTTTCGAAGGAGATAGATGATATATCTAAAGGAATAGAAGAAATAGAAAAAAGCTTTAAAATAACTACTAGTAAAAAAGCCTGGGGAAAAAATTTTAAATTTTTTTAGTAAAATTCTAAGCTGTACTAAAGTTAGCTCTTACAATACATAAAAATACACTATCAGTTAACCATATAATATACTATAATACAGGAGATGATAATGTGTTTGGATATTGGGGAGATATATTAGGGAATGGAAAAATCACCACTGATTCAGACAGTGTAACTCCAGGTATGATCTATGTAGATATAAATACTAAAAATAGAAAAGATATATATAAAGCATATAAAAATGGAGCATCTATAATAGTTACAAATAAAGATACAACAAATCCTAATATCCCTGTTTTAAAAGTTAAGGATATTGAAGAAGCATATTTTACTTTATTGAATATAATGTATGAACGGCCTATGGATATGATAAGATTAGTAGCTGTTCATGGAGGAAGCAAAGGGGATTATATAGTAAAGCTTTTAAATGGAATATTTATTAAACACTTTACTAAATCTTTAGATAGAATAAGATTAAAGGAATTTACCTATGCTTTTTGTGCAGAGAAATTAAAATCTATTGCAGAAAAATTATTTTACTATATTCTGCTATGTATTTCAAATAACGTAAAAGTTATATCAATAAATTATTCTAGTGGATATAAAAGATTTGATAAATTGCTAAAGCGAAAATATGATTGTAGAATACTAATAGATGAAAACTATGAAAGTGAAAACCATGCAATAGAGACAATAGGAGGACAGACTTTATTTGTTAATATAGATAATCCTCATACATTAAGAAGAATAAATGAACAAAATGATAATATTGTGATTACATTTGGATTAAATAAGAAAGCAGCCGTTACTGCAACTAGTATAGAGTATGGCGAAATAACAAAATTCAATTATTGTCTACAAAGAACATTTTACACCAAGACTGGTATCATTGTTGAGCCTTTTGAGATGCCGATAGCAATGAACGGATTGGGAATAAATAATATATATTCCGCTTTAGCAGCTATAAGTTGTGCATTATATTACGATATAGATTTAGAATGTATAAAAGATGTTTTAAGTAAATATGATGATAGAGGCAGAGATTTTTCAATAACTAAATTTAATAATTTTATTCTAATAAATAGCTATTGTGTAACTGAAAAGGATTTTAGAGAAGCTTTTGATAAGATGCAAATGCTGGATTATAAAAATTTACATGTTATAATTTCAGGATTATACTTTAGTATTGATAATTTTGAGAAATTATTATTTGATTTAATTAACGAATGGGGTGTTAGCTTAAATATAAAGGAAATAATTGTGTTGTTAGAGAATGAAAAATTAGCATTAAAAAGCGTCATGAAATTATCACAAAATGAAATAAGAATAAAATATTATGATCAATTGCCAAAGGCAGTCTGTAATGTGATAAATAATATATCAAATAGGGATGTCGTATTAATGTTAGGAAGAGATGAAATCTGTTCTTCTCAGTATATTTTTGAATTAATGGTTTCTAATAAGCATTAATAATAATTTTATTCATATTATTTTATATATGCGAATATTAATAGTGTAGATTACTGAAAACGCAAGAACAAGGAAGGAGTGGGGGTCAAAATGGTTGACAAAGTGATTTCGAATAACGTTGTTACCGTAGTAGGTATCGTAAAGGATAATCCAGTATTTAGTCATGAGATGTACGGAGAGGATTTTTATAATGTTTTTTTAATTGTGCCCCGTTTGAGCGAGGTATCAGATGTGCTGCCAGTTACTATTTCTGAGAGGCTGATGGTAGATATTAATATAGAAAAAGGTACTCAAATGGCGATAGATGGGCAGCTCCGGTCTTATAATAAGTATATTGATGGAAGTAATAAATTAATATTAACTGTTTTTGCAAGAAATATTTCTCTCCCGAATGAAGACTATAAAAACCCAAATCAGATATTTCTTGATGGGTACATATGCAAGAAACCAGTATATAGAACTACACCTTTTGGGAGAGAAATAACAGACATGCTTATAGCTGTAAATAGGCCTTATAACAAATCTGATTATATTCCTTGTATAGCATGGGGGAGAAATGCAAGATATTCGGAAAAGCTTAATGTAGGTGACAGAATAAAGATATGGGGGCGTATCCAAAGCAGAGAATATCAGAAGAAAATTTCTGAGGAAGAGGTAATTACCAGAACAGCTTACGAGGTATCTATATCGAAAATGGAAGTAATTGATAAAAGTGCTGATAAAAGTAAGACTACCGTTAAATCCGCAGACACCGATGCTGATGACAATGATGTGGAATAAATCATGGATAGAAAAAGGAGCATAAGCTTCCTTTTTCTTTATATGCGTCACTATTGTTAATGTATTAAAATATTTATATAATGGATATGTAGATTTCTAATGTTTAACTGTATTAAATTGGGAGGTACCCTATGAGTTTTTTTGATAAATTATATAATAGTAAGTTTAAATACCCCATGATGGTTTTAGTTATTTTATTAGGTGGACTTATATGTGGAATTTCCTTCAATGCTTTTATAATGCCTCATAAACTGTTGAGTGGAGGTATTAGTGGCATTGCATTGATTATCAATTATATAGTAGGCATAAATCCTGGAATACTTATATTTCTTTTAAATGTTCCTATATTTTTATTAGGTTACAAATTCGTCGATAAGGAGTTTATTATACTAAGTTTAATAGGAATGTCTTCATTTTCTTTTTTTATAGATTTTTTTAGCTTTTTAAGGGATTTGCATCTCGTAGATGACATTATGTTATCTTGTATTTATGGAGGAATACTGAATGGGATTGGTATGGGAATAGTTTTTAGGAATAGGGCTTCTCAAGGAGGAATAGACATTATTGCTGTAATAGTAAAAAAGTATTTTTCTATAAATTTAGGAAGCACTTCTCTTATAATAAATTCTATAATAATAGCTATAGCTTCATTAATCTATGGGTTAAAACCGGCTTTATATACTCTTATATCCATTTATGTAGCTACGCAGGTGTTAGATAGGGTTCAGCAAGGTTTTGATATTAGGAAACAAGTAATTATTATTTCTGATAAGGAAGAGGAAGTTGTAAAAGAGATACTAAAAAGGCTTCATAGAGGTGTAACGTATTTGGAAGGAGAAGGAGCCTTTACAGGAAAAAGAAAAAGAGTTATTTACTGTATTATAGCATTGAATCAGTTAGCTAAACTAAAGCAGATAGTTAGAGAAATCGACCCAAACGCTTTTATGGCTGTTAGTGATACTGCAGAAGTTTTAGGAAAAGGTTTCAGCCAAAGAGGAGTATAAGTTTTATAAAAAGATAAGAAATAACATTGAAATTATAAAATAGGCAAACATTAGAAAAAGATGTTTGCCTATTCTTAAATATTTATTATAGATTATATTCCCTTGCAATAGATTCTATAGCTTTTTGTTGATCTTCAGGATTAATAACATAAGAAATTTTAATTTCTGATGTTGTAATAATGTGAACAGGGATATCATTATCAGCTAGTATATTAAACATTTTTGAAGCCACACCCGATTGACTTTTCATTCCTATTCCTATAACAGAAAGCTTTGTAATATTATCAAAGGTTTCATAACTAAAAGTGAAGATTTCTTCTTTATATTTTTCAAGCACATCTATTGCTTGTGTTAAATCATTTTTAGGTAAAGTAAAAGATATGCTTACAAGCTTATTTACAGGAGTTGTTTGACTTATCATATCTATATTTATGTCCAATTCTGCTATTTTTGCAAATATATCTGCAATAATTTTAATATTATGAGGTACACCGTTTAAAGTAATCATGGCTTCGTTATTATCTACTGCAAGTCCTGTAATTGCTGTCTTTTCCATAGTTTTATCCAACTCCTTTATAACAGTTCCTTTAATGTTTCCTACGTTTAATGCCACAGTCAAAGGCACTTTATAGATTTCAGCCAATTCTATGGAACGGGGGTGCAATACCCCTGCACCTGAACTAGCAAGTTCCAACATTTCTTCATAACTGATCGTTTCTAATTTCTTAGCTGATGGGTAAAGCCTTGGATCAATAGTGTATATTCCATCCACATCAGTATATATTTCACAAGGACATCCAAGCTTAGCTGCAATGGCAACTGCAGTGGTATCAGAACCACCTCTGCCTAATGTGGTTATTTCATTGTTTTCATTAACCCCTTGGAAGCCTGCTACTATTACTACCTTTCCGTTAGATATAGCATCTAATATAATGTCATCGCTAATTTCAGCTATTCTTGCTTTTGTATGGTACCCTTCTGTTTTTATACCTAATTGGGGACCGGTATAAGAAACAGCTTCAATGCCTATTTCATTTAACGCTATAGATAAGAGAGATATGGAAACTTGTTCTCCTGTTGCCATCAAAACATCCATTTCTCTTTCTATTGGACTATCGCTTATTTGATAAGCCATATCTATGAGATAGTCAGTAGTTTTTCCCATAGCAGATACTACAATGACCATTTCATATCCTTTTTTTCTACGTTCAGAGATTCTATTTGCAACACTCCTTATTTTCTCAATAGTTTCAATAGAGCTGCCGCCGTATTTTTGTACAACTATTGGCATAATAAATCACTTCCTATTTTCTCAGATCATCTAGTATTTCTTTTTTACTTTTATCTAAAGCATCGACTTTTTTGATAATCTTTGCAGGAATGCCTGCAACTACCATACCCGGTTCCACATCCTTTGTAACAACCGAACCAGCCGCTACAACGGCGCCTTTTCCTATAGTCACACCTTCCAGTACTACAGCATTGGCACCAATTAATGCTTTATCTTCAATTACAACAGGTTTTGCACTAGGTGGCTCCAAGACGCCTGCAAGAACAGCACCAGCACCAATGTGGCAATTATTACCGACAATTGCTCTAGCTCCTAAAACAGCATTCATATCAATCATGGTGCCGCTTCCAATTTCAGCTCCTATATTTATTATCGCACCCATCATTATTACTGCATTATCTCCTATAGATACACCTTCTCTTATTAAGGCACCAGGTTCTATTCTGGCATTAATATTTCTAGTGTCTAGAAGCGGTATAGCAGAGTTTCTTCTGTCATATTCCACATGGTATTTTTCTATTTTGTCTTTATTGCTATTTATATAGTTTGCAATCTCTTCATTTTCTCCAATAAGTACCCAAAATCTACCTGTTCCATAATAATCAATAGATCCAAAATCTGTGTTTTCTAACAAACCAGAAACATAAACTTTTACAGGGGTTCTTTTTTTAGAGTTTTTTATAAATTCGGCAATTGCATATGGATTACTTAAATCAATATTACTCATATAAACATGTCTCCTTTAGTAAATTTTTCATATTATAGTAACCAGGCTTTTTATTTGCTATAAATTCTACGGCTTTAATGGCGCCTTCAGCAAAAATCCTTCTAGACATCGCAGTGTGTTTAATTTCGATTATTTCATCTTTTCCTGCAAATATGATTATATGTTCTCCAGGTATAGTACCTCCACGTAGAGAATATATCCCAATTTCATTCTTTTTTCTTGCTCCTTTTTCATGTCTTTCATATATAAAGTCTAGACTGTTGTTTAACACAGTGTTTATTTCATTAGCTATCATAAGTGCAGTGCCACTAGGCGCATCTTTTTTTTCGTTATGATGTTTTTCAATTATTTCTATATCAAAATCCTTACCTAATGCTTTAGCTGCATTTTTGCATAATTCAACAGTTAGATTTACTCCAAATGACATATTGGCAGTTTGAAAAACAGGTATTTTCTCCGACGCTTTTTTAAGGGCTTCAAAATAGGATTGCGATAATCCAGTAGTAGCCACAACCAAAGCTATCTTGTTTTGTAAACAGTATTCAATTAAACCTGTCAAACCATCTGGATGTGAGAAATCTAAAACCACATCTATTTTTTCATTAACTTCTCTGAGTGTTTTATAAGTATTGTAGCCATTATTACATTTATCTGGACTATTATCTACTCCAGCTGCAATCCTTATATTGGAATTTGCTTTTAATAGGCGGGAGATTTCTTGACCCATTTTACCATTGCAGCCGTTTAATAATATGTTTATCAAAATTATACCTCCTTAAGAAGACCATACGATTTAAGGGTATTTTTTAGATAATTAATGTTTCTATCGGACATAGAAGTCAAAGGCAGTCTCAATGGCCCAACCTTGTAGCCCAATATGTTCATAGCTGTTTTTACAGGTATTGGGTTAACCTCGCAGAATAGGGCGTCATTTAAAGGTTTAATTTTCAATTGGAGCTCCATGGCACGCTTAACATTACCATCTAAATAACTAGTTACCATTTCATGCATTTCCTTTGGAATAATATTGGCAACAACTGATATTACACCTATACCCCCTACAGAAAGCAGCGGAACAACTTGATCATCATTGCCAGAATATAAAGCAAAATCATCACTGCAAAAGGTTCCTATTTCTACGACTTGGCTGATATCACCACTTGCTTCTTTTACACCTGCTATGTTTTTATGAGCAGATAATTCCTTTAGAGTTTCAGGTAAAACATTCAATCCAGTCCTTCCTGGAACATTATAAATAATTATTGGTATGTTAACAGAATCTGCAATTGCAGTGTAATGTTCTATCAATCCTTTTTGGGTGGTCTTGTTGTAATAAGGAGTAACGCATAGTAATCCGTCGCACCCCACACTTTCAGCATATTTTGAAAGTTCTATACTGTGTTTTGTGTTGTTGCTTCCTGTACCAGCTATAACAGGTATCCTCTTGGCTACTTTATCTACAGTATATTTATATGCAGCTTTTTTTTCATCATCTGTCATTGTAGAAGCTTCTCCTGTAGTTCCGCAAATAATTATAGCATCAGTACCACTTCTTATATGCCATTCTAATAGCTCACCTAGTTTTTCAAAATTAATTCCATCTTCTGTAAAAGGAGTTACAATAGCAACTCCAGAGCCTTTAAATAAAGCCATATTTAAACCTCCTTAAAAGAATAATAAATTTATAAGCTTTTTATTAAGGATTCCGCAATCTGTACTGCATTAGTGGCTGCGCCTTTCCTTATGTTATCAGCAACAATCCACATATTTATACCACTATCTACAGATTCATCTCTCCTCACTCTTCCGACAAAAACATGGTCTTTACCATTTGCTAGTGAAGCCAATGGATATTCATTATTTGCGGGATTATCTATTAAAACTATTCCAGGTGAATTCTTCAATAAGTCTTTCAATTCCATCAAATCAAAGTCTTTATAGAATTCTACGTTCACAGATTCTGAATGACAGTTAGTCACAGGTACTCTTACAGTTGTTGCTGTAATTTTTAAACCATAATCATTTAATATCTTTTTTGTTTCCTGAATCATTTTTAGCTCTTCTTTTGAGTATCCATTATCAGTAAATATATCAATATGAGGTAAACAATTATTTACTATTGGATGAGGATAAAAAGTGTTAGGCTTACCTGACAGACCATTTTCCAAATCGGAAATCCCTTTGACCCCGGAGCCTGAAACTGCTTGATAAGTAGAGAAAACAATTCTTTTTATGTTATATTTATCATGTAGTGGTTTTAAAGCAACAACTGCTTGTATTGTAGAACAATTTGGGTTTGCAATTATTCCTTTATGATTATATATATCTGTTTCATTTACTTCAGGAACTACTAAAGGAACTTCTTCATTCATCCTAAAAGCACTGCTATTATCAATTACGATTACTCCCTTTGAAACAGCTATAGGTGCATATTTTGAACTTATTGAACCTCCAGCGGCGAATAGCGCTATATGAATGTCTCTGTTAAAGGATGATTCATTTAATTTCTCAACGGTATATGTTTTGCCACTAAATTCTACACTGGTTCCAGCAGATTTAGAAGAGGAAAATAAATATAAATTATTTACTGGGAAATTTCTTTCCTCGAGCACTCTCAATATTGTTCTCCCAACCATTCCAGTAGCACCTACAACTGCGATATTATAGTTTTTCATTCAATGACCTCCTTAAAATTAACTGAATTGATTATATAGATGTAAATAACATCCAAATATTACATAAAAGTTAAAATAAAAATGTCAGCGTGAAAGCTGACATGAAAAATGTATAAATGGATTTTTAACAGAAACCCACTTGCTACATAATTCATGGATAGCTCTCCATCTAATAAGATGACAGTCTAGGCGCTGTTAACGCAAAGACCAGGTAAGAAAAATAGTGTTATTTTTCTTCCTTCGGCGCTTTTACCTTTCAACATCAATCATCGGCAACACTACCTCATAATGTCTAATAATTAAAAGCGCGCCTCTATCACGTGAATTATTCTTATTATATTAATTTCATTTATATTACCACTTAAAAATTTTTATGTCAATATCATAATAAGTGCAAGCATATTTATAGGAAATAGTTTATCTTAGTGTAAAATTGTTTTAGGACAAAAATAGCAAGAGACCACTCCGTTTTGGTAAAATATTAGTTGCCAAACAAAAATAAATACCAAGGAGGGTCTCTTGTGAATAATATTATACAGCAAATTTGTGAAAATTACATTAGCGAAGTTTTGAATTTCTTTGGCACATCAAAAATAAGAACAATTGATGAAATGGAAACAGAACTTAAGGAAAAAACAAATTGCTATTTAAGAAATATGATGAAAATATATATTGAAAGGCTAGATGAAGCAATAGCAGAAGATAAAGAAAGTAGGAAGAAAAAAGGATATGTAATTGAACAAAAGGCGGTTAAAAGGGAAATATATACACAGTTTGGCAATTTAGAATTTAAAAGAAGGTATTACAAAAACAAGTTAAGTGGTACATACTCTTACTTGGTGGATAAAGTAGTAGGCATAGAAAGCTATGACAGAGTTAGTAGCTTAGTTTCCGCAGCCTTGGTGGAAAGTGCCTCAGAGCTATCCTATACTAAGAGCAGCAAATATGTTTGTGATGGGAACATAAGCCGTCAGACTGTCATGAATAAAATCAGACGGACAAAAGAATTAAAGATAAAAGTTCCTGAAGAAAAGCGTAAAGTAAGATATCTGAATGTAGAAGCAGATGAAGATCATGTTTCACTACAGGATGGAACAAATACAATAGTACCTCTAATAAGCATACACGAAGGAGTAGAGCGCATAGGCAAGAGAGGTAAATGTATCAATATTCATCACATAAGCAGCTATGGAAAAAGTATAGATGATATATGGCAAGAAGCTGCAGAATGGATTTATGCAGTCTACGATGTAGATGAAATAGAAAAAATATATCTTCATGGAGATGGAGCATCTTGGATTAAAACAGGACTGAATTACATACCCAAAGCACAATTTGTATTGGATAGATATCATTTAAATAAAGCCATAAAGGAAGCAGCCAGAGGTGATGAAATAATCTGTACCAAGCTTAGGAATACAGTAACTGAAGCAGATAAGGAATCCTTTAAAGAAGTATGTAGAGAACTTTGGAAGAATGCAGAAACTGAAAAGAATAAGGAAAAAGTAAATAGCTTTAGAAATTACATCATAAAAAATTGGGATGGTATAGTAGCATATAAAGACGAAGCATCAAGAGGCAGCAACACAGAAGGCCATATAAGTCATGTACTATCCAGCAGGTTGAGCAGCAGGCCTTCAGGCTGGAGCCGAGAAGGTCTTAAAGCCATGGCAGAGCTTAGGGCTTATTGCTGCAGTGGCGGACATATAGAGACAAAACATATAAAAAAGACTGAAGTCTCTTATAAAGTACCAAAGAAAATGTTGGATAAAGTATCAAAAGTCTATAGAAAAGCTTCTAAAGAGATTGTACATAACATCACAATAATAAATAATGGTAAAGTAAATCAGTTGTCTAGAGCACTAAGAAACTTAAGGAATGGCAACGATATAATTTAGCTTACCAAAATAACGAGGGCTAATCTGCTTCTTAAAAACCTAGAACAAATTGACACTGCCA
>JAAYMO010000164.1 GCA_012521375.1 Clostridiales bacterium
TAAAAGAGGCCTCAGAGGAGTTTGGCAGAGAATCATATAAATGGGCTGTACAAGCTAGGGGCTTGGAGCAATCAAGGGTTGAAACCAGATCAGCTTTTGCTTATGCTCTGGCTTTTGCAATAAGTTCAAGAGGACCAGACCATTTGAACACAGAGACCTTAGCTGAGTTCGGAGGAGACAGTGAGGCAAGAAGGTTGATAAAGGATATAACAGGCAGTGAAGAATATGCCTATCCTCATACAACTGATAAAAGAGCGGAAATCGTTCGCTGGCATGAGGACATTTATGCTGCTTCAGACTGTACCGGCATATGCGCCTTTCCCACTACGGCTCAGTTTTGGGTAAGCGAATATGATATCGCAGAGATTTATTCCGCAGCTACCGGGATTGAAATGAACGCTGATATGGTAATGAAAGCGGGCAGAAGAATAATAACCATGGAAAGAATTTATAATGGCATATTGGGTCATACAAGAAAAGATGATGTTTTACCCTATAGAATGATGAATGAATATCAAAATGGCGCAATGCATGAAGGTGCAATTAATTCAAAGGAAATGCTTGATTTGATGAAGGATGAGTATTTCGAGCTTCATAATTGGGATATGGAAACCGGATTACCAACCAGAGAAGTTATGGAGCATTTGGAGCTTGGAGAGTTTATTGACAAAGCTTCTAACCATTATGATTTGGCATAGGGGGTATATTATATGAAAGTTTTTAACGTTGAACCCAACAAATGCAGTGGCTGTCATTTGTGTGAATTAGTCTGCTCTTTTAAACATTACAGCACCTTCTCTGCCGAAATTTCCAATATTAGGATAGAAAGTATTGAGGATAAGGCTTTTAATGTGCCTGTAAAGTGCATGCAGTGTGAGGAGGCATATTGCATAAAGTCTTGTGTGGCAGGGGCTTTGTATAAGGATTACCTGACAGGAGCTGTAAAGGTTGATCATGACAAATGTATAGGCTGCAAAGCATGTATTATGGCTTGCCCCTTCGGAGCAGTAAACATTATAAGAATAAACGATAGGCTACAAATAAGCATATGTGATTTATGTTCAGGAGATCCTGAATGTGTAAAAGTATGTCGCGGAAAAGCATTAACCTATGTTGAAGAAGGTAAAATCAATGCAAAGAAGAGAAGTAGCACATTAAATAGAATAGCAGAATCTGCAGAGGGAGGTAATTTTGATGGATAAATTGAGATTTGTTGGTATTAGTTCAAGCCCAAGACATGGTAATACAGAAATAATGGTAAAAGAGGCTTTAAATGCAGCAAAACAAGAAGCCATGGAAAGAGGATATGAGGCTGAGACAGTTTTCATATCCTTTAAGGGCAAGAAGATACAGCCTTGCCTTAATTGCGATGCATGCATCAGACAAAGAAGATATTGTATTCTTAAGGATGACTGGCTAGATTTAGTAAAGAATATAATTGACCCAATACCAAATGGTTTGATATTAGGTTCACCTGTATACTTTTTCAATGTAAATTCTGCTATGAGAGCATTCATGGAAAGATGTACTTCTTTGGTAAAAGGAGTATGGGATCCGGAATTTCCTCATCCGGTACCGGATTGGTCTAGAACGGCTGCTGGAGCTGTAACCGTAGGATATGACAGGAATGGAGGACAGGAGCATGCTTTAACCTCCATGCTACAATTCTTGTTGTTAAATGGTTTCGTAACTGTAAGCGAACCTCATGTGGGAGGTTATATAGGAGCATCAGGTTGGCAGATGGGGAACGATGGAGCCAAGACGGATGCTATTTTAGAGGATGAGATAGGTTTGTCGTCATGTATAGCTTTAGGAAAAAGAATCGCAAGGACTGGCATCTTGCTTTCTGGTAGGAAGTTATAAATCTTAAGGTGGAAGGATTATGGCACTTATAAAGTTTTTAGATCCTTTTAATAAAATTACCCAAGTTGACTCATTAAAAATGGATGTGAAGAATATAAGAGAAATGGCAGAGGAACTGATAAGTACCTTTGGCAAGGAAATGGATATTGTATTGAATAAAGAGGGGAATCTCTCTTCTAATATTGTAATTTTAGTAAACAGAAGAAATGCTCATACTCTTAAGGGTGCGGATACTGTTCTCCATGAAGACAGCGAAGTTATCATCCTACCCTATATATATGGAGGTTAAAACATGGATGAAGAAAGAATTGTATGGCTGAAACATAGCAAGTGTAGTGGCTGTAATCTTTGCCGATTGGTTTGTTCTTATAGCAAGGAGAATGAGTTTAATTTAGGGCTATCTAGAATAAGCTTATCGGAAGATGAAAAGTATGGTTTTATCCATACAATATGCAGGAATTGCGAAGACGCACCCTGTATGGATGCATGTCCTGCGGGAGCTATTTATAGAAGAAAAGATAATTATGTGGTTTTAAATGAAATGAAATGTGTAAGTTGTAATATGTGTG
The DNA here is from genome assembly GCA_012521375.1 of Clostridiales bacterium. GTDB lineage: Bacteria > Bacillota > Clostridia > Lutisporales > Lutisporaceae > Lutispora. Next base: position 2,433 of record JAAYMO010000164.1, read on the forward strand.
TGATGGTATGTCCCTTCAATGCCATTGGTACTAAAAAGGATGTTAATTATAAATGTGATACCTGTGAAGGTAAAGAACGCTGCGCCCAAATATGTTACCATGGAGCTATTAAATTCGGCAGCTATAAGAAATTTATCTCAGATAAAAGGAGACTTGTTCTTGACAGAATTGAGAAACCTTAGGGAGAGATATAAATGAATATAGTTATAATTGGAAGCAGTGCAGCTTCTAAAAGTGCTGTAGAAACTTTGCTGAAAGAAAAAGAATTGGACATTAACATAACTGTTGTTTCAAGGGACAGTAAATTATATTATTCTAGGGTTTTGCTGCCGAATTACATTGCTGGAGAAATTGACGAAGAAAGATTACTTTTCGTTGATGAAAGCTTCTTTGAAGATAAAAGATTGAGCTTTATAAAAGGCAATGTGACAAATATTGATGGTATTAAGAAGAAGATATTTATTGAAGGTTATGGCTATAAAACCTATGATAAGCTGATAATAGCCACCGGAGCAAGACCTGTAATGCCCTACGGCGATAATGTGGGAGGGGTATGCTGCTTAAGAGATTTGGAGGATGCCATAAAAATTAAAAAGATGGCTCAAAAGGCAGAAAACTGTATTGTTATTGGAGGAGGACTGGTCAGCTTAAAGGCAGCCTGGGCTTTAAATGAAATTGGCAAAAAAGTAACAGTCTTAGTGGAATCAAATAGAGTATTGTCTAGGGCTGTGGATTTTTGCTGTTCACTTATGGTTCAGAATATATTCAAAGAAAATGGAATTAGTATAATATTGTCATCTAAAATAAAGGGA
>JAAYMO010000165.1 GCA_012521375.1 Clostridiales bacterium
ATTATCGCCTTTTGAGAGTTTAATAATATGTTGTTCATCAGAGTCATCTATACCTACTGATGCAGCATCTAATTCAGGATTTGCCAAATTTCTAATATGCCTTTCGTAAACAAATGTGTTGGCACCAAGATTTTCATGTTTCATCCTTCGAGCATAACTCTTGCATATTTGGGCTTGTCTCTTAACTTCATCAAGTATTGTACCTATAATAAACTTATTTTCAAGTATAACGCTATAAGAATATCCAGCTATCAAAACATCTCCCGCTTCAAGAGCATATTTTATTGCATTTTGCAGATATTGTATCCCTTCTTTTCCATGGCGCAACCAATGCTGTATCAATGCACCCATGGTAAAGTATACAACACATTTGGTATAACTTTTCCCAAACCTCTCTGCATGCTCAATTGCTACCTCCCCAAGTTCATATCCTGCTGAATAATTTCCAAGCACACTTCCTTCAGTTATTGCATAGCCTATAAAACCGATGGATGTCATTTCCGTATTGCCGTATTTCAATCCATGGTTACCTATTTTTATAATACAATATGAATATAAATCCGGATGGCTTGTACATGCTGAAAGAATAAGGCTTATGTAGAGTTGTGCAATCTTTTTTTGTACTGGATCTTTCATTTCAGGCAAATTAATGAGGTCTTTTATAGTCTTATTACGCATATACCATTTATATAACAGCAATTCTTTTGCATTGCTATATAATCCTGGATTTTTAGGAATATTTATACCAAAGTTTCCCAGTGTGCTTATGCCTATTTCTACCGCTTCGTCATACTTCCCGCCGCCAGCATATAATATCATTTTTAAAGAATATACATCTGCTCGTTCAATTTCTGTTTTTGTATTTCTTATTATCACTTCAAAAAGCTCTTCTGTTTTTGATACATCTCCTATTAAATATTCACACTGTACCAATTCCAGATAAAGGTTATAAGTTAATAAATAATGACTGTTCCAACTATCATGTGGAAGCAATTCTATACCAGCACTGAAACAATTCTTTGCTGAATCATATGCTGCAGAAGCTTTTGCTTTTCTGCCTGATACCAAGTTATATTCAGCAAGTTTCAACCTTTCTTCAGGATCCTCAATCAAATCCAGCCCCCGATTAATATGTTCTAATATGGGTAGTAATTTGTTTTCTATTTCCTCCTGCCTTGTGTTTTGTAAAATCAACCTGCCCACCTTAACATGGATTCTCTTCTTTTCTTCAGGAGAAAGTAAAGAGTAGGCAGCTTGTCTCACCACATCGTGAAAAAACTCATATCGTTCTGTCCCATTATTGTTATATGATGAGGGCTGGTAAATAAATCCTTCCATTACTGCTGGCAGAAGAAGATTTTCAACTTCAATCTGTGTCTTCTCGCATACTGTTGATATTGTATCTAAATCAAAACCACTTCCTATACAGGAAGCCAGCATTAAAACATCACGGGTTCCTTTATTGAGGTTCTTCATTTTTTCAAGCATAAGTTCAGCAATTCCATCAGGTATTTGGATTCCTTGGATAGATTCTTCCTTCAATTGCCAGCAGGAATTTTCAGCACTAAAAATAAGTATATTGTTTTCATAAAGTGATATCAATAACTGTCCTAAAAAAAGAGGTATACCGTAGGTTTCACTATATAGTCTATCTGATATTAAACTTGCGTTCTCTTTGGAACAACATAATGCTCCCTTAATAAATTCAACAGTTTCTTTTTTATTAAAAGAAGATAAAACTATATTTTCTACACAGATTCCTTCATCTGCTATTTCTTTAATAGTAGTTGATAATGGATGTTCTTCATTTACTTCGTTACTGCGGTATGCTCCCACGAGAAGCACGTAATTTAGGCCTGTATCACTGCATAAATGATTTATGAGCTTCAAAGAAGATAAATCAGCCCATTGCAGATCATCCAGAAATAATACCAATGGGTGTTCCTTTTCAGCGAATATCTTTAAAAAGTTGCTAAATGCCATTAAGAATCGATTTTGAGCTTCCTTAGGATTTAGAGTTTCAATAGCTGGTTGAGGTCCAATTAAAAATTCCACTTCAGGAATAAGCTCTGTGATAATAGCACCGCTTCTTCCTAAGGCTTTGAGAATTTTCTTTCTCCATAATATAAGCTCTTCCTTGCTCTCTGTCATAATCATTCTTAAAATGCTCCCCA
>JAAYMO010000166.1 GCA_012521375.1 Clostridiales bacterium
CTGGCGACAACGTAGAGATGACAATAAAGCTTATAACACCTATAGCAATAGAAGAAGGCTTAAGATTTGCTATAAGAGAAGGCGGAAGAACAGTAGGCGCAGGTGCTGTTGCTTCTATAATAGAATAATTTAATTAAATTATATTCTAGAGTTCAGCTGGTGCTGAGCTCTAGAACTCTGTTATTATACCATTATATTGAAATAGCATATGCAGTTTGATAAATAAATTTCAAAAATAGTCATAAAAAAACTGATAATAATTGTTGTCAAAGAGAAAAAAATAGTATAAACTATAATAGTTGTGACTATAAGCATGCGATGAGGCAAGAGGTTGCAAGGTATTCTTGGTAAATTCTTGCTGAGTAGTGTCTGAATCTTGAATTCGGGCGACTCTACTGTAGGTGTACTATCTGGGAGTACACTAAATAAAAAAATATAACACACCCGGATTAGTGTACCACAGTATGCAGTTGTACGTGAGCAAAATAGGCGCGTGCGATGAAAAGGAGGGAAATAAAATGGCAAAACAAAAAATTAGAATCAGATTAAAAGCATTTGATCACAATCTAATCGATCAATCTGCACAGAAAATTGTTGAAACGGCTAAGAGAACAGGTGCTAAGGTTTCAGGACCAGTGCCATTACCGACACAGAAAGAGATTATAACTATATTGAGGGCTGTACACAAATATAAGGATTCTAGAGAACAATTTGAGATGAGAACTCATAAAAGGCTGATCGATATATTAAATCCTACGCCTAAAACTGTAGATGCGTTGATGAGATTGGATCTACCTGCTGGTGTAGATATAGAGATAAAACTGTAAAATATTACAAACAATGATTAATGATTATGATTTAGTATGACCGAATGATTCGGTCCTCTGTAAATTATGGAGGTGTAAAGATGAAGAAAGCTATACTAGGAAAAAAAATTGGCATGACGCAGATTTTTAGCAAAGAAGGAAAAGCTATTCCAGTTACAGTTATAAAAGTGGAGCCAAACGTGGTTGTGCAGAAAAAGAGTGTTGAGAAAGATGGATACTCAGCTATTCAGGTAGGTTATGAAGATAAGGATGAAAAAAAGCTCAATAAACCTATGAGAGGTCATTTTGCAAAAGCTAAAGTGGCAACAAAAAGGTATTTGAGAGAATTAAGGATTGAAAATGCAGAATCCTATGAAATAGGTCAGGAAATAAAAGCTGATATATTTGCTGAAGGAGACAGGGTAGATGTAAGTGGTGTTTCTAAAGGTAAAGGTACAGCAGGAACCATAAAAAGATTCAACGCCCATAGAGGTCCTATGAGTCATGGTTCTAAGTTCCATAGAGCCCCGGGTTCTTTAGGTGCATCTTCAAGTCCATCCAAAGTCTTTAAAGGGAAAAAACTTCCCGGCAGAAAGGGAAATGAAAATACAACAGTACAAAATCTTGAAGTAGTAAGAGTGGATGTTGAAAAGAATTATATGTTAGTTAAAGGCGGCGTACCAGGAATAAGAGGCTCATTGGTCATGATAAAAGATACAGTGAAGGCATAATTATGGTGAGAAAGGAGGATGTGCTATGCCTAAGGTAGCTTTATATAATATCGCTGGAGAACAAGTAGGTGATATTGAACTTAAGGATGATGTATTCGGCGTAAATGTTAATGTTGAAGCTATGCATCAAGTTGTAAAGATGCTTTTAGCGAATAGAAGACAAGGAACTCAGTCAGCTCTTACTAGAGCAGAAGTAAGAGGCGGTGGAATTAAGCCTTGGAGGCAAAAGGGAACAGGAAGAGCGAGACATGGAAGCATCAGGTCGCCTCAATGGACCCATGGAGGAGTTGTTTTTGCTCCAAAACCAAGATCTTATAGGTATACTGTACCAAAGAAAATAAGAAGATTGGCCATGAAATCTGCTTTAAGTTCTAAAGTTAATGAGAACAATATTATAGTACTTGATGAACTCAGTTTTGAAGCTCCTAAGACAAAACAGGTTGTTAACATGCTTCAAAATCTAAAAGTTGATACTAAAGCATTGATAGTTTTAGCAGAAAAGAATGAAAATGTTGAAAAATCAGCTAGAAATATACCGGGCGTAAAAACTTCTTTGGTTAATACGCTAAATGTATACGATATTCTTAAATATGATAAGTTTATTATAACTAAATCTGCGGTTGAGAAAGTTGAGGAGGTGTATGTATAATGAATGCCTACGATATAATTAGAAGACCTGTTATAACAGAAAAAAGCATGAACGAAATGGCAGAAAGGAAATACACCTTTATAGTAGACATCAATGCTAACAAGCATCAAATAAAAGAAGCCATAGAAGAAATATTCAAAGTGAAGGTTGAAAAGGTAAATACAATCAAAATGAAGGGTAAGTTGAAGAGAATGGGAAGATATGAAGGCAGAAGACCAGGATACAAGAAAGCCATTGTAAAACTTACCCCTGATAGCAAATCCATAGAATTCTTCGAAGGGCTATAGTCTAGAACTTAGGTTTCAGAACTCAGTGCTCAGAATATTAGAGTAGGGTGCTGAAGCATGTGAGTAGTGAGAAAAATGGAGGCGGTCGCCGATAATTACCGCTTAAAACAGGAGGAGAAAGAATATGGCGATAAAAAGATATAAACCAACTTCTCCCGCAAGAAGATTCATGTCGGTTTCAACCTTTGAAGAGATTACAAAGAAGGAACCGGAAAAATCATTAGTAGAGATAATAAAGAGTAAAGCGGGAAGAAATAATTATGGAAAAATAACAGTGAGACATCGTGGTGGCGGACATAAGAGAAAATATAGAATAATCGATTTTAAAAGAGATAAAGTAGATATTCCTGCAAAGGTAGCTGCTATAGAATACGATCCTAATAGAACTGCAAATATAGCATTGTTGAATTATGTAGATGGTGAAAAAAGATATATAATAGCACCTCATGGTTTGAAAGTTGGAGATACGGTGATATCTTCTGAAAATGCAGATATAAAAATTGGCAATGCATTACCTTTAAGGAATATACCTGTTGGTACATTTGTCCATAACATTGAGCTAAAGGCTGGAAAAGGAGGCCAATTGGTCAGAGCTGCAGGTAATGCTGCTCAACTTATGGCTAAGGAAGGAAACTATGCTCAATTGAGACTTCCCTCAGGCGAAGTAAGAATGGTAAGACTAGAGTGTAAAGCAACCATCGGACAGGTGGGAAATGTTGAACATGAAATAATACGTATAGGCAAAGCTGGAAGAAAAAGACATATGGGAATAAGACCTGCTGTGAGAGGTTCAGCAATGAACCCTGTAGATCACCCTCACGGTGGTGGAGAGGGAAGATCTCCAATAGGCAGACCTAGTCCTATGACTCCTTGGGGAAAACCGACTCTTGGTTATAAAACAAGGGATAAGAAAAAGGAATCAAATAAATATATTATAAAGAAAAGAAATGAAAAATAATTTTTTATAATATGAATTGCTGGATATGAATTGCTAGCTGCGAGTTGGAATCCAACTGACCCGCAGCAGGCAACAAAAAGTCAAGGAAGGAGGCAAATTGATGAGCAGATCATTAAAGAAGGGGCCTTATGTAGATAAAAAACTTTTAAAAAGAATAATTGAAATGAATAAATCAGGCAAAAAAACTGTTATAAAAACCTGGTCTAGAAGCTCCACAATTTTTCCTGAAATGGTAGGTCATACAATTGCAGTCCATGATGGAAGAAAACATGTGCCTGTTTATATTGTAGAAGACATGGTAGGACACAAATTAGGAGAGTTTGCACCGACTAGAACCTTCAGGGGACACGGAGATCATACTGAAAGATCAACAGCGTTGAAATAGAAAGCTTTATTACGAAAGGAGGCATATCCTGTGGAAGCAAGAGCAATTGCTAGGTACATGAGAATTTCCTCTAGAAAAGTGAATGTAGTTATTGATTTGATAAGAGGAAAAGAAGTAGGTGAAGCTTTTGCTATTCTTAAGCATACACCAAAAGCAGCATCTGCTATATTAGAAAAGCTATTAAAGTCAGCAGTGGCAAATGCAGAGAACAATCACAACATGGATGTTGATAAATTATATATTTCTGAGGCCTACGCAACTCAAGGACCTACTCTGAAAAGATACAGAGCAAGAGCGAAAGGTCGTGGTGTTAGGATACTAAAGAGAACCAGTCATATAACACTTGTTGTAAAGGAAAGAGAATAAAGGAGGGGATTATTAGTGGGCCAAAAGGTGAATCCACATGGACTTAGAGTGGGCATAATAAAGGACTGGGATTCTAAATGGTACGCAAATGATAAGAATTTCGCAGACCTTTTGATAGAAGATAATAAAATAAGGAAATATTTGAAAGAAAAATTATTCAATTCAGGTATATCGAGGATAGAGATTGAAAGAACTGCAAATAAAATCAGAATAAATATAAACACTGCGAAACCCGGGATGGTAATTGGCAAAGGCGGTTCTGGCATTGAAGCTTTAAGAAAAGAAGTAGAAAAACTTACTAATAATAAGAGCATTTCTATCAATATAACAGAAATAAAAGTACCGGAGCTCGATGCTCAATTGGTTGCAGAAAATATTGCTGCCCAATTGGAGAAGAGAATATCCTTCAGAAGAGCTATGAAGCAAGCTATTCAGAGAACTATGAGAAGCGGAGCTAAAGGTATCAAAACAATGACCTCTGGAAGACTTGGAGGAGCAGAAATAGCAAGAAGTGAATGGTACAGGGAAGGCACAATACCGCTTCAAACATTAAGAGCAGACATTGACTATGGTTTTGCGGAAGCTCATACAACCTATGGCAGAATAGGCGTGAAGGTTTGGATATATAAAGGGGAGGTACTTCCGGAAGCTAAGAAAGCAGTTGAGGAAGGAGGAGCAGAATAATATGTTGATGCCAAAAAGAGTAAAACGTCGTAAACAGATGAGAGGCAATTTGAAAGGTAAAGCTACAAGAGGCAATACTATCTCCTATGGAGAATTTGGATTGAAAGCATTAGAGCCTGCCTGGATTACCAGTAATCAGATAGAAGCAGCCAGGGTTGCCATGACAAGATATATAAGAAGAGGCGGTCAGGTGTGGATAAAGATTTTCCCTGATAAGCCAGTTACAGAAAAACCTGCTGAAACTCGTATGGGTTCTGGTAAAGGTTCACCGGAATACTGGGTTGCGGTAGTTAAGCCGGGAAGAATATTATTTGAAATTGCGGGTGTCTCAGAGGAGATTGCACGAGAGGCTATGAGACTAGCAGCTCACAAATTGCCTATAAAGTGCAAATTTGTAACCCGTCAGGAAACTGAGGAAGTGGGTGAAGGTAATGAAGGCTAACAAGATCCGTGAAATGTCATCACAGGAATTAGAACAAAAGCTTTTAGAACTGAAAGGTGAACTGTTTAATTTAAGGTTCCAGATGGCTACAGGTCAGTTGGAAAATCCTATGAAGGTTAGAGAAGTGAAGAAAAATATAGCTAGAATTAAGACTATTATGAGGGAAAAAGAATTAAAGGCCGTAGAAAACAAATAGTTGAGGGGAGGCAAGGTCTGTGGAGAGAGGTAAGAGAAAGACTAGAGTCGGCAGAGTGGTAAGCGACAAGATGGATAAAACAATCGTAGTCGCCATTGAAACACTAGTTCGTCACCCGCTTTACAAGAAATATATTAAAAGAACTACAAAATTCAAAGCTCATGACGAAAATAATGAGTGTAAAGTGGGCGACAGAGTATTGATAATGGAAACAAGGCCTCTAAGCAAGGAAAAGAGATGGAGACTTGTTGAGATATTAGAGAAGGCGAAGTAATTCCGAAAGGAGGGTTTTAATAAATGATTCAACAAGAATCACGTTTAAAAGTAGCAGATAATTCAGGAGCTAAAGAACTATTATGCATTCGTGTTCTTGGCGGTTCTATGAGAAGATATGCAAATATTGGAGATATAATAGTTGCTTCCGTTAAAGATGCAACACCAGGTGGTGTTGTAAAAAAAGGAGAAATTGTAAAAGCTGTTATAGTAAGAAGCAAAAAAGGCTTAAGAAGATCAGACGGCAGCTACATCAAATTCGATGAAAATGCAGCTGTAATAATAAGAGAAGATAAACAACCAAGAGGAACTCGTATATTTGGACCAGTGGCAAGGGAGCTAAGGGAGAAGGATTTTATGAAGATCATATCCTTAGCACCAGAAGTGCTCTAAAGGAGGTGGCAGCATGGAAAAAAAGAAAATGCATGTTAAAAAGGGAGATACAGTAGTTGTAATTTCAGGTAAAGATAAAGGGAAAAAGGGAAAGGTATTAGTTGCCTATCCAAAGGATGGCAAAGTTATAGTAGAAGGCGCAAATATGAGTACGAAGCACAAAAAACCATCACAGAAGATTCAACAGGGCGGAATCATACATCAGGAATCTCCCATATTTTCATCAAAAGTTATGCTATGGTGTGACAAATGTAAAAAAGGTGTAAGAATCGGAAAAAGAATACTGCAAGATGGCACTAAAGTGAGATATTGTAAGAGCTGCGGAGAGATATTGGATAAATAAAAAGCTCTGAAGGGAGGTAAAACAATTGACTAGACTTAAAGAGAAATACTTGAATGAAGTAGCTCCTGCTTTGATGCAGAAGTTTCAATATAAAAGCATAATGGAAGTACCCAAGCTAGAAAAGGTAGTTTTGAACATGGGTTTGGGTGATACAAAAGATAATGCAAAAGCTTTGGATGCTGCTGTGAATGAACTATCATTGATAGCAGGCCAGAAGCCAGTAGTAATAAAGGCAAAAAAATCAGTTGCTGCCTTTAAGCTTAGAAAAGGTATGAATGTAGGTGCTAAAGTTACCTTAAGGGGAGACAGAATGTATCAGTTTGTTGATAAGCTATTTAATGTTGCATTGCCAAGGGTTAGAGACTTTAGAGGCTTATCCACAAAATCCTTCGATGGCAGAGGTAATTATGCGCTAGGTATAAAAGAACAACTGATTTTCCCAGAAATAGATTATGATAAGGTAGATCAAATCAGAGGCATGGATATCATTTTTGTGACTACTGCAAAAACTGATGAAGAAGCTAGAGAACTACTGAAACTTCTCGGAATGCCTTATGCAAATTAGCAGATAGGAGGGACGAATGTGGCGAAAAAATCAATGATTGCTAAGCAGAAAAGAACTCCGAAATTTTCTACCAGGGCTTATAATAGATGCAGAATTTGCGGTAGACCTCATGCATATTTAAGGAAGTTTGGGGTTTGTCGTATATGTTTTAGAGAATTGGCATACAAAGGACAGATACCAGGAGTTAGAAAGGCCAGCTGGTAAGCGCTTTAGTAAAGGAGGTAAGAAATATGGTTATAAGCGATCCAATTGCTGATATGTTAACGAGAATAAGGAATGCTAATACTGTTAAGCATCAAACAGTTGATATTCCTTTATCAAATATAAAGAAAGCCATGGCCCAAATCCTTTTAGATGAAGGTTATATAAAAGATTTTGAAGTAATCGAAGACGGTGCCCAGGGCACAATCAGAATAACCTTAAAATACACAGCCAATAAAGGAAAAGTAATAACAGGATTGAAGAGAATAAGCAAACCCGGGCTAAGAGTTTATGCTAAGAAAGATGAAATACCAAAAGTACTAGGAGGCTTGGGTATAGCTATAATATCAACATCAAAAGGAATTATGACTGATAAAAAAGCCAGACAAGAAGGTTTGGGTGGAGAAGTACTTTGCTATGTATGGTAGCAGATCTTCATAACAGGAGGTGGAAAAATGTCTAGAATAGGTAAACTACCTGTAGCAATTCCTCAAGGAGTTGAGGTAAAAATAGATGGAAATAATGCTTTAACCGTAAAGGGACCTAAAGGTCAACTTTGCAAAACGTTTCATAAAGATATGATAATTGAAATTGAAGACGGAACCATTAATGTAAAAAGACCTACTGATGGAAAACAACACAGATCCTTGCATGGATTGACAAGAACTTTGATTTATAACATGGTTGAAGGAGTAACTAATGGTTTTGAGAAAACTCTTGAAATCAATGGTGTTGGATATAGAGCAGCAAAACAAGGTAACAAGCTAGTTTTAACAATTGGATATTCTCATCCGGTAGAGTTTGTTGATCCTGAAGGTATAACAACGGAGGTTCCAGCTCCAAATAAGATAATTGTAAAAGGCATAGATAAAGAATTAGTTGGAACCCATGCAGCGAATATAAGAGCTACTAGAGAACCAGAACCATACCTTGGTAAAGGTATAAAATATAGCAATGAACATGTAAGACGCAAAGAAGGAAAAGCAGGTAAGTAATAATGGAAAGAGGTGACTCGGATTGATTACAAAAGCCAGCAAAAATGACCTTAGAAAGAAAAGACACTTAAGAGTTAGAAAAAAGGTTTTTGGAACAGCTGAAAGACCAAGACTCAACGTTTATAGGAGTCTTAAGAATATATATGCACAAATAATAAATGATGAAACAGGCGTAACATTAGTAGCGGCTTCAAGCCTTGATAAAGAATTGAAAGATAAACTTGCTAATGGTGGAAATAAAGAAGCTGCCAAAGCAGTAGGCCAACTTATTGCTAAAAAGGCTTTAGATGCAGGAATAAAAAATGTTGTCTTTGACAGAGGCGGATATCTATATCATGGCAGAATATTGGAGCTTGCCAATGCAGCCAGAGAAGCAGGACTTGAATTTTAATAATAAGGAGGGAATTTAATGCAGCCAATTGATGCCGGCAAGTTAGACCTAAAAGAAAAGGTTGTTGCCATAAATAGAGTTGCAAAGGTTGTTAAGGGCGGAAGAAACTTTAGGTTCAGCGCAATAGTCGTTGTTGGTGACGGTAATGGCCATGTAGGTGTAGGAGCAGGAAAATCTATTGAGATCCCTGATGCTATAAGAAAAGGCATTGAAAATGCTAAAAAGAATATGATAAAGGTGCCTATTGTTGGTACTACAATACCACATGAAGTTATAGGAAAATCCGGTTCAGGTTCTGTACTTTTAATGCCTGCCGCTGAAGGTACAGGTATCATAGCAGGCGGACCTGTAAGAACAGTATTGGAATTAGCAGGGATAAGAGATATAAGAACAAAATCTTTAAGATCAAATAATCCAAGAAATGTGGTTAATGCTACTATGCAGGGCCTCTCATCCCTTAAGACGGCAGAAGAAGTTGCCGAACTTAGAGGAAAATCAGTAGAAGAGATACTAGGTTAGGGGGGAAGTTTCTTGGCTAAAATTAGAATAAAGCTGGTTAAAAGTACGATTGGTAGAAAAAAAGATCAGATAGAAACAGTAAAGGCTTTAGGGCTTAAGAAAATAAATAGCGTGGTTGAGCATGAAGATACACCTCAAATAAGAGGTATGATAGATAAGATATCTTATATGCTGGAAGTTGAGGAAATATAGCAAGGAGGTGTAAACAGCCATGAAGTTACATGAATTAAGACCTGCTGAAGGTTCTGCAAAAAACAAAAAAAGAAAAGGCAGAGGTATTGGCTCTGGCCTAGGAAAGACAGCTGGTAGGGGACAAAAAGGTCAGAAGTCTCGTTCTGGCGGTGGTGTAAGAGTAGGTTTTGAAGGCGGTCAAATGCCTCTATATAGGAGACTACCCAAAGTAGGGTTCACTAATATTTTTAGAAAAGAATATGCTATAGTTAATGTGAGCGACTTGGATATTTTTGAAAATGGTGCTGTAGTGACTCCCGAAGAATTAAAGAAGGTTGGATTGGTTAAAGCAGAAAAAAGCGGCATAAAAATATTAGGTAATGGAGAACTGAACAAGCAACTAACAGTTAGGGCTAATAAATTTAGCAAGACAGCTGAGGAGAAGATCGTAGCATCAGGAGGAAAGGTAGAGGTGATTTAGGTGTTTAATATACTTAGAAATGCATGGAGAATACCTGACCTTAGAAAAAGGATGACATTCACCCTTTTAATGCTTGTGATTTTCAGATTGGGAAGTTTTATCCCGGTACCGGGTATGAATACGGAAGCTCTGGCAGCTTTTATACACTCAGGAGGATTGCTAAGCTTCTTTGATGTAATTTCCGGTGGAGCGTTTGCCAATTTTGCAATATTTGCAATGGGAATAACACCGTATATCAATGCCTCTATTATAATGCAGCTGCTTACTATAGCAATACCAAGTCTTGAAGCCCTAGCAAAAGAAGGGGAAGAGGGAAGAAAGAAAATTGCTCAATACACAAGATATGGAACTGTTGTATTAGGTTTGATACAAGCAGTAGCTTTAAGTATAGGCTTAAAAGCATATCTTATAAAGACAGATTTTCTATCTATAGCCTTAGTTGCTATATCACTTACTGCAGGAACTGCATTCCTAATGTGGCTGGGAGAACTGATAACTGAAAAGGGAGTAGGAAACGGTATATCCCTTATAATATTTGCAGGTATAGTATCAAGAGTTCCTGTGGGAGTGAAGCAGATTATCAGCCTTTATAAAGCGAAAACAGCTTCAATTATTGAGTTGATAGGCTTCGTTATTGTAGCCATACTGATAATTGCGGCAGTTGTTGTCATACATGAAGGGCAGAGAAGAATACCTGTACAATACGCTAAAAGGGTTGTTGGGAGAAAAATGTATGGTGGGCAAAGCTCCCATATTCCTCTAAAAATTAATCAAGCAGGCGTAATACCTGTAATATTTGCTATGTCAATTATAGAGTTTCCAAAACAAATAGCAGGATTTTTCCCAGGCAGCGCAGCATATAATTTTTTCAATAAATACTTTGCATGGGGCTCATGGTTTCATGGAGTGCTATATGCATTGTTAATTATAGGTTTCACATACTTCTATACTGCAGTTACATTTAATCCTATAGAAGTATCCAATAATATTAAAAAGTACGGTGGATTCATTCCAGGTATTAGACCAGGAAGGCCCACTGCAGAATTTATACAAAGGTCGTTGTCAAGGATTACACTGGTTGGCGCTATTTTCTTAGCTTTAATAGCTATTTTCCCTATATTCTTAACCAGATTTACCAATATAAATATATCCTTCGGCAGTACCTCTCTGCTAATAGTTGTAAGTGTCGCTTTGGAAACTGTTAAGCAAATAGAAGCTCAAATGATAATGAGAAATTATCAAGGCTTCTTGAAGTAAATGGAAATGGAGATGTATGAAATGAGAATTGTATTGTTGGGACCACCTGGAGCCGGAAAAGGTACACAGGCGGCTAAATTGGTAGAGAAATACAATATACCCCATATATCTACTGGCGACATATTCAGAAAAAATCTAAAAGAAAAGACTAAACTAGGACTAAAAGCGAAAGAATATATGGATAAGGGTCTTTTAGTACCTGATGAATTGGTAGTTGACATAGTTAAGGAAAGGCTTATGGAAGATGATTGTGTCAAAGGTTTTCTTTTAGATGGTTTTCCAAGAACAGTAGAGCAGGCAGATGCTTTAGAAGAAGAGCTGAATAAGCTTAAGCTTAAATTGGACGGAGTCATTAATATTGAAGTGAGAGATGAAATACTCATAGATAGGCTAACAGGTAGATTGGTATGTAAAAAATGCGGAGCTACTTTCCATGAAAAATTCAATAAACCAAAAAAAGAAGCAATTTGTGATATATGTGGCGGGGAACTATATACAAGAGATGATGATAAAGTGGAAACAGTTAAGAATAGACTCGATGTATATAAGAACCAGACCCAACCTCTAATTGATTACTATACAAAAAAAGGCATGCTAAAAACTATAGACGGCGAAGCGGATACTGATACAGTATTTGCTAGAATATGCGAAGTTTTGGAGTAGCCTATGTATATTAAGTCAGATAGAGAAATTGAATTAATGAGAACAGCAGGCAAAATTGTTGCCGAAGTTCTGGAGAAATTAAAAGAGGTAATCCAACCTGGAATTACTACTAAAGAGATAGATCAACTGGCAGAAGAATATATAAGAAAAAATAAAGCTATCCCTGCCTTTTTGGGGTATGGAGGTTATCCTGCCAGTGTATGTACTTCAGTCAATGAGGAAGTAGTACATGGAATACCGGGTTCAAGAGTTTTAGAGGATGGAGATATAATAGGCGTAGATGTAGGGGCCTTTTATGAAGGCTATTGCGGAGATGCTGCAAGGACTTATGAAGTTGGAAGCTGTAGCGATATAGCAAAACGACTTATTAAAGTAGCAGAAGAAAGTTTTTTTGCAGGCTTGGAATACGCCTATGAAGGTAATAGACTGTATGACATATCCCATGCAATACAAACTCATGTTGAATCCAATGGTTTCTCTGTAGTTAGGTCTCTTGTTGGCCATGGCATAGGCAAGAATATGCATGAGGATCCACAAGTACCTAATTATGGTCTTCCCCATAGAGGCCCTAGACTAATGGCAGGCTTAACATTAGCCATTGAACCGATGATTAATGCGGGAAAGCACAATGTTAGAACGCTTTCTGATGGATGGACAGTGGTTACTTCTGATGGCAGCTTGTCAGCTCATTATGAAAACACAATTGTAATAACTGTCAATGGCCCTGAAATATTGACAAGGCTTTAAATGAGGTGATTACAATGCCAAAACTGGAAATAGGCCAGGTTGTTTATTCAATTGCAGGAAGAGATGAAGGAAGAGTATTCATTGTCCTTGGTATAATTGATGATAACCATGTCTATATTTCAGATGGGGATTTAAGAAAGGTGAGTAAGCCCAAAAAAAAGAAAGTTAAGCATCTTAGAGAAACCGGTATAATAGCCAACTCATTAAGAAAAAAACTGCTTTCCAATAGAAAAGTTGAAGACTATGAGATAAGAGATTATTTGACTCTTTTAAGTAAAAAGGAACAGGAGGTTTGATTACCTTATGTCTAAACAGGATGTAATAGAAGTAGAAGGCAGGGTTGTTGAAGCATTGCCAAATGCAAATTTTATGGTAGAATTGGAAAATGGGCATCAGATCCTAGCTCATATTTCAGGAAAACTAAGAATGAATTTTATAAGAATATTACCTGGAGATAAAGTAACAGTGGAATTATCGCCTTATGATCTGACAAGAGGCAGAATCACTTGGCGCGGTAAATGATCAAGGAGGGTTTATTATGAAGGTTAGACCATCGGTAAAACCTATATGCGAAAAATGCAAAATAATAAAAAGAAAAGGTAGAGTTATGGTTATCTGCGAAAACCCCAAGCATAAACAAAAACAAGGTTAAAACCTAGGGATATATAGTAGATTTAACTATAGTTGGAGGTGTAAAGATTAATGGCAAGAATCGCCGGTGTTGACTTACCTAGAGATAAGAGAGTAGAAATAGGCCTCACCTATATATACGGCATTGGCAGAAAGACATCAAACAAAATTTTAGCCGAAGCAGGCGTTAATCCGGATACAAGGGTTAAAGACTTGACTGAAGCTGAAGTTGGAAAATTGAGAGAAGTAATTGACAAGAATTACAAGGTAGAAGGTGACCTAAAGAGAGAAGTGGCTCTAAATATCAAAAGGCTTATGGAGATAGGCAGCTACAGAGGGATCCGTCATAGAAGAGGTCTTCCTGTAAGAGGACAGAGAACTAAGACCAATGCTAGAACAAGAAAAGGTCCCAAGAGGACAGTTGGCGCAAAAAGAAGAAAATAGCATGATTTCCTAAGAAAAGGAGGGTATAATTAAATGGCAAAGCCAAAGGCTAAGAGGACTAGAAAAAGAAGAGAAAGAAAAAATGTTGAAAAGGGAGCTGCCCATATTCAATCAACATTTAATAATACAATAGTAACTTTAACAGATGCAGCAGGTAATGCTCTTTCCTGGTCAAGTGCCGGATCTTTGGGGTTCAGAGGCTCTAAGAAGAGCACACCCTTTGCAGCTCAGATGGCGGCTGAAGTAGCTGCTAAGGCGGCAATGGAACATGGATTGAAAACCGTTGAAGTATATGTGAAGGGTCCTGGTTCGGGTAGAGAAGCTGCTATAAGGTCACTACAGGCTGCAGGCCTCGAAGTGAGTATGATAAAAGACGTTACACCCATACCACATAATGGATGCAGACCGCCAAAAAGAAGAAGAGTGTAATAACAGGAGGTGTGATAATGGCAAGATATACCGATGCAGTATGCAGGCTATGCAGAAGAGAGGGCATGAAACTATATCTTAAAGGCGATAGATGTTATACAGATAAATGTGCTATAGCAAGAAGGAACTATGCTCCCGGTCAACACGGGCAAGGCAGAAAAAAGCTTTCTAACTATGGTCTTCAATTGAGGGAAAAACAGAAAGTCAGAAGGATATATGGAGTATTGGAGAAACAATTTAGACTATACTTCGAGAAAGCCGAAAGAATGAAAGGTGTTACAGGCGAAAACCTACTGAGATTGCTTGAACAAAGACTTGATAATGTAGTTTACAGAATGGGGTTTGGCGATTCAAGAAGTGAAGCACGTCAACTTGTAAGACATGGACATTTTACTGTAAACGGAAAAAAAGTGGATATTCCATCTTACCAAGTTGAATTAAATGATTTGATAGCAGTTAAAGAAAAAAGTAAAGCTACTGAAAAGTTTAAATCTTTAGCTGAAGCTGCTGCAGCAAAAACTGCTCCACAATGGCTTTCTGTAAATCCAGAGATGATGGAAGCAAGGGTAATATCACTTCCATCGAGGGAAGATATAGATTTACCAATTCAAGAGTCTCTAATAGTTGAGTTGTACTCTAAATAATAGTATTAGAATCAGTTACCCTCATAAAAAAAAGTATGGTGATATAAGGAGGGTTTTAATAGAATGATAGAGATAGAAAAGCCTAGAATTGAATGTATTGAGATGTCTGAGGATTCAAAATACGGTAAGTTTGTAGTTGAACCTTTGGAAAGAGGAAATGGGACTACTCTTGGGAATTCTTTGAGAAGAATACTACTTTCCTCTCTTCCAGGTGCAGCTGTAACACAAGTTAAAATTGATGGTGTGCTCCATGAGTTTTCTACTATACCCGGTGTTGTTGAAGATGTTGTGGAAATAATACTTAATATAAAAGACTTGGCATTAAAGATGCACGGGGATGGCAGTAGAATTATAAAGATAGACGCTCAAGGAGAAAAGGTGATTAGAGCAGCGGATATTATTGCAGATCCGGATATAGAGATTGTGAACCCGGATTTGTACATTGCTACCCTTGGTGAAGGTAGCAGGTTGTATATGGAGATGACAGTTGAAAAGGGTAGAGGGTATGTTACAGCAGATAGGAACAAACAACCTAACCAGCCTATCGGAATAATACCTGTTGACTCTATTTTCACTCCTGTTAGAAAAGTAAACTACAGTATAGAAAATACACGTGTGGGAAACAGAACGGATTATGATAAGCTTACTTTAGAAATTTGGACTAATGGAGCAATCAGTCCCGATGAGGCTGCAAGCTTAGGTGCTAAAATACTCAGTGAACACTTGAATCTATTTATAACTCTTACAGATCATGTGGGAGATGTTGAAATACTGGTTGAAAAAGAGGAAGACAAGCGTGATAAGGTACTAGAAATGACCATAGAAGAATTAGATCTATCTGTAAGGTCTTTCAACTGCTTAAAGAGAGCGGGAATAAACACAGTAGAAGAACTTACTCAAAAAACTGAAGAAGACATGATGAAAGTAAGAAACCTAGGCAAGAAATCTCTTGAAGAGGTTCAAACGAAATTAGCAGCACTGGGACTAAGTTTAAGATCAAGCGACGATTAAGGTATAAGGAGGTATAGTCATGGCTGGATATAGAAAGCTGGGACGTACTAGTAGCCAAAGAAAAGCTTTGCTTAGAAATCTTGTTACAGCACTTTTAGAACATAATAAAATAATGACTACAGTGACAAGAGCTAAAGAAGCACAAAGTGTAGCAGAGAAGATGATCACTCTTGGCAAAAGAGGAGATCTGCACGCTAGACGTCAAGCATTAGCATATATTACAAAGGAAGACGTGGTAAAGAAGCTATTTGATGAAATTGCACCAAGATACAAGGAAAAGAATGGTGGATACACCAGAATAGTAAAGGTTGCTCCCAGACGTGGAGATGGTGCTGAAATAGTGCTTTTGGAGCTTGTATAATATTATGATAAGGCTGGGGGATTAAGTGCTTGCTTAGTCCCATGTTTTTTAAAATAAGGTTTTTGGTTTTGAGGATTAGAATTATTTCTATCTCCTCAATACCTAAACCTTTATTAATAAAGAGGGTATCATAGAAATGATAAAAGCTAAGAATGTTTCATATAAATATTCGAACCAAGAGGGCAAAGATTATTTTGCCTTGAAAAATATAAATATAGAGATAAAAGAAGGTGAATTTGTTGCCATATTGGGCCATAATGGCTCTGGCAAATCTACTTTTGCGAAGCATTTAAATGCCTTATTGTTACCTCTGGAAGGAACTGTTTATATAGACGGTATGGATACCAGGGAAGAAAAGTATCTTTGGAATATTAGGCAAACTGCAGGTATGGTTTTTCAAAATCCTGATAACCAAATAGTTGCAACAATAGTGGAAGAAGATGTGGCATTTGGACCTGAAAACTTAGGACTAGAGCCTAATATAATCAGAAAAAGAGTAGATGAGGCATTGCTCACTGTTGATATGTTTGAGTACAGAAAGCACAGTCCACACCTTTTATCTGGAGGCCAAAAGCAAAGGGTTGCCATAGCAGGAATACTAGCTATGAAACCGCGATGCATTATACTTGATGAACCAACAGCCATGCTTGATCCATCGGGGCGAAAGGAAGTCATTGAAACAATAATAAAACTTAATAAGGAAGAGAATATAACCATTGTTCTTATAACCCATTTTATGGATGAAGCTGTAAATGCTGACAGAATATATATAATGGAAGAAGGCCATGTAGTGATGGAAGGTACACCAAAAGAAATATTTTCAAAGGTAGACGAGATAAAGAAATTGGGTTTAGATGTTCCTCAAGTTACTGAATTGGCTCATATGCTCATAGATGAGGGAATTGATTTGCCCAAAGATGTCCTTACTGTTGATGAAATGGTGGTGGAACTATGCCGATTAAAGTAGAAAATTTAGTACATATATATTCAAAGGATACTGTTTTTCAACATGTTGCATTAGATGACGTATCCTTCACCATTGAAGACGGTGAATTCATAGGTCTCATTGGGCACACAGGATCAGGGAAGTCTACGCTCATTCAACATCTTAATGGCTTATTAAAGCCTACATCAGGGAAAATATATATTGACGATGTGGATATTAATTCTAAAGATGTGGAATTAAAATTTATAAGACAAAAAGTGGGTTTAGTATTTCAATACCCTGAGCATCAACTTTTTGAGGAAACAGTTTATAAAGATGTGGCTTTTGGCCCTACAAATCTGAAACTTAGTGATGGAGAAATTAAAGATAGAGTAAAAAATTCTTTAGAGCTTGTAGGACTCAATTATGAAGAAATAAAAGACAAATCCCCTTTTGATCTTAGTGGAGGACAAAAGAGAAGGGTTGCAATAGCTGGTGTATTGGCTATGAGACCTAAAATATTAATACTGGATGAACCAACGGCAGGCCTAGATCCAAGAGGAAGAGATGAAATACTAAATGAAATAAAATCGCTACATAAAAAAGAGAAAATTACTATTATACTTGTATCTCACAGAATGGAGGATATTGCCAGACTTGTGGATAGAATTCTGGTTTTGAATAAAGGCAAGATTCAATTTTTCGATACTCCAAGTAGGATTTTTAAAGAGGCAGAAACTTTAGAAAGCATAGGACTAGGTATACCACAGGTATCCGATTTAATAAGACAACTTAGAAAAAGAGGTTTTCCAATAGAGGATTGTATATCTGTAGAAGAAGCTAAAAATGCCATTATTAATGTTTTAAGAGGTAAAAAAAATGCTTAAGGATATAACTATAGGACAATATATACCTGGGGATACACCTATTCATAATTTAGACCCAAGGATAAAAATAATCATAACATTTGCATTTATAGCTGCCCTCTTTTTTATTAATAAGTTTTTTGGTTACCTATTTGTAGTAGCCTTTATGATAATGGCAGTTGGTTTATCTAAAATACCCGTAAGATATATTTTCAAAGGTCTTAAACCTCTTCTAGTAATAATACTGCTGACAGTGGCATTGAATATTTTTATGACAGAAGGAGAAGTTATATACACCATATGGAAGCTGAGGATCACAAAAGAAGGATTGATTCAAGCTGCCTTTATGGCTTTAAGACTCATATTTCTTATAACTGGAGCCTCCTTATTAACTCTGACTACCTCCCCTATATCATTGACAGATGGGATTGAAAAGTTATTAAATCCTTTGAGAAGTATAGGAGTTCCTGCTCATGAACTAGCGATGATGATGACTATTGCACTAAGATTCATACCAACCCTTTTAGAGGAAACAGACAAAATAATGAAGGCTCAGATGGCAAGGGGTGCAGATTTTGAAACAGGCAATATAATAAGTCGAGCTAGAGCAATGGTACCATTGCTTGTTCCATTGTTTATAAGTGCTTTCAGAAGAGCTGATGAGTTAGCATTGGCAATGGAAGCAAGATGCTATAGAGGCGGAGAGAATCGTACCAGAATGAAGCAGCTTTCAATAGAATTTAGAGACTATATGGCTCTTATCATAACAATTGTATTCTTTTTAGCTATTCTGTGGAGTAGGTATTTTGTAAAATGAGAAATATAAGAATAATTATTGAGTATGATGGAACAAACTATAATGGATGGCAAATACAAAAAAATGGTCCTTCTATTCAGGAAGAGATTCAAAAAGCCTTAAAGAAGATAACAGGAGAAGATATAAACATCATAGGCGCTGGAAGGACTGATGCAGGTGTTCATGCTAGAGGTCAGACAGCAAATTTTGTTACCAAAAGCAAAATTCCGGCTGACAAATTTGCCTGGGCTCTGAACTCTGTCCTAAATGAAGATATTGTCATTAAGGAATCTGAAGAAGTGCCCCTTAGTTTTCATTCTAGATATGATGCAAAATCAAAATTATACAGTTACACCATATATAGAGGCCTGTTTCCTCCTGCAATAATGAGACATTATGTTTATCATGTAAGATTTGGAAAACATATGGATATGGATAAGCTGAGAAAAGCTGCCGATTACTTTATAGGGACCCATGATTTTAAAGGATTTATGGCCTCTGGCAGCAAAGTTAAAAACACTGTAAGAACTATATATAACATTAAAATAGAGGAAGAACTAGAATATATAAAAATGTTTTATCATGGTAACGGATTTTTGTACAATATGGTGAGGATAATAACGGGCACAATCCTATATGCAAGCATAGGTAAAATAGACATCAATCAGATTCCTGATATTTTTATAACAGGAGACAGGGATATGGCGGGAATTACTGTGCCGCCACATGGACTTTGCTTGGAAAAGGTATACTATGACTAAAAGAGTGATGGCAATTTGATATTGACACACTAGGTTCCTTGTATTAGAATAATATTGTTGTTTATTTGTGATCCACAGCCCCGGATCTGATATTTACAACATTTGATTATAGACGCAAATTACTGAAGCTTTAAAGGCATATAGGTTTCTATGTGGGATTTGAAACTAATGTCTTGTAAGGCTTGTTTGTATTTAATTTGATATGCTCAGCAGTAGACTGAAACTGAGATAAGGAGGTATAGATGGATGAAGTCATTTATGGCGAAAAAAGAAGATGTTCAGAGAAAATGGTATGTCATAGATGCCGAAGGAAAAGTTCTTGGTAGATTGGCCAGTGAAGTTGCAAAAATATTAAGAGGCAAACATAAGCCTATATATACACCTCATGTAGATACTGGAGATCATGTGATAATAATAAATGCAGAAAAAGTTGTTTTAACAGGTAATAAACTGGATCAAAAGATGTATAGAAAGCATTCTCAATATCCTGGAGGTCTGAAAGAAACTCCATATAGAAGGTTAATGGCTACAAGGCCTGAAAAAGCTATAGAATTGGCAGTGAAAGGAATGCTTCCTCACAACAGATTGGGCAGACAGATGTTCAAAAAATTAAAGGTATATAGAGGACCGGAACATGAACATCAGGCACAAAAACCTGAAGTGCTCGAGCTGGATATATAATTAAGGAAGGAGGAAGTAGTTGTGGCAAGAGTTCAATATTATGGTACAGGAAGAAGAAAAAAAGCTGTTGCCAGGGTCAGATTAGTACCTGGGGACGGAAAAATCACTATAAACGGTAGAGATATAGATGAATATTTTGGGTTGAAAACCCTTAAGCTTATTACAAGACAGCCTTTAGTTTTGACAGATACTCTTAATAAGTTTGATGTTCTTGTAAACGTGAGAGGCGGAGGGTTTACAGGCCAAGCTGGTGCAATAAGACATGGTATTTCCAGAGCTTTACTGGAAGCTGATAGAGAATTGAGACCTATACTAAAAAAGGCAGGCTTCTTGACAAGAGATCCAAGAATGAAAGAAAGAAAGAAATACGGCTTAAAGAAAGCCAGAAGAGCACCACAATTCTCAAAGAGATAAATCGTTGTTTCATTACACACAAGTTTGTTTACAATTACAAAGTTTGCTTATCGCAAGCGCCAACCGTCAGGGGGAGAATTCCCTTTGGCGGTTTTTTATTGTCTAATTTAATTTTCCCTGTATTTGGGGTTAAATAGTGGTATAATATTTATACATGAAAATGGCCAC
>JAAYMO010000016.1 GCA_012521375.1 Clostridiales bacterium
ATAAAATAACCAATATTTTCAGGGTCGTATACATTTCATAAGCACATGTCGTCTTCCCGAGCCAAAGGCTCCATTTATCCAAATAATCATTTTCGTCCATCCTAAAATATAATACCCCATTAAATCATGTGTTTGGCAATATGAAAATACAATTTTTGGCCATCAAAAATGCAATTGCCAGTACTACCTTTTTACTTAATTAATGAATTGACCATTCGATAGCTTTTACCTGTAAAAATTAGCATGTGTGAGTGATGGACAAGTCTATCTACTATTGCAGCTGTCAGCTTTTCATCAAATAAAAATCCTTTCCATCGGCCAAATTCTATGTTAGTTGTGATGATAATACTTTTAGTCTCATAACAGCTGGAGATAATATCAAATAATAGCCTAGCACCTTCCTGATGAAGGGGGAGGTATCCCCATTCATCAAGTATTAATAGGTCAGCCTGCTTAATCTTCTTGTAGACTGCCGACACCTTCTTTTCATCCTTAGATTCTAATTGATTGATTAAATCGTGCACTCGATAAAATACTGCTTTCTTACCTTGACTTATCAGTTTCACTCCCAGGGCTACTGAAAGATGAGTCTTACCTGTTCCAACTGATCCATAAAGTATAAGGTTTTCCTTTTTATCTACAAAGGACAATGACTCTAGCTCTTGAATACTCAGGCTATCTGGGAATCTAATTTGTGAGTAATCATAGCCTTCTAAAGTCTTTAAAACTTGGAATCCAGCATTGTTTAGATTCCTAATCCTCCTTTTTTCCTCTCTATCATGGTTAAGTTCTCTTAGTAATTTTAGTAAGAATTCTTCATGTGTTTCAGCTTCAATATTAGGATATATCTCGATAAGGCTGCTAGATAACCTTAGTTTCTTTTGATATTTGCTTATTTCTTCTTTCATTTTACCCCACCCCCAATAAGTGCATCATATTGAAGTATGTCAACTTCATATGGAGGTAAGTCAGTGGGGAAACATATTGAGCTATCGAATAGTTCATGATTTTCTTTTAATCTCTTGTAAGTTATCCAAATAGCCTCTGGTGATGTAGAGCTATGTTTTAAAGTCTCTCTTAATACTCTGTCGGCATAGTCCATGTCATCTTCTAAAAGTATCATCCTTAACATATCAAAAGCTTGTTTGAAGGATTCTTTGTCCAAAGATTTGAGATATTCCTGCCATGATTTAGGTAAAAGAGAATATATGCCTGAGTACTTCAATGCATTTGGTCTTACCTTGATGATATCGATAAAATCAATGTAATTTATGGATTCCTGACCCTTTTCAAATAGCCTTGGATGTTCTGCAATCTTTACTGACAAATCCTTTGAAAGGATCTCCAGCTTGTTAGCCATGATTTTCAATACTACAGTTTGCCCTACATATTTTGGACTAACTGAATAACGACAGCCTGAAAACTCGATAAGGCCATACTTGTTTACTCTTCTACTTTTATAACTTGCAGTATCAAATGGTATCTTGTTAAATGGAATCATCAATGATTTTTCCTCTTCAAACAACTTTTCTATTGGCTCTCTGTGTAGATAATGGGGTTCTTCATGTCTTTTAAGGCACTTTTCTAGTAATACTTTATTAAATTCTTCTAAATCTGTAATTCTAGGCTCGGGAACAAACATATTTCTTCTGATGGCGCCTACTTTGTTTTCTACATTCCCTTTTTCGTGGCCACTGTTAGGATTACAAAGCTTAATATTAAAACCATAGTGATTAGCAAATCTCATTATGAAATCTGCTACTTTTACAACACCTCTTTCATCTCTAGTTCGTAGAGCTACTGAAGACATCTGGTCAAACCAAATGTTACTTGGAACATAGCCTATGAAATCAAAGATAGTTACAAGGCCTTCTAAAAGGGCTTCCCTAGTTTCGCTTCTTGTTGCTACGACAAATCCAGCATTAGATTTTGGGAAAGATAAGATTAACATGTGAAATTTTTTCAATGTACCATTTTCATAAGCTCCAAAACTGCCAAAATCCACTTGTGCTTCTCCACCAGGGTGGTCAAGTTTAAGATAGGTGTTGCCAGAACTATAAACCTTCTCTTTTTCTTCCTTAACAATCCTTCTTACAGTTCTATCTGAAACTTGTAATAGATCAGGATATTCTTCTTTCAGCCTATCATAGATTCTCTTGGCGGTATGTCTTTGTTTGCGGTGCCTTAACTTATCTTCAGTAAGCCATTTATTGATGATAGGTCTTAATATATCTGATTTATTGGGTCTTTTAGCTTTATGAGTGTTTTCATTGAAGTCATCTTTTTCTATGTATTTTTTTACTGTACGATAATCTTTACCAGTCATTTTACAGATATCAGTAAAATTTTTTCCTTCCAAAAAGTATAATTCTCGTATATAATTTATTTGAGTAATTGTCAGCACATCCTTTCCCCCTATCAAGATTAGTCACTTAATAGGGTATAATTTTGGGATTGTACTGGCAATTACTTTTTTGTATTTTTGGTGACCATTTTTTGTACTTTTAGATTACCATAAACAAAATCAGATGTTTAACTTGCAATCTATAGTATGTTATTAATATGAATGGGAATTCTTATAGAATGAAAGAAACTAAGGATTGGTTAGAAGAAAACTATTAATTTTTTTTACAACTGGCCCAGTTTTC
>JAAYMO010000167.1 GCA_012521375.1 Clostridiales bacterium
ATACCTTTAAATAGAAAATTAATGATAACAGCGGCCTGTATTAACATAAATCTTCTTAAATTACCACTTCATTCCTATAAAAAGCTCAAGAGCTGTATTCGAAGATTAATTATTAATTGATTAATATTTATGCGAGAAGGATGCGTAAAAATTATGCTATATGAACAGAAGCGTATTATAAGAAGAGAAAAATTTAATACCATAGATTTATTAGTTATTTTGTGTGGTCTTACAGCTCCAATTGGAGAAAAAATGAATATTTATTTCCCATATTTTTCTAAATTATACGTTTTCTTTGGTGCGATATTAAGTCTATTTTATTTATTTGGTTTTATTATTAATAAAAGATACAAAATAAGTATCAGTACAAGAACGGGATTATATTTTTTACTTTTTATATATAAGTTTTTCCATTCTTTTTGGATGTACTTTTTTTCGCATAAATCATCTAATATATTTGATTATTTTAAGATCATAATATTTATGAATATAGCTTTTATACTTCTATGTTGTTTCAAAAGCAAACAAAACAGAGTAGATTTCTTTGTTATATCGTTTAATGTATCCTTCTTCATTATATTCATATTTTTTAATACGTTTAATACATCAGATATTGTAATTAGGGCTGAAGGTGTTTATAAAGATGCTAATGCATTTGGCCTAGATGCGGTTTTTGTATTATTTACATCATTAAGTTTGCTAGCTAAAACTAAAACAAACATTTTAAATGTAATTATATTTTTTGCGTCTATCATAGCGGTTTTTTTATCTGGGTCAAGAAGTGCAGTTATTGGGACTCTATTAGGAATATTTTATTATTTTAACTCTATGAAAAGCTTGAAAAAGAAAATCAAGTTATTTATTGTATTGCTCATAATGTTCTTCAGTATTATTTTATTGATTCCCGAAACGCATTCTATTCCGATAATTCGTCGCTTATTCTTTGGTAGTTCAAAAACAAGTGGTTACATGAATAATGTTAGACTTGAAATATGGTTGGATTATTTATTGGCCTGGAAAAAATATGTTCTAATAGGTTTGGACAAAGATTACTGGCATTTGATTAATAAGTATATTACGCATAATACCTATTTATATTTTTTAGTCAGCTCTGGAATTTTTGGATTTATTGCCTACTTGGCTCTTATCTGGTCAAATTTAAAAATGTATTATAAAGTAAGGAAAAGCGACATAGAGGGTCATTCGGCGATATTTTCTTTATTTTTGGCAATGCTAACCATATCATTCTTTTTTGATACTTTAACCCTTAAAATTTTCTGGATTATTTGGATATTAGTTATTAATTACAATGATGAACATAGCTACACTAATAAAAGGGAGAAATTGACGTGAAAAATTATAGGATTGCAATTGTTCGGAGAGATTTAGGGATATTTGGAGGAATAGAAAATCAAATATTAAAAATAGCTAAACTTATTTTGGATAGCGAAGGTGAAGTGTATTTTTTTACCGATAATAAAAATTCAAAGTTGGCGAGAGAACTCACTTCTCTAGGGGTATCTATAGAGATAATAAGATTCAATTTTACCATAAATTGCTTTAACAATTTAAAAAGAATATGCATAAAGAACCGTATTCAATTAATTCAAACCCATATGTTTAAAGAAGCTATGGTTGTATCTATGATGAGATTTTTTTATAGAAATGTTAAACATGTCTATAGAGTTCATACATATATTGACTGCAGCAGTATATCCGGAATTAAGAAAATTGCATATCATATTATTTCAAAGCTTCTCTCCTTTAATGTGGATTACTATATTTCTATTAATCAATTTAATGTTGACGAAATGGTCAATCGTTCCCGTATCAACATAGATAAAATTAGTATTGTTAGTGATATAGTAGATAGTATTGGGGTGCCAGATAACTTAAAAAATAGATTATGGCCAGCAAAAAAGATAGCAATGATTGCTAATTTTATTCAGGGTAAAGGTCATGATACTTTAATTAAAGGTATATCGGTACTAAAGAAAAAAGGATTTCTTATATATGTTAAACTTATTGGAGGTAGTCCCAATGGACAGGAATCATTTGAGAATAATATTAGAAAACTAGCTATTGAACTTAATGTAATAGATCAACTTGAATTCTGTGGTTTTAGAGAAAATATTTCTGAAGAGTTGATAGATTGTAGTATAGTTGTTTTGCCATCTGATAGCGAAGGGACGCCCAATTGTATTTTGGAAGCTATGTCGCTTAAAAAAATTGTTATAGTTTCACGTGTAGGTGGTGTTCCTGAATTTCTTAAGAATGGGATAAATGGTTTTTATCATGAACCAAAATCTCCAGAAGCTTTTGCGGAAACATTAATTGAAGCTCTTAGTTGTTCTAGGGAAAAGATGATTGAGATTTCAGAAAACGGATTTAAAACATGGGAAGAATTCACAATAGAAAACGTTGGACCTAAATTAAAGAATATTTACCAATCTGTATTGGAGGAAGAGTAATGAAGAGACCCTTTTTTAGTATAATTGTACCAGTTTTTAATGCGGAAAAATATTTGAGACGAGCTCTTGAATCTGTAATAAATCAAAAGTTCGATGATTATGAGATTATTTTAGTTAATGATGGTTCGAAAGATAATAGTTTAGAGATATGTAATGAATATGGGTTGAAGCATCAAAATATAAAAATTATTAGTACAGCTAACCGTGGTTCTTTACTTGCACGAAAAATGGGAATAGATAATGCCATAGGAGAGTATTGCTTATTTCTGGATGCGGATGACTCATATGATGTAAATCTTTTGCGAGAAGTGTATAATATAATTCTTAGAACGGGTTGTGACCTTGTTCTTTTTAAGTTGCGTTATGTAAATTATAGAGGTCAAATTATTGAACAAAAGCCTCTTTTTGCAGATGGAACGGTATTTAATGATAGCAATAAGCTTGAATTTTTTAAAAAAGCTATTGCTGAACAATTATGCAATACATTGTACACTAAAGCTGTTAAGAGGGAGATTATTGATACCGTTACAATTTTAAAATATATTGAAGTAACTAATAGTACTGATTTAATCCAGTCTTTACCTATATAAGCGAATTTCATAAAAATAAAGCTTGATTTTTCAAGATTTATGAGGGTATAAAAAAGGCTTCACCCCTCTTTTTCTCGAATATTAATAGTAACTAAACCAAAACACAAGAAAGAGGTGAAG
>JAAYMO010000168.1 GCA_012521375.1 Clostridiales bacterium
TGTGAAATAACTCGCATTGTAGAATTAAACTGGATGTCCTTAACTCGAGGGCCTATGGGTATACCAAATATCCCGTCTTTTATACTTTTTGGAAAAAAGTTTTCAGAGCCAATTCATAAATATTACATATGCCTTACATTAGTAATAATAACCGTATATATAATCTCATCTATAATGAATTCCAGGACAGGTCGAGCTATAAGTGCGATTCGCGATGATGAACTGGCAGCGAATGTTAATGGTATTAAAAGTTCTTACTACAAACTCATAGTGTTTATTATTTCATCGGCTTTAGCAGGTTTGGCAGGTGCCTTTTATGCTCATCACATGTCATTTATAGATCCAAAATCCTTTACTTTTGATCAGTCTATTCTTATATTGAGTATGTGTATCCTAGGAGGTATGGGCAGTATTTACGGTAGTATTGTAGGCGCGGTTATCCTTTCGGCAGTACCAGAACTTCTCAGGGGACTAGTGGAATATAGGCAGATAATTTATGGTGGGATTATTATATTAATGGCAATCTTCAGGCCAAACGGCCTTCTTGGAGCAACCAATTTAAAGCATATTCGGCAAAGGGTAGAATTCTCCAATAAGGGAAAGGAGAAACATATTGATGTCTGAGGTACTATTGAAAGCTGAGGGTATAACCCAGCAATTTGGTGGTTTGACAGCTCTTAACAATGTGGATTTTGAATTAAGAAAAAACGAGATTGTAGGAATAATAGGTCCGAATGGGGCAGGCAAAACTACTTTTTTTAACATTATTACAGGGATATACCCTCCTACTGCTGGTACGATAAATTACAAGGGTAATAATATTACGGGTAAAAAAACATATGAAATAACTTCTATGGGGATTTCCAGGACATTCCAAAATATACGATTGTTTGACCAGATGACTGTATTGGAAAATGTCATGGTAGGCACGCACACACATACCAATTCTGGCTTTCTAGATGCCGTTTTTAAAACTCCAAGACACCACAAAACAGAAAAATATGTGAAAGAAAAAGCTATAAATTTACTAGAAATCACAGGTCTTTCCGAATATCGCTATCATTACTCAACAAGCCTACCTTACGGATTTCAGCGAAGACTTGAAATAGCTCGTGCCATGGCCAACTCGCCGGAAGTGCTACTATTTGATGAGCCTGCAGCAGGTATGAATGAAAATGAAACTAGGAATTTAGCCCAGTTCATTACCGAAATAAATGCTATGGGATATACTATACTACTCATCGAACATGATATGCGTCTAGTAATGAGAATTTGCCATAGGATATATGTTCTAGACCACGGAACTTTAATTTTCCAAGGCACACCTGAAGAAGTTAAAAGAGATCCAAAAGTTATCGAGGCATACTTAGGACAGGAGGTTGAGTAATCCATGGCTTTACTTGAAGTATCGAAACTTTGCGTTAACTATGGTGCCATTAAAGCTGTTAAGGGAATTAGTTTTTATGTCGAGCGTGGTGAGGTAGTTACTTTGATAGGTGCCAACGGAGCAGGAAAATCAAGCACTATGAAAGCTATAGCAGGACTTATCAATTCAACCTCGGGTAGAATAGTCTTTAATAATAGTGACATTACCAATGCTCAACCCCATGTCATAGTAAAAAGCGGGATAACCCTTTGCCCAGAAGGCAGACAAATATTTCCAAGTCTAACTGTTAGAGGCAATTTAGAGATGGGGGCATTTACTGTCAGCAAAGCATCGTTAGAACAGGGCATAGAGAAGGCTTATGCTCTATTCCCTGTTCTAAAAGAACGAAGCAAGCAGCTTGCGGGTACGCTTTCTGGAGGTGAGCAACAGATGCTAGCAGTAGCTAGGGCTTTGATGGCAGAACCAAAGCTGCTCATGTTAGATGAACCGTCACTGGGTCTAGCACCACTTATTGTGCAGGAAATATTTCAACTCATTAAACAAATTAGCAAATTGGGCACTACAATATTGTTGGTGGAACAAAATGCTCGAGCAGCTCTTAGTATTTCCGATCGCGGATATGTTCTTGAAACAGGGAATATAGTGTTATCAGATACCGGAAGTAACCTAATAAAAGATGAAAAGATCATTGATGCATATCTCGGTGACCTAAACTAGAGCTATTATATATAAAAGTATAAAAGGAGTGTATACAAGATTGGCAGAGATTAAAAATGTACCCAAAATTAATGAGCAACATGTCGATGAAATGAGAAAAGCCTTTGAGCACCGTGCTACTTGGATGTACTTACTTATGGATGAAGCGAGGAGAAGGGGGTTAGATTGGGATGATTTTGCACGCAAGGCCATATACCGCTGTGGTTGTTTTCATGGTAACAATATGAAATCTAAAATGAACAACCCAAGTGATATGATTGAGTTTTCCAATACCTTTGGTGCAGGTGCTGCTTTTAAAATCTTTGAGATGGAAAAAGTTATAGCTAATGATGAAAAATACTACTTAAATTTTAATTATTGCCCCTTGGTATCTGCATGGCAGAAGCAAGGCTGTAGTCCCGAAGAGATTGCTGAACTTTGCGATATTGCTATGGAGGGTGACAGAGGTATTGCAAGTGCTTTTAAAGATTTTCAATTCACCTTAGGAAAAACCATAGCTCAAGGGCATCCCGTTTGTGAAATACGCTTTAATAAAAAGAAA
>JAAYMO010000169.1 GCA_012521375.1 Clostridiales bacterium
AAACTCCTGCGTGACGATGTCGATAATGTGAGGGATGTAAAACTAGAACCATATGATAATACTGATATCCAATATTGGAATACTGAAGCGAGGGAAGGAGCATGGAAGAGATTATATTCATTATTAGTGGGTGCTGCTCCTATTTACAGAACAGACATAAATAGAGTATATAGTAGGATATATTACCAAACAAAGACTATTGAGAGTAGATGGGCAAATCTCAAGAAGCTTGAAGATGAAACGTTTATGAAGATAATAATGGGCTCTGCTCCATTAGATGAATTCGATAATTTTGTTGAGGAATGGAAAAAGCAGGGCGGTGATATCATCACAACCGAAGTCGATGAAGCTGTGAAAAAGTAATGCAGATAAAGGCGTCAACTTGACGTTGACGCCTTTTATTACAGAAAAGGCAGGTTGAATATTGCATGAAAAATAAAAAATTCATCAAACATTATTATCTTATGTTGTTACCAGGATATATTTGGTTAATTCTTTTTAGTATTGTGCCTATGTTTGGCATAGTTATAGCTTTTAAAGATTATAATCCAGGTTTAGGGATATGGAGATCTGAATGGATAGGCCTTGAAAATTTCAGATACATGTTTCTGCTTAGTGACAGTAAGACTATATTTTGCAACACAATATTTATCTCGGTAATGAAGATTATAGGTAATCTAGTTGTCCCACTAATTTTTGCATTGCTTTTGAATGAAGTTAGAATAAATGTACTTAAAAGAAGTGTTCAAACAATCGTATATCTACCCCATTTTTTATCCTGGGTAATACTCGCAGGTATTATACTGGATCTCTTCGCATATACAGGCCCAATTAATCAACTATTATCAGTATTTGGTGTTGAACCGATATTATTTTTTGCCAGATCAGATTTGTTTCCTTGGTTAGTAATAGTAAGCGATGTATGGAAAAGCTTTGGATTTAACGCTATTGTCTATCTTGCTGCCCTTACTAGCATAAACCCTTCTTTATATGAATCTGCAGCAATTGACGGAGCAACAAGAATGAAAAATCTATGGTATATCACTCTACCTGGAATCTCATCAACTATTGTTTTGCTAGGGGTTTTAAGCTTAGGAAATGTACTCAATGCGGGCTTTGATCAGATCTTTAATTTGTATAATCCCCTTGTGTATTCTACAGGTGATATTATCGATACATGGGTATATAGGGTAGGGTTGATGAATATGCAATATAGCTTGGCTACAGCAGTAGGACTCTTAAAATCTTTTATTGGCTTTATTATGATCACATTATCATATTATTTGGCTTCTAAATTTGCTAACTATCGCATATTCTAACATTATTTGCAAAGGAGTATAAAACTATGGTTAGAGACATTACTTTAGGCTCAAGAATTGCAGATAAAGTTATTATAACAATTCTTATTATGAGTGCATTCATATGTATATTGCCAATATGGTACACCCTATGTGTCTCTCTAAGTGAAAAATCAGCAGTAGCTGCTGGTATGGTAAAACTGTGGCCAGTAGGTTTTAATTTTAACTCATACCATCAAATCATAGGAGAAAAAAAGTTCTTTAACTCCTTTTGGATTTCCATAAAACGTGTCGTGCTAGCAGGAGGATTGAACTTTATAATAGTAGTTTTGATGGCTTACCCGTTATCAAAAGAAAAAAAAGAGTTTCCATTAAGAAATATATTTATGTGGATCCTGGTTTTCTCAATGCTATTTAATGGAGGGTTAATTCCTTGGTATATAACTGTAAAGAATTATAAACTAATTAATACTATATGGGCATTGGTACTAGCGGGAGGATTACCTATATTTAATGTAATCCTAGTGATTAATTATTT
>JAAYMO010000170.1 GCA_012521375.1 Clostridiales bacterium
AAAATTGGCGGTTTGATGTTAGATGGCTATATAAAAGAATGCATACCTGAATCTTTGGGAGAAGACAATAAACCAGACAGAAGGATAGATGAGCTTATTGAAACCATAGTAAAATATGTAAAATAAAGGAAGATTCCATGAAAGAAGTAGGAAAAATTCTAGAGATAAATGATGGTATGGCAAAAGTACTAATTGTCCGCCACACTGCTTGTGGGAATTGTGGAGCCTGTCAAGTAGGGAAAGAAAATTTAAACATGATTCTAACTGCAGAGAATACTGTTGGAGGAAAACCTGGTGACATGGTTGAAATTGAATTAAAGACAGAAAACTTTTTATTTGCAAGTTTAATCATGTACGGAATACCGTTAGCAGGTCTCATCATAGGTTTATTAGGTGGTTATTATGGAGGAAAAGCCATTGGTTATAATGAAAATATTTCTCAAATAATTGCTGCTATTACTGGAATATTGTTTATGTCTATAGGTTATATAGGTATAAAATTGGGAGATTCGAAACTAAAAAATATGAGCAAATTTAAGCCTGTTCTTATTAGATTAGTGAATGATAATATATAAAATAAATAGAATTATAGAAGGGAGCAAAAGTATGAACGAAAAATATAATGCAGTAAATGAAGACACATTTCAGGAGGAAGTATTAAATTCAGATATACCAGTACTAGTAGATTTTTGGGCAGCATGGTGTGGTCCCTGTAGAATGGTTTCTCCTATTATCGACCAACTTGCTGCTGAGTATAAAGATAAAATTAAAGTGGTAAAAGTAAATGTTGACGAAAATCCTAGATTAGCATCTGAATATGATATAATGAGCATTCCATCAATTTTCTTGTTCAAAGATGGCAGGAAAGTTGATGGGATAATTGGAGTAAGGTCTAAACAATTATTTGAAGAAATGATAAATAAACATTTAAAAATGGCGTAATGCCATTTTTTTGTTTCTGTTTGGCAAACATTTTTTGTTATTTATTTTTACTATTATTATTATTTAAAAGAATATATAATATAATCAGAAGTACATAAGGAGGAATATCATGGAATTAGATTTAATTCAAAAAGTAGATCCTGAAATAGCAGAAATTGTTAGAAAAGAACTAGCAAGGCAAAGGGAGAATATAGAGCTTATAGCTTCTGAAAATTTTGTAAGTCCAGCAGTAATGGCAACTATGGGCACAATTTTAACAAATAAATATGCGGAAGGCTATCCAGGTAATAGATACTATGGTGGCTGTGATATCGTAGATATGGCGGAAAATTTAGCAAGAGAAAGATTATTAAAGCTTTTTGGTGGTGAACATGCAAATGTTCAACCTCATTCTGGTGCAAATGCAAATATAGGAGTATATTTTTCTGTTTTAGAGCCTGGTGATGTGGTATTAGGAATGAATTTATCGCATGGAGGACACTTGACTCACGGAAGCCCTGTTAATATATCTGGAAAGTATTATAAATTTATTCCCTATGGAGTAGATGAAAAAACAGGGATTATAGATTATGAAGAGGTAAGAAAGATAGCAAAAAAGGAAAAGCCTAGATTAATAGTAACAGGTGCAAGTGCATATCCAAGGATAATAGATTTCAAAAAGTTCAGAGAAATAGCTGATGAAGTTGGAGCCTTATTAATGGTAGACATGGCTCATATA
Source organism: Clostridiales bacterium (assembly GCA_012521375.1). Lineage (GTDB taxonomy): Bacteria > Bacillota > Clostridia > Lutisporales > Lutisporaceae > Lutispora. The sequence goes on from JAAYMO010000170.1 coordinate 1,661, forward strand.
GCTGGTTTAGTTGCAACAAAGCTTCATCCGAATCCGGTTGAATATGCTGATTTTGTTACAACAACAACTCATAAAACTTTAAGAGGTCCCAGAGGTGGAGCTATAATATGTAAAGGGAAATATGGAAAGGCAATTGATAAAGCAATTTTTCCCGGGATTCAGGGGGGCCCATTGATGCATATAATTGCTGCAAAGGCTGTATGTTTTAAAGAGGCTATGGAAGAAGAGTTTATAAGTTACCAAGAGCAAGTGGTGAAAAATGCTAAAGCATTATCTCAAACCTTGATGGATAAAGGTTTTAATATTGTATCGAACGGAACAGATAACCATCTAATTCTAGTTGATCTAAGAAATAAAAATATTACAGGAAAAGATGCCGAACATTTGTTGGATAAGATAGGTATAACAGTAAACAAAAATACAATTCCCTTTGATCCTCAAAGTCCATTTATAACCAGTGGTATAAGAATAGGAACACCAGCGGTTACCACAAGAGGTTTTAAAGAAGATGATATGAAGGAAATTGGAACTATTATATCTGACATAATAGATAAACCAAGTGAAGTTGAATCTATAAAAGAAAGAGTTAGATTATTAACGAGCAAGTATCAATTATATAAATAGATTGTACACTTTTTAAATAACTGTATAATAGAAGTAGGCTTACCTACTTCTATTTTTTATTGTGCATAAAACGTTATTTAATTAGGTGATTAAGCTTTTTTGCATTAAGTAGGCATATTAAATAGTTTAATTAATGAGGTGTTAATAATGGCTTTGAACATTTTGTATAAAACTATATTGGAAACCATTATTGAAAACATTGATGCAGGTATACATGTTGTTAACAGTGAAGGGAAAACTATTTTCTATAATTCTGTAATGGGTGAACTTGAAGGTTTAGATATAGAGGAGGTAATGGGGAAAAGTATAACAGAAATTTTCCCTAGTCTTGATGAGAATAGTAGTACTTTGCTTACAGTGCTAAGAACAAGAAAACCTATTTATAATAAAAACCAGTCATATCTTAATATCCACGGAAAACAAATAAATACAATAAATAGCACGATACCTTTCAGGATTACGCCTGAGAAATACGGCGCTGTAGAGATAGCCAAAGATATAACTCAAGTTAAAGAGTTACATGATAAGGTACATATTCTTCAGGAAGCATTAGCAAGCAAAGACTCCCAAAAGGAAAATATAAAAGGACATACTTTTAAATCAATAATAGGAGAAGATGACAACTTTTTGAATATAATTTCTTTAGCTAAGAAAGCTGCTAAATCATCATCAACAGTATTGATTTTTGGAGAGACAGGTACAGGAAAGGAGCTTTTTGCCCAAAGTATTCATTATGAAAGTGATAGGCGAAATAAACCTTTTATTGCTCAAAACTGTGCCGCAATACCTGAATCACTATTAGAGGGAATATTATTTGGCACTGTAAAAGGTAGTTACACTGGTGCGGTTAATAGGCCAGGATTATTCGAACAAGCACATGGCGGAACTTTGCTTCTAGATGAAATTAATTCCATGGGATTGCAGTTGCAGGCAAAATTACTTAGGGTTTTACAAGAAGGATATATAAGAAGAGTGGGTGGATTAAACGATATACCATGTGATGTAAGGATTATTGCAACTACAAATGAAGATCCTGAGAATTCAGTTGCATCGGGAGCTTTGAGAAAAGATCTTTATTATAGATTAAATGTTATATATCTGAAAATTCCTCCGTTAAGAGAAAGAAAAACTGATATACCTTTGTTAGCTGAATATTTTATTAAAAAATTTAATACCGTTTTAAAGAAAGATGTTTGGAGTATATCCAATGAAGTTAAGAATGCTTTTATGAACTATGATTGGCCTGGAAATGTGCGGGAACTAGAGAATTCAATAGAAAGTGCTATGAATATGGTTATAAAAGACCATATCTTAAAACCCCATCATTTTGCAAACATGAAGTCATTATTTAATAATAAAAAAGGATCTTCTGATTATAAAATGTTGATTCATGAAAATAAAAAGCTTGATGAAATATTAAGTGACATTGAAAGAGAATTAATAATCAATGCTCTTAAAAGCTGTTCCAATAATATTACAAAGAGTGCTGAAAGATTAGGAATCAAGAGACAAACCCTGCAACATAAATTGAAAAAATATAACATAAGGATAGAAAGTTAATCTATCCTTATAAATATTGGTTTCCTCTTCTTAAATATGCAGTAGTATTTAAATTTTAGTGCTTTTAGCAATTCTAAAGCTTCATTAAAGGCATAACCTAAGTCTTCAGGTTTATGAGCATCTGAGCCTAGAGTGACAATTTCTCCACCTAAATCTTTATATAGAGCTAATATTTCTGGATAAGGATGAAAGGAACAAAGTCCATACCTTTTACCAGAAGTGTTAATCTCAATACCAATGTTCTTATCAATTAAATATTCTAATATATCAACGATATAGTCTTTATATATATTATAAACAAAAGAACTTTCACCATTAAGCAGATATCTTCTTACCACATCTATATGTCCTAGTGAGTCAAAATCGGTAAAGGAGTTAATAGATAATTTTAGATCCTTAAAATATGATAATATACCTTCATGATCAGTTTTTCCTTCTAAATATTCATTTTTGTAAAGTTCTTTCTTATCTACTACATGAATAGAGCCTAGAACAAAATCAATATCAGATTTTGAAGAGAATGCTTTATTTTCTTCTATTATGTGTGGCTGCAAACCAAGTTCAATTCCTTTATAAATCTCAATACTATTACCGTAACTGTTGATTATATTATTTAGTTCATTGCAGTAGTCATTTAGATCAAAAACATCTGTAATTCCAGGATAATCAATATCTACGTGATCTGTAAAGCATATTCCTTTAAGACCTTTTGCAATTGCTTCATTACATATATTGGCAAATGTAGCCCAGGGATATGAGTCATTAGAATAAATAGAATGAACATGTAAATCGTACAAGCAGATTCTTCCTTTCTAATTAAAATTTATTTCTTTTTGATTTATGATTAAATTATAGACTATGCTATAGTGATTATAGCATATATAAGAGTTTCAAAATCACTTCTATTTATTAAAAGCTAAATACCTTTCGTATTATTTTATCAAAGCTTCATCTAGTAGGGAAAGAATCTTTAAAATACACATTCATTATTTGGAATATTCAAAAATATACTCAGAAGCAAATATATTTGCGTAATGACGCAAATATATTTGCTTTATGCCAATATATATACAAAACTCTTGCATAAAATAACAGAATTCGATTCCAAATGCAAGCAAAAAGGCAGTTTTGTATATTATTATAAATGTTGATTATTGGCATTAAAATTGCTTTTAAATAATTATTAAATATAAAAAGAGGAGGTTAAAAAATGAGGAAAGAAAATGTGAAAGTAATCATTTGGGGATATGGTGCAATGGGTAGCGGAATTGCAGAAGCACTTTTAAGAAAAAAAGGTGTAGAGATTGTAGGTGTTATTGACATAGGTGAAAAAGTTGGCAAAAGTATTTATGATTATCTAAGAGTTGAAAAACCAAAGGATTCGGATATTATTATAGGCACAAAAGAAGATGTCATTAAAGAAGGAGCAGCAGATGTAGCATTGATTTGTACTGATTCTTTTACAAGAAAAGTATATGATAAAGTAGTTTATTGTTTAGAGCGGAAAATTAATGTAATAACTAGTGCTGAAGAAATGGCTTATCCAAAAGCACAAGAACCTAAATTAGCCGCTAAAATGGATGCTATAGCTAAAGAGAATGGAGTTTCTGTATTAGGAACCGGCATCAATCCTGGATTAATAATGGATTTGCTTGTAGTATGCTTAACAGGTGCATGCCTGGATGTTGATCATATTATTGCTAGAAGGGTTAATAGTCTATCGCCTTTTGGTCCGGCAGTTATGCAAGAACAGGGTATAGGTACTACAGTTGAAGAATTCAACGAAGGGGCAAAAACAGGAAAAATAGCAGGACATGTTGGATTTCACGAATCTATAATGATGATAGCTGATGCATTAGGTTGGAAATTAAGCGATGAAATAGAACAGACTATGGAACCGATTGTTACAAATGTGTATAGAAAAGCACCCTATGCTGAGGTTCAACCCGGTTATGTAGCAGGTTGTGCTATGAAGGGTTATGGCTATGTAGACGGCGAATTAAAAATAGAGATGGATCATCCGCAGCAGATAGAACCGGAGTTAGAAGGAACAGAAACTGGTGATTATGTAATTATTAGGGGAAATCCCAATATTAACATGGCCAACAAGCCTGAAGTTCCCGGCGGGATTGGTACAATAGCTATGATTATCAATATGATACCGCATATAATAAATGCAAAACCAGGATTGAGAACAATGATAGATTTGCCTGTTCCGAGAGCTATAATGGGTGATATGAGAGAACTAATTGAAGTAGAGTGATTAGATTTTTTTTAGCATTAAAAACATTTTATTATAAATGAGTATTAAAGAATTATTATGAAGGAAGGTTAGAATTATCTATGGATATTATTAAAAAAGGTGATTGGGTACAAATCCATCAAATTGTTTTGAAACCTGAAGAGAGGGCTGCTCACCTTCCGGAAGATACTAAAAAAGTTCCACTAGAGTTGTGGGTTAAGGGATTTGCACTTGATGATGGAAAAATAGGCGATGAAATAGAAATAAAAACAGTTACTGGAAGAAAAGTAAAAGGTAAGGCTATTAAATTGAATCCTAGATATATTCATGACTTTGGTGATTATGTACCAGAGTTGACAAAAATAGATATGCAGTTGAAGAAAATACTTTTCGGAGGTGACTGTGGTGAATAGAGATATGTCATATGATGCAGTCATGAGTAGAAAAAATGAGATTATGAAGAGAGCCATAGGTATCGATTATGATATATTTGAAAGCGGTGGATTAGGTTTTGACTATGAAAGAATGATGAGAGAAGCAGGTTACACCTTGGAAGAGATACAGAGTATACAGTCATCAACAGGTGTTGGTAATACACCTTTGTTAGAAATGAAAAACCTTACTGCCCTAGCAAGAAAATTTGCTCCTAAAGGAAAAGGTGCAAGAATATTTATAAAAGATGAAGCAGCTAACCCATCTGGAAGCTTTAAAGCAAGAAGGGCAGCTACAGCTGTTTATCATGCTAAAAAGTTAGGTTATAAAGGTGTAATAGCAGCAACTAGCGGCAACTATGGCGCTGCAGTGGCATCCCAAGCCGCTATGGCTGGGTTAAAATGTATTGTCGTTCAGGAATGTTATGACAGTAACATGGTCGGGCAGCCTGAAATACTTGAAAAACAGAGAGTATGTGAAGCTTATGGTGCAGAGGTTGTGCAGTTATCGGTTGGTCCAGAATTGTTTTACAGCTTTTTGTGTTTGCTTGAAGAAACTGGATATTTCAATGCCTCTCTATATACTCCCTTTGGTATCGCTGGAGTGGAGACTTTAGGATATGAGCTGATAATGCAGTTTAGAGAAAGACTAGGTAGAGATCCAGACAAAGTTTTGATAACTCATGCTGGAGGAGGAAATGTGACAGGAACAGCAAGGGGAGTTAAAAAAGCAGGTGCTGAAGAAACAGAAATAGTAGGAGCAAGCGTTGATCTGACTGGATTACATATGGCTTCTGATAGAGATTTCAATAGAAAATCCTTTACTACAGGACATACTGGATTTGGAATACCTTTTGCTACTTGGCCGGATAGAGCAGATGTACCTAGGAATGCAGCTAGACCATTGAGATATTTAGATAGATATCTAACTGTAAAACAAGGTGAAGTCTTTTATATTACAGAAGCGTTATCTGTATTAGAAGGCATAGAAAGAGGACCAGCTGGAAATACATCATTGACAGCAGCTTTTGCCTTAGCTCAGGAAATGGATGAGGATCAAATAATAGTAGTACAGGAGACAGAATATACAGGCGCAGGAAAGCATCCTATGCCTCAAATTAGTTTTGCTAAACAAAATGGTATAGAAATATTGTTTGGCGATCCAGATACAGAAATACCCGGACAAAATATAGTTTTCCCAGACCATCCATCAAAAATAAAAGTAAGAGATTTTGATTTAAATAAAGCAAAAGTGTCTTATATAAAGAATGCTATTAATAATTACGGCAAGAAAGAAATCGGTGAGTATGATTTTGAATTTTTAATCAAGGACACAAATAGTGATGAGAAATTTGTAAGAACTGTGCTATCAGAATTAGGTGTAAAAGTATTATCATAAGCTCATCATAATCAAATACTCTAGTAAAAAACAACATATATTAACCATAATTATGAAAAATGTAAGGAGGTATGTTAAGTGAAAAGACCTGATGATTATGAAAAAAGAAGAGAACATTTGAAGGACTTAACAGACGAACAACTAAAAGAAAGGTTTTGGGAGCTGGCATATAAGATAGTTGAGCCAATGTTGGAAATGGGCTATAAATATACAACTCCCGCAATAGAAAGAAGCGTCCTTCTTAGAATGGGATTTTCAAGCGTTGAAGTAAAACCAATTGTAGAAGGTGTTATGAAAAAAGGCTTAATGGGAAAAGGTGCTGGTAATGTAGTTTGGAGGCTTTCGAAAAAACTTGGTATTTCTGTTAGAGAAGCAGGATTAGGTTTAGCTGAAGGAAAGTATTGGGATGAAGTTGATACTCTTTTTGAAGGGGGGAAAAACTGATGAAATTGGATCCAAACAAAAAATTAGATATAAAAGAATTATTAAAAGATTTGGAAAACTATAGACCTAGAAGAAGAGGTTGGCATTGGAGAGAAGGAAGAAACCAGAAGAGACAAATCGGTGATTTTGAATACCGTGAAACGTCAGAAAATTTAAAAAATTACATACCTCTTCCAGGAAGCAGGGGATTTGGATATATCGATCCACAACCTGATTGTGTTATTACTACAGAAATAGCTTCAGGAAGATTTGAAGATGATATTAGAAGAATGAGGATGGCAGCTTGGCACGGTGCAGACCATATAATGGTTATAAGGACAGCAGGTCAATCCCACGTGGATTCATTGCTTGAAGGCACAAACCAAGGAATAGGCGGCATAATGGTAACAAGAAAACAAGTCAGGGCTACCAGAAAAGCGTTAGATATGATTGAGGATGAAGTAGGAAGGCCAATTAATTTTCACTCTTATGTATCAGGTGTGGCAGGACCAGATATAGCAGTTATGTTTGCTGAGGAAGGAGTAAATGGAGCCCACCAAGACCCTCAGTACAATATACTCTACAGAAATGTAAACATGATAAGAAGCTTTGTTGATGCATGTGAAGCAAAGAAGATTATGACTTGGGCTAATATGCTTCAAATCGATGGTGCTCATAATGCAAATGCCACTGCTATGAAAGCTTGGAAGGTAATGCCTGAACTTATGGTACAGCATGCTATTAACTGTGCTTTTTCTAGGAAAATTGGAATGAAAGCTGAAAACATTGCTTTGTCAACTGTTCCACCTACAGCACCCCCTGCGCCTTGTATGAGGTTGGATCTTCCATATGCTGTAGCATTGAGAGATTTATTCAGTGAATATAAGATGAGAGCCCAACAAAATACAAAATATATGGAATCTGATACTAGAGAAGCAACTGTAACTCACACTCTTAATTTAGTGATTTCAAGGCTAACAAGTGCTGATATTCAATCAACAATAACACCAGATGAAGGAAGAAATGTTCCTTGGCACTATTATAATATTGCAGCAGTAAGCACAGCTAAACAAGCCTTAAACGGTATGGATGGTTTTAGAGATATGGTGAAAATTGATAGAGAAGGCGAACTGGGGCAGATAGTAAGAGAACTTAAGGAAAGAGCTATACTCTTTATGGAAGAAATGCTAGAGGCAGGAGGGTATTTCAAAGCAGTTGAAAAGGGCTTTTTCATTGATAGCGGATTTTATCCAGAAAGAAATGGAGATGGAATCCCAAGACAAATTGATGGCGGTATAGGAGCTGGTATGATTTTTGAAAGGGATAAAGACTATTTTGCTCCTGTATCAGTACATTATGGCTATAATAATATACCTGAAGGATTTGAAAAAGCTTCTGATGCAATAGGTGGGGATACTTTTGAAGATCCCTCTAAGATAATCTATATTGATGAATTAGATGAGTTTGATAATGTTAATGTGAGGTTAGATGAATTAAAGAAATATTATGATACTGAGTATGTAAAACCAGAAGTTGAATGGAGAGCAGATGGAGTTGTTGCTGTGACCATATTTCTCCCGCTAGACGAAAGAACTGCAGAGTTTGCAGCTATAAAGTGCGGAGAAAAGATGGGTCTTGAAGATGTAACAGTAATTCATAAGAATGTGATGCATCCAGCAGAAGGTACTTTAGTTGAAATCAAAGGTAAAGTGAAATTTGACATAAATATAAATGAATTGGTAATACCAGAAAAGATACCGGTGCTTTCTGAGGCAGAGATTAGAGAAGATATAGAAAAGAACCCCATGTTTGTAGTTGCTGCTACAGTAGGAGAGGATGAACACTCAGTAGGTTTAAAAGAAATATTAGATATAAAACACGGTGGTATCGAAGGATTTGGCATAAAGTATCTATATCTGGGAACATCCTGTCCTGTTGAGAAGTTAGTCGATGCAGCTATAGAGACCAATGCAGATGCAATACTAGCAAGCACAATAATCACACATGATGATGTGCATATAAAGAATATGAAGAAGATACATGATCTATGTATTGAGAAAGGTATAAGAGATAAAGTAATACTTGCATGTGGAGGTACACAAGTAACTAATGAAATTGCTGTTGAAGCGGGAATGGATGCCGGATTCGGAAGAGGCAGTAAAGGAATAGATGTAGCAAGCTTCCTGGTCAAAAAGAGAAGGGAAATGAATAATAAAGATGAGAATTGATGTTTTGGTTGCTGAAATAGGAAGTACTACAACTGTAATAAATGCTTTTAATGGAATTGGAAGCCCCTGTCCAAAATTTGTAGGACAGGGGCAGGCTCCAACTTCTGTGCTGGAAGGTGACGTAACTATTGGACTAAAAGGAGCATTGGAAGATTTAAAAACCAATCTCAAAGTTGTTGAATTGACCTACAGTGAAATGCTTGCTACCAGCAGTGCTGCAGGAGGCTTACGCATGACTGTTCATGGATTAGTCTATGATATGACTGTAAGAGCTGCTAAGGAAGCCGCATTAGGTGCAGGCGGTATTATTAAAATGGTTACTGCTGGAAAACTAAGAAGAACTGATTTAAAGAACATACGAGAAATAAATCCAAATATAATTTTGATTGCAGGCGGCGTTGATTACGGTGAAAGAGAAACAGCTTTATACAATATGGAGCAAGTAGTTTCTTTAAATTTGGATGTACCTATTATTTATGCTGGCAATATTGAAAACCAGGAAGAAGTTACTGAAATATGTGATGAAGCAGGTGTAAAACTTTATTTAGTAGATAACGTATATCCTAAGGTAGATGTTCTAAATATTGAGCCTACTAGAAGAGTCATACAAAGTGTGTTTGAGGAGCATATCATTCATGCACCTGGCATGAGTACAGTTAGAGAAATGGTTACAGGGCCTATAATTCCTACCCCAGGAGCGGTTATGGAAGCTGCTAAGTTGCTAAAAAATGATTTAGGGGATCTTGTAATATTTGACGTAGGTGGCGCCACCACTGATATTCATTCTGTTACTGAAGGTTCAGAGGAAATCAATAAGATGCTTATAAGCCCCGAACCTTATGCAAAAAGAACGGTGGAAGGAGATTTAGGGGTTTTTGTCAACTTTATGCATATTGTAGATAAAATTGGGCTGAAAGAATTAAAAGAAGAATTTCCAAATATAGAGCAATTGACAAAACACGTAAAACCTTTACCGGAAACAGAAGAAGAAATAGAGTTTATTGAGAGATTGACAAAAGAAGCTGTATTAACTTCTTTAGATAGGCACGCAGGAACCATTAGATATATATATGGGCCTACTGGTAAAAAAACTATCGCAGAAGGAAAAGACCTGACAAATATTAAATACATAATTGGCACAGGAGGAGCTTTAACTAGATTACCTAGAAGAATTAGTATTTTACGATCTGTTTTAGAAATGAAAAGAGGATTAAAACTGTATCCTGGAAATGATGCTAAAGTGCTTATAGATAATGACTACATTTTTGCTTCTTTAGGAGTATTATCAAAGAAATACCCAAAAGATGCTTTAAAACTGATGAAAAAAAGCCTTTATAAAAATCAATAAAACAAGGAGGATAGGAATGAATTATCCTGCTTTAAAAGTGAATCTGGATAAACTAGAATCAAATACTAGACTTTTGGTGGAAAAATGCGCAGCAATGGGTATAAGTGTTTCAGCAGTTACAAAAGTTTTTTGTGGTATGCCGGAGATTGCGGTTGCTATGGTTAAGGGAGGGGCTAATTATTTAGCAGACTCTAGAATTGAAAATTTAAAAAAGATGCAATGTCTGGATATACCTAAGATGCTATTAAGGATACCCATGTTGTCACAGGTTGAAGAGGTAGTAGAATATGCTGATATAAGTTTGAATTCTGAGTATGAAGTGATGAAAGCTTTATCAAATGAAGCTATCAAAAGAGGAAAGGTACACCAAATAATACTCATGGTAGATTTAGGAGATCTCAGAGAAGGCGTATGGGTAGACGAAGCAATGGATTATGCTGATAAGATTATGGAACTAGAGGGTATTAAACTAATAGGCATAGGCACAAATCTTACATGCTATGGTGCTGTAATACCTAATGAGGGTAATCTGTCAAAATTAGTAGAAATTGCAGATAGTATAGAAAAAAAGCATAATATAAAACTATCCATTATTTCCGGTGGAAACTCAAGTAGTGTATATTTGGTGGGTAAAGGAGCAATACCAAAGGGTATAAACAATTTAAGATTGGGCGAATCTATTGTTTTAGGAAATGAAACTGCGTATGGTGGCAGAATTGCTGGAACTTATAATGATTGTTTTACCCTATGTGCTGAAATAATAGAACTAAAAGAAAAACCATCAATTCCTATTGGAGAAATTGGTGTGGATGCTTTCGGCAATAAACCAACTTTTGTGGATAGAGGTGTGAGAAAAAGAGCAATATTGGCAATAGGAAAGCAAGATGTTAATGTAGAAGGCCTGACACCGATCGATGAAAATATTATAATTTTGGGTGCAAGTAGTGATCATATGATAGTAGATATTAATGATTGTAAAAAAGAATATGGTATTGGTAATATCATAGAATTCACTTTGGATTATGGTGCTTTGTTATCCGCTTCGACTTCAGACTATGTAAAGAAAATTATTGAATAAATTTTGTAATAATGAATGGAGCTTAATGCTCCGTTTTTTTTGTATTGATTTATTCATATTCTTAGTTATATATTATAAGTGTGTATCAATGAAATAATTATGGAAATCAAGAGATGAATCTTCTTGCAGAATGATGATTAATAGAAATTAGTATTGTAATTAAATAAGTTAAGACATATATGTGAAAGGTTGATTGTTAGCAATGAAAAAGGATCAAATAAGCATATTCGATGTAAAATTAAATGAAGATATAAGAAAGGATGGCCCTTTAGCGATTAGAATGAGACCTGAGACTTTGGAAGAATTTATAGGTCAGGAGGAAATTGTATCTCCAGGTAAATTATTATACAGAGCCATAAAAGCAGATAAGTTATCTTCAATAATATTATGGGGGCCGACTGGATGTGGCAAAACTACTTTAGCTAGGATTATTTCTAATTCCACCAAAGCTTATTTTCAACAATTAAATGCTGTATCATCTGGAATCAACGATTTAAAAAGAGCGGTTGAAGATGCTAAATCAAGAAGGGCAATGTACAGCCAAAAAACTATATTATTTATCGATGAGATACATCGGTATAATAAAAGTCAACAGGACGCTCTTTTACCATATGTAGAAGATGGAACACTTATTTTTATTGGTGCAACTACTGAAAATCCATATTTTGAAATAAATGATGCTTTAATTTCCCGTTCAACTGTCTATAAACTTAGAGCCTTAGAAGAATCAGATATTATAAAAATAATAAAGAGATGTTTGAATGATAAAGAAAAAGGTTTAGGAGCGTATAACATTAATATTCCGGAGGAAGCAATAGAGTATTTAGCAATTCTATCTAACGGAGATGCCCGTAAGGCCCTGAATGCTTTAGAGTTAGCAGTATTTTCTACGGAAAAGAATGAAAAAGGCCAGATTATAATTGATAAAAAAATAATTTCAGAATCTGCACAAAAGAAACCTGTAAGCTATGATAAAACTGGGGACAATCATTATGACACCGTGTCTGCTTTTATTAAGAGTATGAGAGGCTCTGACCCAGATGCAACTGTACACTATCTGGCAAGAATGATATATGCAGGCGAAGATCCCATGTTTATAGCTCGTAGAATAATTATATGTGCTTCTGAAGATGTAGGGAATGCAGATCCTAATGCATTATCTGTTGCTGTTAATGCTGCTCAAGCTATAAAGCTTGTTGGCATGCCTGAAGGGAGAATAATTCTTGCTCAAGCAGCAATTTATGTGGCTTGTGCACCTAAAAGTAATGCTTCATATAAAGCCATAGAAAATTCTCTTAAAGATATAGAGAAAAAAGATATAGGCAAAGTACCATATCATTTGAGGAATATTAGCTTTAAGAATGCAGAAAAATATGGTTACGGATCAGATTATAAATATCCTCACGATTACAATAAGAATTTTGTAGAGCAACAATATATGCCTGATGCATTATCAGGCACTATATATTATTCTCCTACTGAAAATGGCTATGAAAAAAACATATTGGAGTATATGAGATTTCTGAAAAGCAAATAAAAATTCTAATCTCTGAACCAATTAGTGAATGATTTGATGAAGCTTGAAGTTTTACTGAGGCCTTCTTCAGGGAATGCCTCTTTTTTGTTTAATTTTTTATCTGAGGTGTTATCTTTGCTGTTATTAATGTTTTCAATTTCCTTTGAAGTTAAGAACTCTATTTTTTCATTTGTTCCTGACAGTAGAGTAGAGCTTTCTAATTTTAATGTAGTAGGTTTGGATTTCATAAATTTCTCTCTAAAATTGCTTTGCTTCATAGTTGGATGTAAGGTTTTATAAGAATTATAATCTTTAAAATTATCTGGTTCCACATATGAACTTAATATTTTCCTTTCTTCCAAATGATCTAGTTTATGGTTCAATTCTTCTAATTTTTCCGACATTACATTAATTAAATCCAATATAATTGTTGAATTATCTATGCGGTGACTATTTCCATCAAAAATGTTTTCATTAGTTTTTGTTTCTTCATATGGCAGTATTAATTCTAAATCGTTACTAAGAGAACAAATTTTCTCTGATTCAGATATATCGCCATTATTGTTTTCAATTATTTTTATATAAAATAAAGGAGGGAGTTGATGCAGAGATATTTTTCTAGAACTGTTCCATTTTTTTTCATAAAGACTATAATCATAATCATAGTAATAATTATTATGTATATAACTTATTTTTAATACGCCCTTTGACATCATATTTAAAGTTATATCAATATCTCTATGAGCTGGGGTCAATTTTATTATATCAATTAGAGAAAAAGAGTCTGTTGAGTTCAAATGCTTTGAAAAATAAAATACATTTAAAGTGTCATCAGTATAACCATAACAGAATAGATTTAGATTATTATTGTCAATAGATGTTTTTATAAAAATATCATCGTTATTAAGATTTACTATAGGCGTAATTGACCATTTTAATGCTGATGCATCATATAAGGAATATTTCAATGATAAGGTATTACCGTCAGATAATGCACAAATCAAATGAAGTCTATTATAATCTGACATTTTAAGAATTTGAGAGTATTCAAAGGTTTTAGAATAGATTTCACATATAAAAGATTTTTTCCATTCATTATCCTTTTTAATTAATAAAAATAAATCATAATAAGATTCAATTAATAACTTTTTTGCGAAAACTATGTATATACCATTTGTAAATGCAAAAATTCCAATAGGTATAATTGTGCCGAAATCCTTTCTAAGCGATAATTCTTCGATATGCCATCCTTCACAATCATAGGTTAATAGCATATAATCGCCATTCTTGCTTTGACAAAGAAGGCTTATATTATCATCATGGGATTTAGTAAAAAGAAAGTTTTGATATACTCCATTTATCAACATGGTTTCTCTTATATTTCCATGTACATCTATCATTTTGCAGTATAATGCAGATTTTTCATAATAAATGTTGAATTTATTATCTTTAGTTTTTATTAAGGCCATATAATTCATAGTCCATGACAAACATACCACCACCTTTATATCGACTTACAAAATTATATGGTCAGCAATTTATTTTTATGTTGCTTATAAACATTAAAATTTTTACACAAAAATTTTAACTTAACATATTATGTACTATGAAAGATATAATCATGTAAGGAAGGTGTTAATATATGCCGCTACCTCAAGTAGAATGTTCTGGTACAATAAATTTAGATAGCAGTGTGCTATTTAAAGAATGTGTTAAAGTTAAAAAAGTTTTTGATGAATTTGTATTAAGAGAATGTGTAGAAGGAATAGAATTTGAACTAGATGAGAAATACCAAGGTTATAAAGGATGTATTGAACCTACTTTAATTTTAAAGGACTGCAAAATAATAAACCCTCAGATTAAAGATGCTTCTAAAAAGAAGGGAGTTAATATTCTAGGTAGCTCGGAAAATAGACTAAGATTTTCTGGAAAATGCTGCTGTAAAGTGTTTGCAAAAGATACGAAAGGGAATATAATTGGATTAAAGGTTAAAAGCATACCAAGTGGTAATGCTTTATCTATAGGTCCTGATGGGGAGTTATGTTTTAACTTTAACGTGAGAAGGTTATATCCAAGTGCCTCACAAGAAACCTTTGAAAGACTTTTACATTTTGTTGATAAAGGAGTATTTGAACTGCAGTGTCTTGGAGAAGCCATAATTGACGAAGAAAATAACGAATTTACTGATTCAACCCTATTAACTAGTATAGGGATATTTGTAGCTATAAAACTAGATGCAGAAGTTCAATTATGCATACCTGTTTTCGGATATTGTGAAATTACTGATGAGTGCACAACTGAGGATTTCTGTGATAATTTTGATCTTTTGGATATTCCGAATTTTAACCCTCCTCAAATAGATGATATTGATCCTTATTGTGACTAAAAAAATTACAAACCAACTATTGCTGATACTACGGTATCAGCAATTTAATATAGATAGGCATAGGAAAAGGCCTTCGGCTTTTTCCTATGCCTTAATTTTAGAATTGCGAAGTACATCTAAATTCATATCTCATAATTCTATAATAAATTTTAGAAAATATATAAAAAATAATTGACAGCAAATATATAAAATGTTATCTTTAAAATGTAAATCCTAGTTTATTAGTAGGAATTAATGAGAAAGGTTGATACTATGATTCTTTCAACAAGAGGTAGGTATGGAATAAAGATGATGCTTGAATTAGCATTAAATTATGGCAAAGGTGCTATGCCGCTAAAAGATATTGCTAATAGACAATCATTATCAGATACTTATTTGGAACAACTGATATCGCCTCTTAGAAAAAAAGGATTTGTTAAAAGTACAAGAGGAGCCCAAGGGGGTTATGAGTTAGCAAAAAAACCATCAGAAATCAAGGTTGGTGACATCATTAGGGTATTAGAAGGATCTTTGGCGCCTTCTCAATGTGTACTAGAAGAAGAGCCCGAGTGCAGCAAAGCCGAATACTGCGCAACAAAGCTTCTTTACGAAAAAATTACTGAAAGCATAAATAATGTTATTGATTCCATAAGTTTAAAGGATATGGTTGATGACTATTATAGACTAAATAATACAAATGTTAAGAGGAGAAGTGAAAATGAATAAGAGAATTTACCTTGATCATTCTGCAACGACTTATACAAAACCCGAAGTGCTAGAAGAAATGCTTCCTGTATTTAATGAATATTTTGGGAATCCTTCCAGCATATATTCTTATGGTAGAGAAGCTAAAAGACTAGTGGATAAAGCCAGAGACAGAGTTGCAAAGGCTTTGAATGCTTTGCCAGAGGAAATATTCTTTACTGCCGGTGGCTCTGAAGCGGACAACTGGGCATTACGTGGTGTGGCTTATGCAAATAAGGAAAGAGGCAACCATATAATCACTAGTAAAATAGAACATCATGCTATATTGCATACTTGTCAACAATTAGAAAAAGAAGGATTTAAAGTAACCTATTTGCCTGTTGACAAATATGGTATGGTAAGTCTAGAAGACTTGAAGAACTCAATCACAGATGAGACAATTCTTATATCAATAATGTATGCAAATAATGAAATCGGTACTATACAGCCAATAGATGAAATAGGTAAGATTGCAAAAGAAAGTAAAATATATTTTCATACAGATGCTGTTCAAGCGGTAGGTAATATTAAAATTGATGTGAAAGAACAAAATATTGATTTATTATCCTTATCGGCGCATAAATTTTATGGACCTAAGGGTGTGGGTGCATTATATATTAAAAAAGGCACAAGGATAACAAATCTTATTACAGGTGGAGGCCAGGAAAGAGGTAGAAGGGCAGGTACAGAGAATGTACCAGGAATTGTTGGGTTAGGAAAGGCAATAGAATTGGCAACAGAGAATATTGACAGTTACAATGAAAAATTATTAAAACTAAGAACAAAGCTTATAAATGGAATTATGGAGAGAATTCCATATACCTTAGTCAATGGACATCCAGAAAAAAGATTGCCAGGAAATGCAAATTTTTGCTTTAAGTATATAGAGGGAGAATCACTATTGTTGAATCTTGATATGAAAGGAATAGCAGCTTCAAGTGGTTCTGCTTGTACTTCAGGCTCTTTAGATCCATCACATGTATTATTGGCAATAGGATTGCCTCATGAAATAGCACATGGTTCATTGAGGCTTACTTTAGGTGAAGAAAATACTGAAGAAGATATAGATTATGTATTGGAAGTACTGCCTGAAATAGTCCAAAGGCTTAGGGATATGTCTCCACTATATGAAAAAGTAAAGGGAGGAAATCAGTAATGTACAGTGAAAAAGTTATGGAACATTTTACTACACCAAGAAATGTAGGTGAAATAAAAGATGCAGACGGAATAGGAGAAGTTGGTAACGCCAAATGTGGGGACATAATGAAAATTTATCTTAAAATTGAGAATGATATAATTAAAGATGTAAAATTTAAGACTTTTGGTTGTGGAGCGGCTATAGCAACAAGCAGCATAGCTACTGAATTGATAAAGGGTAAAACAGTAGAAGAAGCTTTAAAACTGACTAATAAGGCTGTTGTTGAAGCTTTAGATGGTCTACCTCCCCAAAAAATACATTGTTCTGTTTTAGCGGAGGAAGCTGTAAAAGCAGCTATAGAGGATTACAAAAAGAAGCATAATAAATAACAATATTTTTAAACTAGTAGGTGCAGTAAATGAAAGATAGAGTAGTAATAGGAATGAGCGGCGGCGTTGATAGTTCTGTCGCTGCTTATTTGCTTAAAAAGCAAGGTTATGAAGTTATAGGTGTAACAATGAAACTTAGAAATAGTGAAGACTTTGAACAAGATAGCAGTAAAGATAGCTGTTGCTCTTTATCATCTGTAGAAGATGCTAGAAGGGTATGCAATAAACTGGACATCCCTTTCTATGTTATGAATTTTACAGAAGTATTTGAAGAAAAAGTTGTTAACTATTTTATTGATGAATATTTTAAAGGAAGAACACCTAATCCATGTATAGCATGTAATAAATATGTAAAATTTGATGCTCTATTAAAAAAAGCAAAGGCGTTGGAAGCAAAATATGTGGCAACAGGTCACTATGCAAGAGTTTTTTATGATTCAAACATTAAAAGGTATTTGATAAGAAAATCAGCAACAGAGCTAAAAGATCAAACCTATGTATTATATAATTTGACTCAAGATCAATTGAAACATATACTTATGCCTCTAGGAGACTATACTAAAGATGAAACAAGAAGGATTGCTTCAGAACTTAATTTTGATGTTGCAAATAAACCTGATAGCCAAGAAATCTGCTTTATTGAAGATAATGATTACGGTAAGTTTTTGAGACAGAGGAAAGGGGAAAGTATAAAGCCTGGTTATTTCTTAGATACAAAAGGTAATGTATTAGGCAAACATAAGGGCATTGTGCATTATACCGTAGGACAAAGGAAGGGCCTTGGCATTTCTCTTGGTAAGCCTATGTATGTTGTTGATATAATTCCAGATAAAAATCAGGTTATTTTAGGTGAAGAAGAGGAGGTATTCAAAAAAGAGCTAGTTGCTATAAATGCAAATTTTTTACCTTTCGATGAGTTGCAGCATCCTATGCGGGTAAGAGCGAAAATTAGATACAGTGCTGCTGAAAGCGATGCTTGGATTATACCGGAAAGGGATAATAGATTTAGACTATTTTTCGATGAAGCTCAAAGGGCAATTACGCCTGGTCAAGCTGTAGCATTATACCAAGACGATTATTTAATAGGTGGAGGAGTAATACTTAAATAAACAAAGAATAAAAACACCTTCAAAAGCTAATATTATTGAAAGAAACTAATTGAACTTTTGGAGGTGTTTTTATGGCTGATGATAAAATGAATACAAGAGATTGCTTGCAAAGAGCATGGATGAATACAATGGAACTTGTACGGGACTTTGAAATGTATTCAAAAAGAATCGAAGATAAAGAAGTTTCAGGATTATTCAAAAGATTAGCAGAGGAGCAAGGATTACAAGCCTCTAACTTAAGAGAACTATACAATAAATATGATAAAAGCCGATAAAGACCGTTAGGCGGTCTTTTTTATTTTTCTAAACAATTATTATTAAACTGAAGAATTTAGCATTCATTTTTTATTATAGATTACACAAATTATAATTGTAAGATGATTTTTTTGGGGGTTTTATAATGATTAGATGCAGTGAAATAATTGAAAAGCCTATATTTATAAGTCGAAGAACTAGAGAACCATTATCTACTATTTATGATGTTATAATAAGTAGCAATTCTAATAAGATATTAGGGTTTATATGGAAAAAAAGGCTTCTTAAAAAAGAATTTAGCATCATTTCGCTTGATGATCTTTCGTTAATAACTAAGGATGGAATTCACATAAAAAGTCATAAAACTTCTAAAGAGTTTGAATATAATAATAGAAAGTTTTTTGGTCTATCATATATACATGATATTCTAAATAAAATAGTTTTAAGTAATGAAGGCGAAGTTATTGGTATTATCCGAGATATATTTCTAGATATTGAAAAAGGTATATATTTTGGCTTTGAGATATCTGAAGGTTATATAGATGATATTATTACAGGTAGAAAACTCATAGAGGTTGGTGCTGGTTACAAAATAGATTCTCATGCTTTACTTCTTTATGATAAAAGCGTGATGCAGACACAGGGTAGAGGTTTGATAAATATTAGCAAGTCAACATAAAATATATATGGATTGATGTTTATGATAGATAATGTTAAAAAAATAAATATTACTTATAAATCTATTAAATATATCATCATATTTTTAATATTATCATTGATTATAAAATATAGAAATTTTTTTTCTAATATTCTAGGTCCTTTTTTTATCTCTGCGCTATTTGCATACCTATTAAAGCCTATCGTTCAATTTTTTGAACGAAAAGGATTAAAAAGAATACTAAGTGTTATTTTAGTTTATGCAATATTTTTGACTTTAGTTATATTTATAGGATTATTTATTATTCCTAAATTATTTAGAGACATATCAAGTCTAGTAGAAAGTATACCTGTGTATACGGTGGAATTTGAAAAAATGTTCAAAAGATTTCAGGATGGTTACATAAATAGTAATTTACCTCAAGGATTAAAAGATATTATTGAAGATAATATTACTCACTTGGAGAACATAATAATGCTTTCTTTACAGAATGCTGCAGATTCATTAATCAATTTTTTTTCCAAAATGTTTAATTTTTTTGTTGTGCCTGTTCTTACTTTTTATATGTTAAAGGATTCAGAACATTTTAAAAATCAATTGATATTGGTTATTCCCAAATCAAATCGAAAAAAAATATTACAGCTTTTTAAGGATATTGATAATGTTTTTGGAAAATATATAAGAGGACAGATATTTATTTCTTCTATAGTTGGAATTATGACTACTATTGTTTTAGTATTAATAAAGGTTAAGTATCCTCTAATACTAGGCATATTTGCGGGCGTATCGAATATTATTCCATACTTTGGACCTATAATAGGTATGATACCAACGATTATCTTTGCTTTGCTAGATTCGCCTACAAAAGCATTGTATGCAATGGGTTCATATATATTGGTACAGCAAATGGAAAGCGGTATTATTACACCAAAAATAATTGGAGAAAGTATTGGTCTACATCCTATTTATGTTATAATGGCATTGATAATTGGTGGTAAAGCTTTTGGCATAGTGGGGCTAATAATAGCAGTGCCTTTTGCTGCAATAATAAAACTATGTATAAAACATTATTTAAAAAGTATCATATAAGTGTTTATAAACCTTCAAAAAAGTTGACAAAATTTATGGTATAATATATAATTTCACTATTAATATGTTAGTATGATGCTTAAAGTCAGTTTATTAGTCCCATGGAGTCAGCTTCATCCCAATAGGGATGGAGATTTTTTTACCTACATATCTTAAGAGGAGGATAGTGATGGAAAAGCTAGGTTTAAATGAAATAAGAGAAAAATTTCTAAGCTTTTTTGAGACCAAAGATCATTTAAGACTTAAAAGTGCATCCTTGATACCTGAAAAAGATAAAAGCTTACTATTAATAAATTCTGGTATGGCACCATTAAAACCATATTTTACAGGGCAAGAAGTACCACCGAAAAAGAGGGTTACTACATGTCAAAAATGTATAAGAACACCTGATATAGAAAGGGTTGGAAAAACTGATCGACATGGAACATTTTTTGAAATGCTGGGTAACTTTTCTTTTGGTGATTATTTTAAAGATGAAGCAATATTGTGGGCTTGGGAATTTTGCACAGAATGGCTTAATCTCCCTAAAGATAGACTATGGGTTTCAATTTATCAAAATGACGATGAAGCTTTTGAAATCTGGAACAAAAAAATAGGTTTAGAACCTGAAAGAATAATCAGAATGGGAAAAGAAGATAATTTCTGGGAGATAGGTTTAGGGCCATGTGGACCTTGTTCAGAGATATATTTTGACAGAGGAGAAAAGTATGGTTGCGGTAAACCAGATTGCAAGGTAGGTTGTGAATGCGATAGATATATTGAATTTTGGAATCTGGTATTCACACAGTTCGATAAAGATGAGAATGGCAACTATAATAAATTAGAAAATCCCAATATCGATACAGGTATGGGGTTAGAAAGAATGTCGGCTATTATGCAGGATGTAGACAATATTTTTGAAGTAGATACCATCCGCCATACACTTGATTATATATGTAATCTGGCTGGAGTAGAATATGGAAAAGATGAAAAGAAGGATGTTTCAATAAGGGTAATAACTGATCATATAAGGAGTGTAACATTTCTAATTTCCGATGGGGTTCTTCCAAGCAATGAAGGGAGAGGCTATGTATTAAGGAGACTCTTGAGAAGAGGAGTAAGGCATGGAAAACTTCTTGGCTTTAAAGAACCATTTTTAAGTAAAGTATCAAAAACAGTCATAGAATCTTACCATAATGCCTATCCTGAATTAAAGGAGAAAGAAAAATATATCGAAAACATTATAAACATTGAAGAGGAACGATTTGAAGAAACCTTGGAACAAGGCTTGGAGAAGCTTCAAGAGTATGTGGATATGCTGGGTGACAATGATATTCTTTCTGGAGAAGCTGCGTTTAAATTGTATGATACGTATGGTTTTCCATTTGATCTTACCAAAGACATATTGGAAGAGCAAGGGCTAAAAGTAGATGAAGAAGCCTTCATTATTGAAATGAACCGTCAAAAAGAAAGAGCACGAACAGCAAGAGGAGATAACGAATTCGAAGGCTGGAAGGAAGATGTATATTCAAAACTGGATAAGGAAATAAGTACAGTTTTTGTTGGTTACGATAACCTAACCTATAAAGGCATCATAAAAGCAATTGTTGCAGATAACACAATTATTAACGAAGCTATTGAAGGCATGGATATAGGTGTTATACTGTCAGAAACACCTTTTTATGCCGAAAGCGGAGGCCAAGTTGCAGATACAGGTATTATAGAAGGTGAAAGCTTTGAACTTAATGTTTATGATTGTAAAAAGG
The DNA here is from genome assembly GCA_012521375.1 of Clostridiales bacterium. Classification (GTDB taxonomy): domain Bacteria; phylum Bacillota; class Clostridia; order Lutisporales; family Lutisporaceae; genus Lutispora. The sequence goes on from JAAYMO010000170.1 coordinate 24,002, forward strand.
TAACAGGCCAAAGATTTGTTCATTATTGTAAAGTAGTAAAAGGCAAGGTTCAGGTTGGTATGCCTTGTAAAGCCTATATAAATGTAGATAAAAGAATTGCAACAGCTAGAAATCATTCTGTGACACATATTCTACACAAGGCATTAAAAAATGTTTTAGGAAACCATGTTGAACAGGCAGGCTCTTTAGTAGAGCATAATAGATTAAGGTTTGACTTTACTCATTTTAAATCTATGACAACGGAAGAATTGTTAGCGGTTGAAAGAGAAGTAAATTCAGTCATATGGAAGGGAATGGATGTAGTAGCAACAGAAACCACAATTAATGAAGCCAATAATATGGGGGCAATAGCTTTATTTGGAGAAAAGTATGGAGATATAGTAAGAGTTATAAAAATTGGAAACTATAGCGTTGAATTATGCGGTGGAACTCATGTTAAAAATACAAGCCAAATAGGAATGTTTAAAATATTAAGTGAAGGTGGAATAGCCGCTGGTATCAGAAGAATTGAAGCTATAACAGGTGAAGCTTTGTATGAATATTTGCTTAGCAAGGAAAGCATAATATCTAGTGCTTGCTCAATAATGAAAACAAATGAAGATGAGTTGCTTAGAAAAATTGAATTTATTATAAAAGAAAATAAAGATTTAGAGAAAGAAACACAGAAGTTGAAAGATAAAATAGCTGAAACTTCTTTAAATGATTATTTATCGCAAGCAAAAGAAATCAAAGATATAAAATATATAGTTTTAGATGCAGGTTTATCTAGCATAGATGATATGAGAACTTTAGGGGATAAGGCAAAAGAAAAACTTGAAAATGGGTTCATCATATTATATTCTAAGGGAGATAATAAAACTACAGTTCTTGCAATGGCATCTAAGGAAGCAGTATCTAAAGGTATACATGCAGGAAACATAATCAAAGAGGTAACTAAAATCGGTAACGGTAGTGGGGGAGGAAGACCAGACATGGCACAAGGAGGCATTAAAGACAATAGCAAACTGGATGAAATAATAAAAGCTATCCCCTCTGTAATAGAAAAATCAATTAGATAAATTAGTTGAAATAAATAGACCTCTATATTATCATTAAGGTAGTAAAACTGGGAGAGGTGGTGGCATAGTGAACTCTAACATTGAAGAAACCATGAAGTTTAAAGTGGAAAAGGAAAAGGAGTATGTTCCATCTGAGATTCTCATAAGTGTATACAAAGCTTTGCTTGAAAAAGGTTATAATCCAATTAATCAAATAGTTGGATATTTGCTATCCGGGGACCCAACATATATAACGAGTTACAATAATGCTAGAAGCCTCATAAGAAAAATGGAAAGAGATGAGCTATTAGAAGAGTTGGTAAAATCCTACGTAAAGGATATATAGATGTAAATATGTGTTATGAATAATAACTGGAAGGGCTATATTTGTTTCTTCCAGTTATTCTCACTTAGATATAGCAATTGAAGAGAGGAATAAAATGAAGTTAATACAATTAGGCAATACAGATATTATTGTATCTAAGCTTTGTTTTGGAAGCTTAACAATAAGTCCTCTTCAGTCAAACTTAAGTGTTAAAGAAGGGGTTGAGGTGATTGAGGAGGCATTTAATCAAGGAATTAATTTTATTGATACTGCAGAGTTATACAACAATTATAATTACATTAGAGAAGCCATATCTGGCAAAAGAACCGAAACTGTAATTTCTACCAAATGCTACGCTTATTCCCGCGAGGGTGCAGAGAAAAGTTTAATAAAAGCTTTAAAAGAATTAAATACTGATTACATAGATATTTTTTCGCTTCATGAACAAGAAAGCCAACATACTTTAAGAGGCCATAGTGAAGCTATTGAGTATTTTATTTCGGCAAGAGAAAAAGGATATATCAGAGCTTTTGGTATATCTACCCATCATGTTTCAGGTGTATATGCAGCTTTAGACTATGATGATATTCAAATAATTCATCCTATTTATAATAAAGCCGGACTCGGCATTGTAGATGGTACAGAAAAAGATATGAGAAAAGCTATAGAAATGGCTTATAATGAGGGGAAAGGTATTTATTCAATGAAACCTTTGGGGGGTGGCAATTTAATAAATGATGTAGAAGAATCTATCGGCTTTGTAATAAATAACCCAAATATACATTCTATAGCTATAGGAATGCAAAGTGTTGAAGAAGTGAAATATAACTCATTATTATTAAAAGGCAAACCAGTACCTGAGGATTTAAAGAATATAGTCAGTAGAAAAAAAAGAAAATTGTTGATAGACTTTTGGTGTATTGGATGTGGTAATTGCATTTCTGTGTGTCAGCAAGGTGCTTTACATATAAATAATGGCAAAGCAGAAGTGGCTGAAGAAAAATGTGTTTTATGTGGTTATTGCAGTAAATATTGTAAAGAATTCTGTATAAAAATTATATAAATTAATTAATAGACGATTGCAGAATGAAAAAGAAGTAAAAAGGAAGTAAAAAAAGAAGCAACTGTGGATAACTTTTAAAGAAAAATCATAATGGAGTGTTTTTGAAGACATGACAAAAAAGCCT
>JAAYMO010000017.1 GCA_012521375.1 Clostridiales bacterium
TATGAAAAACATTGTACTACGATAAGCTTTAATGTAAAATCAAGTTGATCGATAAGGTGTCCGGATGTCTCCGGTTTAATGTCCGGATGCCTCCGGAATTGCCGTCCGGATAATCCGGTATACGCACATCAAAAATTATCAGACAGTGACTGCATAGATTCTATATAACTTTATCTTTTATTTGCTTTAACATACTAATAATATTTAATTTAAGCTCAAAATCCTGCTGCGCTTTTTTGCTCACAGTATCAAGTATAAGTCCGCACATAAACGATAATATTGCGCACAGCATAGTAAATCCCGAAACAATTAATGTAGGCATTTTTGTAACAAGACCGGTTCTTAAAAATTTTATAAATACCGGTAAGAATCCTGCTGCAGCAATAATTAATAATATAAGTGAGACCAAACTAAAAAAATAAAACGGTTTATAGTCCTTATATAATTTAAAAATAGTAAGAATAACCTTTATCCCATCCTTAAATGTATTTAGTTTTGAAACGCTTCCTTCTGGTCTGTCCCGATAATTAATAGGTATTGATTTTATTACAAAATTTTTATCAAGGGCGTGTATTGTCATTTCAGTTTCTATTTCGAATCCTTTTGACAAAACCGGAAAGGATTTTACGAAAGTATGACTCAGTGCGCGATATCCTGTCATAATATCAGTGACATTCCCTTTGAAGAATCTGTTAACAAGATTTTTAACCATGACATTGCCTGTATTATGGAACGGTCTCTTATTCTCAGTAAAATAAGTTGAAGATAAACGGTCTCCGATTACCATATCTACATTTTTGTTAAGAACAGCTTCAGCCATTTCCCGGGCATGTTCTGCTGGATATGTATCATCACCATCGGTTATCAAATAACAGTCTGCATCAATTTCCCGAAACATAGTGCGAATTACATTCCCTTTACCCTGTCTTGTCTCATATCTTACGATAGCGCCTGCTTGTTTAGCAATCTTATCAGTATTATCCGTCGAGTTATTATCATATACATAAATATCAGCCTCAGGCAATATCGATTTATAATCATTAACAACCTTTGCAATAGTTCTGCTTTCGTTATAACAGGGTATAAGAACTGCTATTTTTTTCATTTGACTCTCCTCAACTAATTATTTATTCTATTAATTTTAGTTCTATTCACTGCAATCACTAGTATACAAGTCAGTAAAGCAAATAACAAAAATATAGTTATAAGATACGATACCGCAGCTCCTATCATACCATATTGTTTAACCAATATAGGAGCAATAATTGTTGCAGTTATTGATGTTACAAGATAGCCCAAAAAGAGCTCTTTTGGTTTTCTTATTGCTGACAGAACATTATTTAGCAACCATGCACCTGCCCCAAAGCCTCCTCCAAGCAAAAGAATCATAAATTCTTTTAGATATGGTGACAGATCAATTCCATATATCCACGACAGAATAGGTAATCCTATTAATAAACCTACCACTAAAGTCACTATTGTAAACACAATAATTAGCAAAAATAGCTGCTTTATTTTATTCAAAAAATTAGTGATCTTCTCCTCTATCCATAATGATGCCAAAGAAGTAAGATAAGGTTTAAATGCAAACTCACTAAATAAATTAATAACAAAAGCCGGCATAAATAATATACCATAATAAGTCTGTATTTCATAATTCAAAAGTCTGTCAATTGCATTCTTGGGAGAATTATAAATATATAATGAAAAAAAAGTTGATAGAAATAATGGTATACATAAAAAAAATAAAGATTTTAACACTTTGAAAGAAAAATCAAAGTGCAACCTTGGAATAAATTTAATATTTATAATTATAGCAATCAATAATGACAATATAGCTGATATTAAGCATGCAAGCAACAAATCAGCAGTCATTATTAAAATGACAGAAAATATTAAGAAAGACAGAATGTTTCGTGCTGCCAATAACTTACCGGCTAAGTACAGACGCCCTTTTTGCTGCATCTCACCATGGAAGATATCTTCTATTGCATCGGACATTTTTAAAACACACACCCAGAACATTATCTGGAACTTATAAATATCATAACCACTAAAACCCAAAAAAATTAAATCAGTTAACAACATTAAAGCACATGTAATAACCCGTGAAGCTAAATAGCTGGCAAATGAGAATTGCTGATTCAAGTCTGTTGCTTGAAATGCTCTCATGCCAAATCGGCCTATAGTTAGCATTAACTGAGCACTTGCATAGGCATAAGAAAAAATGCCACCTAATGAATCACCAACTACTCTGGTTACAACCATCAGATATATAATTGAAGAACCTGCTGCGCATACGCTGCCAATAATATTCCATATAAAATCTTTCTTAAACGAAGACTGTCCTAAAACTGTATCATGCACTTTTAGTTTTCCTTTCTTTTATAAAAAGCATTCTGTATAACTTTCCACTGATTTTATAAAGACCTGTTTTTCTTAAAAAAGGAGTAAGGTTTCTTTTTAGCCGGTAAGACAAATTACCTTTACCATACTTTTTTATAACGTATTCGAAGCCTTTTTCTTTATATTCTCTCCAGAATATGTTCCTCCGGGATGGCTCTGAATTAGGATACTCCAAATGAGGCTGCCAGCACTCATTTATATTGCTTTCTTCAAAATATATAGTACTTTTTATCTTTTCAAAAAGCTTTTCACCTTTTTCTGAATTTACTAATACTAAAGAGACTCCCATTGAATCATCAAAGTCAGGCTTGGATTTTTCCAGATTCCAAAAATCAGCTATTGTCAGGTCTGAGGGACGACTCAAATTAGTGTAGGGACATTTAAAACAAGAAGGCCTAACAGGATATAAAGTGCTGTAAAATCTAAAGAATGATAGCTTTTTATTGCACATAGAGCTAATGTCCTTATCTCCAACAAACACTCTACTATCCATGCTTTTCCAGTTGTCTCTTTTATCTTTAAAAGAAAACTCTGTTATTTTGCCATTAAATCTGTCTTCCAAATATTGGACATATTGAATCCACAACTTGGGGCTTGGTACTCCATGGCATACTAAATCACACTGAAGTAAATTTGAAGTATCTGCACCCCGAAACTCCAAATAAGAAGCTAAACCTGCATTCTGGCATGGAGTGCCGCTGAATAGAACTACATTTCCACTATCAAGATCCTCTTTGACCTTTTGATATGTATCATCCAATCTACTTTGCACATATTTTGACCCGCGCAATTGGTTCCTGGTTTCTATATTCGCTGCTCTCAAATGATAAACAAAATAGTTTTCATCAAAACTTGCACCATAGACGACTCCACCCTGGTTTAGAATTACGTCAGAAATGGCTGTAAAAACACCTCCTGATGAGCTTTTTTCTAATACCTCCATATCATTATGCCGTACGGCATATATAGCAGGAGTTCCCGCCTTTTCTATTTTCTTTGTGAAAGCGCAAACTTTACGACAGATTCCGCAATTTGTACATAATTCTTCATTGGTTAATGGGTATAAAAAACCCTCTCCATCCTCTTGCATTGTTATCGCATTCTTTGGGCATACAAGCGAACAAGCTGTACATCCGCAGCATAAGGTTTTATCTTCATATGTATTCATTGTTCTTTCCCCTTCAAAATATTATGGAGATATTGAAGCGATTCATCTCTTATTGTATTGAGCTTTATTTTAACCGGGCTATAGTCTATTGTTTTATCAATAGGAATAGTAGCTTTACCTTCTTTCAA
>JAAYMO010000171.1 GCA_012521375.1 Clostridiales bacterium
GCCATTTAGTCTGCCTCCATATCCAATAAGTATCACCATGAATTTACTATACATAATCTTTCTTGTCAATTTCACAATGAAATTGTTTTTCTGATCAATTTGGTTCCAGTATAGGGATTTGCTTGGTATAGAGGAAAAAGACAAGTGCAGCCTATTACTGCACTTGTTTTTATTGAAACTTACTGGGGAAAAATATCTTTCCACATTCTTTTGTTGTACTTTATGCCTTCATAATCATCATTTATTATTTCATCATCAAACCTTGTAAAGCTTGGATCGAAATCCAAGGTATAGAAATCTGCATCATAAAGTCTTTTCATGTGAGGATATTTGCTTTCATCATTATCTCTATCCAAAATCTCATCTTCAAAGTTATTATACTTCATGTCAGCACCCCACTTTCAAATTTATATTTATTGTTTAAACTTTTATTTTGTGATAAAAGCAGTTTCTATAGCTGAGAATATAAGCAATATTTTATACATATTATTTTTTCAATTTAGAATCTATATATTCATCATAATTTTGTCATAAAAATTGACAGTTGCAAAAAATATACTAAAATAAATAATGCAGACAAATTTTTCGGAGGGGTGTTTATGAATAGAGAAAGTGGAAGAATTTCAGTTCATGCAGAAAACATTTTTCCAATTATAAAGAAGTGGCTTTACTCCGATAAGGATATATTTGTAAGAGAACTTATAAGCAATGGAGTAGATGCTATACATAAGCTTAAGAGGTTAGCATCTATTGGCGAAACAGAGCTTTCTTCTGAGGAGAAATTTGAAGTAAAAGTATCTTTCAATAAGGATGAAAAGACTATAAAATTTATAGATAACGGAATCGGAATGACAGCAGAAGAAGTAAAAAAATATATCAACCAAGTGGCTTTCTCAGGAGCAAAAGAGTTTATAGAGAAGTATAAGGATAAGATGGGTGAAGACTCCGACATAATAGGACATTTCGGATTAGGTTTTTATTCTGCTTTTATGGTGTCTAAAAAGGTAGAGATAGACACTTTATCTTATCAAGCTGGAGCAGAAGCTGTGAAATGGATAAGTGAGGATGGCGCTGAATATGAATTGACATCCTCAGAAAAAACCTCAAGAGGCACAATAATAACCCTATATATAGATGATGAGAGTGAAGAATTCCTGGATGAATATACACTTAGAAATATTATTAAAAAACATTGTGCTTTTCTGCCTGTAGAGATATATCTAGAAGATGAGAAGTATAAAAAAGATGATAAAGACAAGAAACCATTAAACGACACCAATCCCCTTTGGATGAAGAATCCTAGGGAATGTACCGATGAGGAGTATAAGGAATTTTACAGAAAGGTGTTCAATGATTTCAATGATCCATTATTCTGGATACATTTGTCAGTAGACTATCCTTTTAATCTAAAAGGAATACTTTATTTCCCTAAGCTTCGCCATGAGTATGAAATAAGCGAAGGTCAGATAAAGCTCTATAACAACCAGGTATTTGTAGCAGATAATATAAAGGAGATTATACCGGAATTCTTGATGCTTCTAAAAGGAACCATTGATTGCTCAGATTTGCCTTTAAATGTTTCCAGGAGCTTTTTGCAAAAAGATAGCAATGTAATCAAACTATCTAGACATATCACCAAGAAGGTTGCAGATAAGCTGACAGAGCTTTTTGAAAAGGAAAGAGAGAAGTACGAAGGCTTCTGGAAGGATATAAGCCCCTTTATCAAATATGGCTTAATAAAAGATAGAAACTTCTATGACAAGATTAAGGATGTATTGATATTTAAGTCTATAAACGGCAATTATCTGACATTGAATGAATACTTTGAAAAGACTGGAGGCAAAAAAGAAGGAGATAAGGAAGAAAACAAGGTATTCTATGCCAGCGATGAGAAGCAGCAGCATCAATATATTAAATTGTTTAAAGATCAAGGTTTGGAGGCTGTTATATTAGACTCAGTAATTGACAATCATTTCATAAGCTATCTGGAAATGTATGAAATGAATATAAAGTTCTACAGAATAGATTCAGATCTTGCAGATAGCTTAAAGGGTGAAGCAGAGGAGGATAAAGAGGATAAAGCTGCAGAAGAAAAGCTTATAGAAGAGGTCAAGAAAGCCCTAAATATTGAGAAATTGGAAGTCAAGCTTGAAAGGTTGAAAAATGATGAAACCCAGGCTGTGCTCTTAATGCCGGAGCATGAAAGGAGACTGCAGGAGATGAGCTCCATGTTTGGCGGCGAGGATATGAGCAAAATGTTTAAGGGTGAAGAAACACTGATACTCAATAAGTCCAATAATCTTATAAAAGCACTGGAAATTTTGATGGATAGAGAGGACAAGAAAGAAGACTTCAATATGATATGCAGTCATGTGTATGATCTGGCTTTGATGGGAAGCAGAGGTTTGGATGCAGATAAGTTGGAAGAATTCCTAAAAAGAAGTGGTATGATATTAGAAAGGCTGGCAAAAATATAATATGTAGAAATTTGCTACTTTGAGTTTTGAAACATATCAGGAGTTGATTTTTTGCATATTACCCGGGAAATATTCAAACAGTGGGAAAAGCATCTATTGCTTGATGATAAGCCGTCGGATTTTTTATCCTCTGAGATTGAAAAGGCAGCATATTTCGACAGACATCCTTTTACAATGCTGAAAAAGTTAAAGGATATACCCCAATCTCCAAAGTATCATCCGGAGGGCAATGTATGGAACCATACTTTGTTGGTAGTGGACGAGGCAGCAAAGCGTAAGGACGAAAGTGAAGATAAAAGAGTCTTCATGTGGGCGGCATTGCTTCACGATATAGGAAAGGCACCTGCTACCAGAATGAAGAAAGGAAAGATTGTTGCCTACGATCATGATAAAATCGGAGCAAAGATGGCTGTTGAATTTCTTGAGGCTTTAACCGATGATATAGATTTTATTGACAAGGTTTCAAAGCTGGTTAGATGGCATATGCAGATTCTTTTTGTGGTTAAAGGTTTGCCTTTTACGGACTTGGATAATATGATGAAACAAGTTTCCCATAAAGAGGTAGCCCTATTAGGCATCTGTGACCGACTGGGAAGAGGAGAAATGACCCAAGAGCACATAAAAAAAGAAATAGATACAGTAGAGCTTTTTATCCGCAAATGCGAGGAAAGGATGCAAATGCTATATAACTGATCTAAAGGCAATCTAATGGATATATAATATCGCATCAGTTATTAACTTTGGTAACCCTACGGGTCACAGGTGACATTCTAATGCTCATCTAAAAGAGAATTCTAACGTCGCAAAACGGGCATCCATGCC
>JAAYMO010000172.1 GCA_012521375.1 Clostridiales bacterium
GCCGGATTTATTAATATTTATTTGTATTTTAATGGCCTAGCATTTGCAACGATTACTGGAATCCAATACCTCATCTAATATAGTTTCACAATCTACTATCACAGTGCAGATGCAATGAACATCAACAAATTTAAACTTGTCATGGTAGCGGAACACTGCCAGATCACCTATTACTGCTACTAGGCATACATCTTCCAAAATACAATCTTCGCATGTATTTAATATTATTGTTACTCTATTATTATCGTCTTTTGCAAGCATACAGAGCAATTCTCTTATTGTGTCAGGAAAATTTCTAATTTTAAATTCTCTACATTCTTTTCTATGATCTTTACCCAATCCATTCACCTCCTACTTTATGGGTGGTATCCACCTCTAATATCATAATATCTTTTGAGTCCTAAATTGTTACTGGTCTTATAAAAAAATGAATTGAAATTAGATTGGGAAAACAGGTCAATTCTATCCAACTATTGGAATATAATCATGTTGACATGTTTCTCCATTATATTTATAATTAAGAAAAAGAATAAGTTTTTGGTGCCTTGGAAAGGTGAAAAATACCAAGGTTAAAAGGGAAAGCAGTTAGAATCTGCTGCAGCCCCCGCTACTGTGAATGGTGATGAAATCCAATATAGCCATTGGGAAACCGAGAAGGCTGGAAAGTAAGATGAACCATAAGCCAGGAAACCTGCCAAATGCCTATTTCAAACCTTCGGAGGGAGGGGATGATTGGATTTTTAGTATTCCCACACTTCAGGTGTGGTTTTTTGTTTTTAGTGAATCTATAAAGAAGTTTGTCTATGGTATTGCATTTGGTCTAATACATAAAATACATGTAAACTTTGAAGAGCATAGTGCGGGAGGAATGATTTAGAATGATGGATCTGGAAAATATTTTAGATAGCATAAAAGGTGGAGATGAAGAAAGCAAGGCTAGGGCAAAAAATAGACTTGATAATTTGGCAAAACCATTAGGAAGTTTGGGTCATCTTGAGGAGATAGCTATCAAACTCTCAGGTATTACTGGAAAAATTAATAACCCTATGGAAAAAAAGCAACTTATTGTAATGTCTTCTGACAATGGAATTGTAGAGGAAGGTGTAAGTTGCTGCCCTCAGAAAATCACAACAATTCAAACAATCAATATGATAAGGGGTCTTACAGGAGTAGGTGTATTAGCAAGATTTGCAGGTGCAGATTTAAAAGTCGTGGATATTGGCATAAATGATGATGTTGATTATCCAGGCTTGATTAAGAGAAAGATACGAAAAGGAACTTGGAATATTTCCAAAGGTCCAGCCATGACAAGGGATGAAGCAGTAAGATCTATTAAAATAGGTATAGAAATGATAGATGAGGCTGTAAAGGAAGGAGTTCAAGTTGTTGGCACAGGAGAAATGGGTATAGGTAATACCAGTACCAGTAGTGCAATAGTAATGGCTTTTACTGATGTGGATGCGGATGTGGTTGTAGGAAAAGGTGCCGGTCTTACAGAAGAAGCTTATGAGAACAAAAAGAGAGTGATTAAAAAGGCTTTGGATATAAATAAACCGGATAAAAATGACCCTATAGACGTTTTAACAAAGGTAGGCGGTTTTGATATAGGTGGTATGGCAGGCTGCTTTATAGGGGCTGCATATCATAGATTACCTATTCTGATAGATGGTTTAATATCAGGGGCGGCAGCTTTATTAGCCTATAAACTAAATCCATTAGTAACTGATTATATGTTTGCCACTCATTGTTCTGCTGAGCCCGGTTACAAATTAATTATGGAAGAGCTAAAGCTTAAACCAATGCTTAACTTAGATATGAGGCTAGGGGAAGGGAGCGGATGTGCTATTTCTTTTAATATACTGGAAGCTGCTAATGAAATAATAACTAAAATGGCTACTTTTGAAGAAGCAACAATCGTGAATGATTTTCTAATAGATATAAGGCAGGGATAGAAATGGGTAAATGCATTTTGGTGACAGGAGGAGCCAGAAGTGGTAAGAGCTCCTTTTCAGAAAAAAAAGCAGACAGCTATGGGAACAAAGTAGTTTATATAGCAACTGCAGTACCCTTTGATGATGAAATGAAAGAAAGAATAAAAAAGCATAAAGAATCTAGAAACCCAAAATGGATGACTGTGGAAAGCTACAAAAATATTGATGAAATTATAAACAAATATGGACAAGACTACAAATGTTTTTTGCTTGATTGTATAACAGTTATGATAACTAATCAATTATTGGAGTTTTTTCATTATGATGTGGAACATTTTAGTGTTGATGACTGTGATAAAGCTGAAAACCATATTAAAGAGCAGATTATAAAGATGATGAATGCTATAGAGGAATCAAAGGCAGATGCAATATTAGTAACCAACGAAGTAGGATGGGGGATAGTGCCTGATAACCCTATATCAAGGCTCTTTAGAGATATCTCAGGAAGGATAAACCAAATTATTGCCCAAAGAGCTGAGGAGGTATATCTGACTGTATCGGGTATACCTGTGAGGATAAAGTGATATTATGAAAAGCTTAATTTTAATGATTCAATTCTTTACGAGAATACCAATCAAAATAAATTTTGATATAGTGGATGAAGATTTTTCTAAAGGTATAGTATATATGCCTTTTGTTGGATTGATAATAGGCTTATTTAATCTTGGCATATACTATATAGCTCAGCATTTATTAGGCCAGGTTATGGCACCAGTCATGTGTCTTGCATCAAATATAATAATAACAGGCGGCATACATTTAGACGGTCTTGCAGACACATGTGATGGTATATTTTCAGCAAGAGACAAGGAAAAAATGCTTGAAATTATGAAAGACAGCAGAATAGGTACAAATGGAGTAATAGCCATAGCTTTGGATTTTATATTCAGATTAGGTCTGCTGTTTTCTATGCCAAATAGAATAATAGGTGTTTCTATTATATTAGCACCTGTTGCTGGAAAAAGCCTTGTCCTATTACTTATGGGTATTTCAAAATACGCTAGAGCAAAGGGTGGCATGGGAGGTTTATTTTATTCCCATATGTCTATAAAAAGGCTTATCATTAGTATTGGTTCAGGCATCCTTATGGTTTTAGCTATAGGTTCATTTAAGGCTTTTTTAGCATCGATAGGCAGCCTCATTGTTATTTTGTTATTCAGAAAAATAGTAGTAGATAAGATAGACGGTATGACAGGAGATACATTGGGAGCTGCCAATGAATTGACTGAAGTATGCTTCATGATTTTTGTATATATATTAGAAAGGAATATATTCTAATGATTAATTTATATCTTATAAGGCATGGGGAAACAGATTTTAACAAATCAGGAGTTTTCTTTGGTAATATGGATGTGGGTTTGAATCATATTGGCAAAAAACAATCCAAAGAGTTGGAAACAGTTATGGATAATATTGAGTTGGATATTATCATTTCCAGCCCTTTAAAAAGATGTATAGAAACTGTTCAAGGAATAGCTTCAAGAAAAGGGTTGCTAATAAATATTGTTGATGAACTGAGAGAAATGAATTTTGGTCTATGGGAAGGATGCTATTATGACGATGTGGCCAGGCTCTATCCAGATGAATGGAAGATGGGGATGGAGGACTGGAGAGATATGCATCCTACAGAGGGAGAATGTTTTAGAGATTTTTATTCTAGGGTCAGTAATGCTCTAAAAACAATCATAGAGTCATATGATGGCAAAAAGGTTGCATTGATAACCCATGGAGGCTGTATGAGAGTGATAGTTTCAGATCTACTGGGACTTAAAGAGAAAGGATTCTGGAATTTTTATTTTGAACATGGCAAATACAGTTTATTGGAAATAGCAGAAGGTCATTGCACTATTAGAAAGATAAATTGTTTATAGTTACTGTATTAAACACATAAGGAGAGTAAGCATGAAATCAAAATCAATTATGATACAAGGCACAGGTTCCTCTGTTGGGAAAAGTATTATATGTGCTGCATTATGCAGAATATTTACTCAGGATGGATATAATGTAAACCCATTCAAATCTCAAAATATGTCTTCAATTTTTCATGTAACAAAGGATGGTAATAAAATCGCAATATCTCAGGCTTTGCAGGCATATGCATGTAAAAAAGAACCATTACCAATTATGAACCCTGTTTTACTGATACCTACTGCAGATAATAAGTCTCAAGTTATATTGACCGGGGAATTCTACAAAGAGATGGAGGCAGAGGAATACTTCTCATTCAAACCTCTACTTAAGGAGAAAATTGCTGCTGTCTATCAACAATTATCCCAAGACAGTGATATTGTTATAATTGAAGGAGCAGGAAGTCCAGCAGAAATAAATTTAAAACGAGAGGATTTCGTCAATATGGGCATGGCAAAAATAGCAGATGCTCCTGTCATCTTGGTGGGGGATATAGATAGGGGAGGAGTGTTTGCATCCCTGGCAGGAACAATGCTGCTTCTTGATGATGAGGAAAGAGAAAGAGTCAAAGGTGTCATTATTAATAAGTTTAGAGGCAGTTATAAATTATTGGAACCAGGATTGAGAATGCTTGAGGAAATAATAAAAGTACCGGTTTTAGGTGTGATTCCCTATGTGCAGCATAATCTACCTGAGGAAGACAGCTTAGGGCATATGCATTCTCATCTATTAGTTGAAAATATATATAATGAAAAACGACTGGATTTGATTGCAGATTCAGTGAGAAACAGCTTGAACATGGATAAAATTTATGAAATTTTGGAGGCATAGATAGATGCTTCAAGATGAGGTTTTAATGTAGCACTTATATGACTCACCGAATACTATGATATTATCATAGTATTCGGGAGTGATGTTAATGTCCTTAACTACAGCACATTGGATTTACTGCATAATGGTTGTGGTCATACTAGGTTTTATGA
>JAAYMO010000018.1 GCA_012521375.1 Clostridiales bacterium
AAATCTAAGAAAGAAATCATATTTAGAAGGATATTCCATCATAATTCTCACTCCCAGAAATAGTTCTGTCTCAATTACTTATGATTAATATATCATCTGTAAATTTCATATAATGTTTTTTACAATTACATGGAAATTTTTTTATAGTTATTTTTTCATTACATTTCAATTACATTTCAATTACACGAAAATAAACATAAAAAAAAGCCCTATTTCCAGGGCATCAAATAAAGCCATTGTCTGAAGACAGAGGTGTAAATTTTATACTTATATCGTCAGAATAGTTTTTTGTGACTTTGTAATAATAACTTTTTATTCTATTCTCAATGGTTTTTAAACCTTCTTTTTTTGCATTGGTCAGCATTACAATCATCTGATTGTCATTCCAGGAAGTATAGACATCACCTTTCCTCAGTGTTTTCTCCAAAACATCTAACATAACCTTTGTATTTTTACTTAAACCATCCGACTTGCGTGCATCTTTATTATCCCCTTTAAGAGTTATAAGGCTCATATAACCTATATTTTCATCTTTGGTGCTTCTTCTTTTTTCAACATTAAACAGAAATTTAAAATAATCCAAATCGCAAAACAGAGCACCTTCCATAGGCCCATCTTCAAGTTTATTTTTTATATTGCTTATATCAGTTTCCCCTTGTTCCTCATAATAGCTCTGTATTTTCCTGTATATTTCTTTAAGGCCCGGCGAAGATTTAACACCCATTTCCTTGCTCAATAGTGAAGACACATACTCATAGTGGCTCATGGCACTTTTTATTTGACCTAGCTTAAGCATGGCTTCCATCAGACATATATGGATATTTTCTTCATAAGGTTCGATTATTATTGCTTTTTCGCATAAATCTATAATTTTGCCATGTTCATCTTTTTTCTTGTATAATTCAGCTACCCTGAGCAATGATTTTATGTACAATCTTCTGTAATGATTTCTTATTGGAACCAGCCATACCTCATAGGAGTTTACTGATAGGTATGGACCTCTATATAAACTTAAAGCATCACAATATAGCTTAATAGCCTCATCAATGTCTTCTGTTTCTTTTTTCATAGCTTGGTTAATCAATTCCTCAAATTCAACTGCATCTATGCTCACAAATTCTCCAGTTTCAAAGCAATAATATCCGTTGGCAAAAGTAATGGTAAAGAATTTTGATTCATCAGCATCTGATGGAAGAAATTTTTTTATCAATTTTCTAAGCCTGAAAATTTGGGTGCGCAGCATGTTTTTAGGATCATTGGATTCTTGATTCTGCCATAGATTATCTATTATCACTTCAGGAAGCAATTTCTTGTTTCTGAAAGAAATAAAATATTGGAGCAGTTTATATAGTTTATACGACCGTTTGGTTTCTTCTAATAGAGATTATTTTCCATAACAGATATCAAAATCCCCTAATGTTTTTATATGCAAATACATTGCACATTTCCCCCCAAAAATCATTTGCCATAACAAAGAATTGCCACGCATCCTGGTCATCTATCTTTGATGACAGTACCCCATTTTGTAGAAAAGTATATTCTCTTAGTATAATAATAAATAATACCATAGCTTGTTATACCTTATTATACCATGTCAATTCAAAAAATAAATTATTTTTTGCAATATTTCATATTTTTACAATTACCTACATTTAATGATAAATTATTTTATTTAATCTTTGTCTCTTCATTGATATCCTCATCTGGAGACAATATGACTTGTTCACCTTCCTGAAGTCCATCAGTCACTTCTATCATATCATCGCTTTCCAGACCTTTTTCTATCTGCCTAAGTTTTGCTACTCCATTGTCGTTCACAAAAACATAGAATTTTCCTCCCTGCTCAAAGACTGCCTTGTCTTCTATGAGCAGTGTATTCTTAGAACTGGCAGTAATAATTTTTATATCCATGTCATAGCCTGGCCTTAAATCGTTTATTTCCCCATCAAAGCTTATTTCTATCTTTATTCTTTTTTGCTCAATACCCAAGTCAGACATTTTACTGAAAGCCTGAGGATATATTTTTCTTACTGTTCCCCTTACATAATTGATGCCCAGATCTTTATTGCTTATTAATACCTCTGAACCTTCTTTTATATTGGCAATATCATCTACCAAAATGTCACTGGAAAAATACATTTCATCATAGCTGCCTATTTGAAAGACCAACTTCCCTTGAAGAACTAAACTGCCTTCAGGTGCTTCTGCAAATAGTACAATCCCGTCCATAGGAGATTTTATGATATAGTCTTTTTGTTTGCTTTTTAAATGGTTTATCTGAATTTGAAGCTCGCCTATCTGAGTAAGGAACTGC
>JAAYMO010000173.1 GCA_012521375.1 Clostridiales bacterium
CCACTTGTACTAAACCTTTGTTGGACATGCTTATAATGTTAAGGCTCTTTATTGAAGCATCTTTTGAGTTTATTTCAGGCAAGCTTATATAGTGATTTCCAGCATACAGTACTCTCTCATTTTTATATATCTCTTCTGGCACTGTGAGTATTCTTTTCATAAACTCCCTCCAAATATTCTTTAAGGCTTTGTCAGTCTAAACATTCTATCACTTATCATTCTTCTCTCGTTTTCATATTGGCATCAGCCATTTATATTACAGTATGAATTAGACATCTTTTGATTTAAATATAGCCTTTATAGGTGCAAATCCGAAGTTAGTTATCAAAAGTCCCAGAATTATTATCGCCCCTCCTAGCCATTGGATTTTTGTCAGCCTCTCACCTAGAACTACTTGTGATGTAATAAGCCCTGTTATAGGAACTAAGAGAGACAATGGCGCTACCTTGGCAGCAGGATATTTGCCTATCAAGTCGCTCCATACACCGTACCCTAATAAAGTGGCACAAAGGGCTAAATAAAGTACTGAAAATACGGAAATGAAGCTTATATTACTAAATGAATTTAATAAAGTTTCTGGCGAATCCAGCAGTAATGCGATACCTAGAAGAGGTATAGGGGGTATAAGACTTGACCATACGACCAAGCCCATCATATCAATTTTTTCCCCCTGGGCCTCCGTATCATTTTTGGCATATCTTAATATTATGTTTGATATAGCCCAGAAAGAAGCTGCAAGCAATGTTAGTAAGAATGCGCCAAAAGGAATGGTAGAAAGTCCGCTATCTCCTATAGTGCCACCAATTAAACAAAGCCCAATACCAGCTATAATAAGGCCTGTTATTTGGGAACTGGTTATAGACTCTTTCAGCAGTATTGCAGCAAACAAGGGAGTTAAAAAAGCCTGAGACTGTAAAACTATAGAAGATATACCAGCTGGCATACCTATGTCCATCGCATAGAACAAACAAGAAAACTGACCAACTCCTACAGCAATTCCATAGATAACAATATATTTCCACCTGACCGATGGTTTCTTTACAAAAAATATAGCAGGAAAGACAGCAAAAACATATCTCAATGCCACCAATAACAATGGCGGTATGCCGCTAAGTCCTAACTTTATCACTGTAAAATTTGCTCCCCAAACTATAACCACTAGTAAAGCAAGCATTAAATCACGTCTTTTCATAAATCAAGTCCTCCATTTATTTTATCGTTAGTAAATCGTTTCTTCTGCTATTACCACATATTTAGAAAACAGTTCAATCTCCAGTTCACCGTTAAAATCCTTGTCTATAGACTGCATTACACATTCCTTCAGCTTATATCCATTGATTCCAATTTCATCATTTTTACATATGAATCCTATAGATGAACAGCTATGTACAGGTTTTGCTTCCAGATAATCCTTCATCACAAATCTTAATTGTGTTTCATCTTCTGTCTCGTATTTTATTACAGCAAGTTTTTTCCCTTTAGGACATACAGTTTCCAAAGCCTTTGTAATATGTTGAATCATATTTTCTCTTTCTTCAGGATCTTCTATCTGCTTTGATTTCTCCAAGATGTCTTCATAAGGATCGTAGGAATATATCTCATCAATAAAGAAATAGCTCTCTTTCTCAAGAGTCTCATCATAATAGGTAACTTTTGTCCCAATATCCTGTTTGCCGAACTTCACAACAAATGGATGTTGAATAGCTACTTCCCTAATATCTCTATCAATCCTCAGAACCACAGACAATTCCTTTGTCTTATCTATTTTGGGTAACTCTTCATCTTCCATCTGGTCATATCTGGCAATCACCAGATTCTCTAATCTCTTCTCATCCCACTCTTCAGAAATCAGTCCTTTCTCCACAAAGTGCTGTAAATGCATCTTTCCTTCTATATTTCTGTCATAGATGGGGCTGCTGGTTGATGAGCCGAACCTGATGATATTACCTTGCATTTCCATATCCTTTATATGAAAATACTTTTGTCTATGACTCTCCTTTATGTGATGAAGAAAT
Organism: Clostridiales bacterium; assembly: GCA_012521375.1. Classification (GTDB taxonomy): domain Bacteria; phylum Bacillota; class Clostridia; order Lutisporales; family Lutisporaceae; genus Lutispora. The sequence goes on from JAAYMO010000173.1 coordinate 2,016, forward strand.
TCTTCTCTATTAGTAGTCATTTCTTCCCTTTCGGTATAGAATTCCTCGTGATATTCTTCGTCACAACTATCATCATTTAAATTATGATTTTCGTACAGTACCCATAGGCTGTTCTTATCTTTTTCAACAGTAAAGCTCAGCAACAAAACTTCCGTTCCTCTTATGTTTACAGCTTTATTGATGATGTACTCTTCCACAGGAAGGAGCATTTGCTGCTTCAAATGTTTCAATAACATAGAATTATCTTCCCCTTTGTTCGCGTTTTGCATATTTTATATCTGCTATCCACATTACACTATGTATATGGCAATCATTAGCACTTGTACAGCATTATACTTATATATCTGCTGCAAATTCGTCTATAAAATCAAAAATGTTTTTCTCATATTCATCGGGGTAATCAAAAAATATTTCTGCATGCAGACTATCCTCAACAGTATATATCTTTTTATTGTCATGGGTAACCGAATTAAATATATCCACACCCATAAAATAATGGAGTTGGTGAAAACAGCCACTCCCGTATAATAACAAGTGCCAAATATTCCTATTAGTATAATAAGTCCCAATGCGACTCCAATTATAGATAATATTTTTTTCTTTTTCATTTTTTCCTCTTCATATATTAAAGATTATATTGATATGTTATATATTTTGAAATATAACTCACTAATTTTTAGGCTTTTTGATATAGCACACTATTAGTGCCCCTATCATAGATAATATAGAATAGATAAATACCCATATCAAAAAACTATCGTTAAATATTGTAAAGGTAGCAATAAGCCAGCATAATAAAGTTATACCAACAACTATATATACTCTTTTTATCAATATCTGACCAATTATCCCAAAAATAAATGATAATACTGGGAAAATCAATAATGCCATTAAAAACTCCATAGTTACTACTCCTTAAATATATATGTCTTGTTATCAAAATCGCCTTCAATATCTGTAAGTATGAATTCAAAACCCTGTAGACCATTTCTATTGTAATCAATATTACAATCAGTATATATTCTTCTAAATACAATAGAATTTGAATCAAACAGGACTAAAATTCTATTTTTACTCATCTTAACTATTTCTTTTCCTTTGGGAAAATAGGTATATGGAAGTACAGGTAACTCTATCTTGCTGCCATCTGGCAGCCTATCGAACACTTCGAATCCAATCCAATTATCATATCTGTCAAATAATAAATATGTGTCGGCACATGTAATTGTATCCACCTTTAAACCATCAAACTCTCTTAGATAAACATATATCAGGGAAAGATTTTTATAGTTTTCATATGTAATACGCATTTTCTTCCTCCAAATCTTCATGTAATAATTTTCTAGATTGCATTGAATAAAACCTTTAGTATCGTCTAATTATTGGCTTATCTAATCCAGGTAGCATTAATTGTTCATACTCATCTTTGGTCTCAAATGTATGAAGATAGTTAAAGCACTCTTTGACATCGCATAATATACCATAAGCTTCACTTGTTCTTTTTACTATATTCATCAACATGTGGTTATTTGGACTATTTACTATATATGAATACTTATACTCTGCCACATATCGTTCTCTCATTCCTGGAAAATGTTCATCAAGCTTCTTATAGAAATATTCTCTGTTTCCCTCTCTTAGTGTTAATCCAATACCAAAACAGATAATGCCATAGACCTTAGCCTCTATACAATAATTCAGAATCCCTCGGATATTTTCTTCTGTGTCATTGATAAACGGTAAGAGAGGGCTTAACCATACAACTGTAGGTATCCCGTTATCCTGCATTATCTTTAATACTTCATACCTCTCTTTTGTTGTACTTACATTGGGTTCGATTATCTTACACAACTCTTCATCATATGTGGTAAGAGTCATTTGAACCACACACTTTGTCTTTTCATTTATTTTTTTGAGCAAATCCAAATCTCTTAGGATTCTTGACGATTTTGTCTGTATAGCTAATCCAAAGCCATAATGATAAATGAGTTCAATACATCTTCTTGTGAGTCCGATTTTTTCTTCCAGATGAATATATGGATCGCTCATTGCTCCAGTAACAATCATGCATTTCTTTCTCTTTCTTCGCAAGGCATCTTCTAATAGTTCAGCGGCATTTATCTTTACTTCTATATCTTCAAAATCATGATCCATCTGATAGCACTTGCTTCTTGAATCGCAATAGATACAACCATGAGAACATCCACGATATGTGTTCATTCCATTTTGAGCTGACAAGATACCTTTTACTTTCTTTTCATGCATAATATTCTCCTTTTGAAACCTTTATTCCGTAAAGTTAATATAAACAACTTGTATATTGTCACTCTCCGAACAAATAAGAATCAATAGCTTTCCATGAAATATTATTGTTATCTATACTATAATTGAGCAGCATATATCCGCTGATGTGTCCATCTTCAAAATATGCAAAAACCCATTTATCCGAAAGGACATATATTTTATCTTCGAAGTAAAAACCCATTTTCCCGCCTAATACACCTTTATAAGGAATTAATTCATTATGTTTTACGAGATCATTTATTATATCCTGCACATTACCGTCAAATCCTTGTCGCTTTAAACCCTCAATAATATCCGGATTATTTGCTGGAAAGGTGCTTATAATCTGGGCATACTGTTCTGATTGTTTTATGAGTTCCTCAACCTGTGAAGTTAGATTTGCTTCTCTCTGGATCCAGTTTGTTTTCTCAGCTTCCAATTCTGAAACTCTTTCATTTGTTAGATTTAAGGTCGCCTGATATTTGTTAATGACAAGTATAAATATTGTAATTATAAGAATCACCGATGAAACCCATATGATTCTTTCTCTTTTACTGATAGTATTAGCCATAAAAACTCTCCCTTACTCTTCTACACCAAACAGTTTTGCTGCATGGTTAGGCATGCAGCAATGTTATCCCCAAACTATCTTTCTATAGTTTTCTTTATCTGTGTCTCCTTCTGTGTTGAAAAACAGTAGACATGAATCTTTATCAATCCCCATTCTTTCTTTCAAGCTCTGATATTTTGGGTTCATTAATATTTCCATTGCAAAGGAAAAGCCAGCTGCTCCACTTTCTCCAGCAATGACACGTTCATCTCCTGATAAGGGATTTCCCAAGATTCTCATTCCTTTTGCGGCGACTTCATCTGGAATTGATACAAAATAATCAGCATAATCTTTCATAATATCCCATGCTAAAAAGCTCGGTTCACCACATGCTAAACCTGCCATAATTGTGTTCATATCACCGCCAACTTTATGTAATGCTCCGTCATTGGCTGCCGCAGTTCTGAAGATACAGTCGGCAAGATTTGGTTCAACTATTGTAGCAATCGGCCTTTCTGAACCATAGATATTAACGCAAAAACCCAGAATTGAAGAAGCAAAAGATCCAACACCAGCTTGTAAAAATATATGGGTTGGTTTAATATTTCCCAACTGTTCGTATGCTTCAACAGCCATGGTAATATATCCCTGCATTATCCACTTCGGGATTTCTGTATAACCATCCCACGCGGTATCTTGTACTAATACCCACCCATGTTTATTTGCCATTTCTTCTGCATACCTAACAGTATCATCATAGTTAAAATCAGTAATACTTGCTTCTGCACCTTCAGAGCGAATACTTTCTAAACGCTCTTTTGCACTTCCTTTCGGTAAGTACACAACAGACTTATGTCCAAATTTTTTTGCAGTCCAAGCAACACCTCGGCCATGGTTACCATCTGTTGCTGTCACAAATGTTAACTCTCCAAGTTTTTCTCTGACCTTTTCTGATGTCAAGTATGGGTAAGATAACTCACCTTCTTCTAACTGTGCAGAAATTTTTTTTGCAATGGCATAGCTTCCGCCTAGTGCTTTAAATGCATTGAGACCAAAGCGATAGGATTCATCTTTAACAAAGATTGATTGTACACCCACTTCTTTAGCCAGATTTGCCAGCTTTACCAGCGGAGTAGGTTGATAAATATCTATACTTTCATGAAAAGATTTCACTTGTTTTGCAGCTTCTAATCCCAGAAATTCTATAGAAGTTGTCGGCTCCCTATTTCTATTGTATTGTACATATTGAATATTTTCCATAGAATACACCTCACTCATTTGTAAATTTTATAAATAATATGGTAAAAGAGAATAGAATTTGTCGTCTTTTATTACCCCTCCATATGGGTCATATTCCCATTCATCATAGTCATTAACATCAACATTATCAATATGAGAATCAAAAAGCAACTTTTCATTTCCGTTACCGATTTTCCCTATTACATTGCCTACCTTATCTATAATGACCTCATCATATTCAAGGACCTTCATTTCTTCGGCAATTCTTTTTACTACCTCTCCTTCTTCACCTGTCCTGCTTTTAATTCTTACTAAATCCCTTGCAAAATCTATTAATCTTTCTTCTAATGAACCTACCATTTCTATTACCTTTACTTTCATTTTATCACCCTCCATTAACACTTTTTCTCTTATTTGTGTTACTTAGAGTTTTTGCTTTATAATATGACATATAGATACCTGATTTCTTATCTAATCAATAAAAACTTATATTTATGGGTTAATTCTGATATGGCAGTGAGTTAGATTTCAGACTGCGTTGGAACATGTCCAAATTTTATTATCCCTAAGCTTTTATTGAGCCATAAATTTATTATTATCTGACAAGGCTGAAATTAGTGAATACCCATTTATCTTCTATAAATTCATATGAGAAAGAATAAACCTCTTCATCCACAGCTTTTTCTAAATTATCATCCAATATATCAACAGTCACTTCATATATGATTTTTTTATCACTCTCACGGATTATTTTATGATGTTCTTCTCCTGCAAAAATATTTGTACCTCTATCAGCAGGCATGGCATATAAAACACCATCTATATCTATATAGCGATTGGTTTCTAATAGAGAATCTACTATGTCTTCAGAAAAAAGATTACGTAGATATGCTTCCAAGTCAGATAAAGATTGAATGCCTTCTTGATTCACTTTCATGTAGATATTTCCATTATATTCTATTTCACTGTTTGCATCAAAGTTCATTGTGGTTAAATCAAACCAAGAATATGCTTCTGTTGCCTGCTGATATGCAAGCTTCACTTCTTCATCTGTAGGAACTTTTGAAGGACTGTCTGTAGGAACTTGCGTAGGACTACAAGCTGCAAAACTCAGTATTGCCAAAATAACAAACATAACCCTGAAATACTTTTTCACAACATCTTCACCCCACATACATAATATTAATAATGTTCTTGTATGATATCTATACATCCTTTACATTACCCTCATGTCTAAAGTGAATGTATCTTTGAGAAGGGATTATAGTAATCATATTAATAATTACCTCTGCTCTCGTATAAGCCAATGCTTGTAATTAGATTATGTATAAGATTTACAATAGGACACTTGTAAAATATGAAATAGTATTATACAACGAATGAGCCAAAATACAAATAAACAATGATCCTGTATTTATATATAGCAAGCCTAGTATCAGGCCACATATTACAGCTGATATGGTTTGTACAAAATTGAAATGAAGTATAGCAAATAAAAGTGTTGATATCACAAGTGCAAAGATTAAGCCATATTTATTCTGTAAAGAATCTAATATGCAACCTCTTATTAATATCTCTTCCACTACTGGAGCAAGTAAGCATACACGTATGAAGCTTACAATAGGAAATTGCCGTAGTAGCTCTATTGTTCTCCTATATTCTTCTGCGCTAGTAACAAATATACTATCAATAAAAGGATCTATAATCTTATCAAGTAAAATAAAAAATAAAACTGAACAGACACAAGCCAATAATACTCCTTTTAATGATATATTGCTAAAAATTCTCACTTTCAATTGATATCTTATTATTAAAGTACGCAAAAATATGCTATTGAGAACAATCATGGTTAAAAGATTAAGCCAAGCTGATATTTCTTTATTTAATGCTCTCCAGATCAACATATCTAATGCAGTAGGAATTATGCCGCATACAATAAGGTATATAGCTATCCAAGCAATTACATGTCTTACGCTGATTGCAGATGAATTCATATACCCGCCTCTCCAAAATACATATATTCTTTATTTCATGCACCCTACTAGCATATTACCTAATAGGTATACACATTAACCTTCTTTTGAATTATAATAATTCTGTCTTTATTCATTGTTTTTTATTTGGAACGGTTACTAGTTTTAAATCTCTTTATACTTGTTTCTAAATTTATTGACGATAAACTCTTTGAATTCTTTAAGATTATCAACATCTTTTTTTCTTATTAATGAAGCTTGATTTACTGTAAAATAAAATATGAAATAGTCTCTGCTTTCCATTACGGCATAAAATTGTTCATACTTTAGCTCACCTGTTGACTTAAGAGCCTTATTTTCCATAGTAATTTTATCATCATAGAATTTTAATATATTAACACTATCAAAAGCACCAGTCTTGTCTGTCTTTATTCGTTGGGCATTTTTTCTTTCGACTTTAAAAACAACAACCATAATTGACAGAGCAAATAAAAATACCCAACTTGTTATAACCAATACCAGATTTATATCACCATTTCCGATACCTATTATAATGCTTCCAATCAAACTAATTAAGCACAGTAGGGGAATTATTAGTTTGTTTCTTCTAAAGGTTGCGATATACAAGAACTTTCTATAATCTTCTTTTGTCATAATTGTATTTACTATAATTCTGGGTTCTTCCATTTTTTCTCCTCCATTGCCCCTATCATCGTTGATTGCATCAGCTTTACGCCAAGTGAAGTGATGTTGTCCATCCTAACAGATTTTGATTCAATTTTGCTCAACATATACTTATCAAAATCCAATCCAGTAACATTATGACCTACCTTTGCAAGAGGAACAAGAATACGACCGCTTCCACAAGCTATCTCAAGAATCCTTTTTGGCTCTGAACCTATAACTGACAATGCAAATTCTATATCATCTGTATCTGTTTCATATCAGTCATACATATCAGCGAGTCATTTTGAAATAATAGGTTTTTCGTTGATCAATTTCTTACCTCCATTTTTTCAGGAGGGTTAAAGTATAGTGGCCCTCCCTATTTTCTTATATTTTACAACTACTTTATTCTTCATAAGAAATCATCCTTTCAACAGTTTTTATATTATAACACCAAAGC
>JAAYMO010000174.1 GCA_012521375.1 Clostridiales bacterium
ACTTCCAATTATACAATTGTATTTCTGATAACTTCAATCTATATAAAATGTCAAAAAAAGGCGAAATATGTTGCCTAATTTCTTAAAATTCATTAAACTATAATTGTGACATAATAACAAATATAAGGATTAAGAGGTGGCAGTGTATGTATGGAACTACATTAAGAGAAATACTTGAAAAAGAAGAACTAAAAGGAGTAAAAGTTATAGCAGGCAAAAAAGGATTGGACAGAGTTGTAACTAATGTTAATATAATGGAGGTTCCGGATATTGAAAAATGGGTAAAACCTGGAGAATTGCTGTTTACCACAGGATATGCAATAAAAGATGACTATAATGCTTTAAATAGATTGATACCCTTTCTTGATAAAAAGAAGTTAGCCGGTTTAGGTATAAAGCCTAAAAGGTATCTTGCAGGCTATACCGAGCAAATGATAAACACTGCAGAGGCTTTAGATTTTCCAATTATTGAATTCCCACAACACATGTCTTATTCTGATTTGATACAACCTATCTTAGGATATATAACCAATCGACAAGCAAAAGTTTTGCAGAAAATAGAATATGCCAACAATAGGCTTATGGATATTATGGTAAATTACAATGATTTGGACAAGATAGTTGATGCAGTTGCAGACCTTGTAAAAAATCCCGTAGAAATAGAAGATATGAACAGCAATATATTAGCAAGCAGCATAACAGATGAAATAAGGGACAACATGGGAATAATGAAAAAACAAGGTGAAGATATTACCCCTGTTAAACTCCCTATAATTGCTCTCAACAATACTCTTGGATATTTGAAATGCTATGAAATAAATGGAAGAATATGCAAGACAGATATAGACACTCTTGAAAGAGCAACATCTATAATTGCTCTAGATTTTCTTAATAGAGAAAAGATAAAAAACATAGTAAGACATTATAAAGATCAGTTTTTGATAGAGCTTACCAGCGGCAGCATTAAAGATGTAAATCAGATTATTCAAAGGGCTAGATATTTTAATTGGGATTTGGAAAAAGAGTATTCAGTATTGATTTTAGATTGTAATGTGAATTCCTATGATATACCTGGAATAAACAATTATCAAGAATTTATCACCAAAATGTATGACGTAGCTCTAAATACTATAGAAGCCTTCGAAAAAAAACCTATAATTGGCATTATTGGTTCATATATTGTCATGCTATTGCCAGTGAAGAATTTATGTATTTTTTATTCTAAAGAATATAAGGAGTCACTTCTCAAATTCAGCAATTTCCTTTCTAGAGAATATGCTAAACTTAAACTGGACGTTTCAGTTAATATAGGCATAGGCAAACCCTATGATAATCCGATTAATATATGCGAAAGTTTCAAAGAAGCTAAAAAAGCACTGAAAATAAGCAAGGTTATGTACAGCAAAAAAAATGTGATATATTATGAAGACTTAGGCATATTCCAATTATTTCAAGATATTAACGACGATGGAATAAAGTTTATCACCAACATAGTGAAACCCCTGATTGAACATGATGAAAAGAAAGATAGCAATCTGTTAGAAACGCTGGAAGCTTATTTCAATTGCAATGGAAATATAAAGCAAGTATCCCAAAAGATGTACATACACTATAATACTGCCATATACAGAATCGACCAGATACAAAAAATACTCAATGTGGATCTAAATAATCCTGACGATAGATTAAATGTGGAAATAGCATTAAAGCTGAAGAACTATATGAACTGAGCCATCGGGGACGGTTCTCTGTGGCTCACTTTTTGGGTAATATTACCCAAAAGCTTTATGTTAAAGCTTTTTTACTATAAAAAACTATATTTATATTTTTGCACTAATACTTATTGGAAGGGGACTAATAAAATGAAAAAATCTGAAAAAGCAGTAGAAATAATAGAAGAAATACTTTGAGCCATGGAGAAAGATATTCTCCATGGTTCATTTTTTATGTTCTTCATATATTCTCCATAACATGGTACAATTATCTAGAATAGGTAATAAAGGGGGTCGAACTATGGACTATAATCAGATCCTAGAAAACGCCAGAAAGAATATGAGAGGCAGATGCCTGGTATGCAAGGAATGCAACGGTATAGCCTGTAGAGGCCTTATACCCGGACCTGGAGGAAAAGGCAGCGGTTCATCTTCTATGAGGAATTATCAAAAGCTTCAAGAAATAAAAATAAATATGGATTTGATTTATTCAAAAACTCCTGTACATACCAGTATAGAGCTTTTTGGTAAAACCTTTAAATATCCTTTCTTTGCTGCCCCTATATCTGCAGTGAAGATACACTACCCAGG
>JAAYMO010000019.1 GCA_012521375.1 Clostridiales bacterium
CTGCAAGTGAAGCTGTTATACAAGCATACCTTGCTGTAAATGGAGTTGTTATATCCAATTATGATGGTATTGTAGGTGATGATGTAGAAGCTACCATTAGGAATCTGGGAGTACTGTCCAGCGAAGGCATGAAAGATATGGATGGAACTATCCTTAGAATTATGACGAATAATTGATCAAAGTAATCTTATTAACCAATTTCATATCCCTGAAATTGGTTAATATATTACACTAATACATTTAAATTGGGGGAAATCTGATGTTAACAAAAGAAATATACGATAATTATACAGCCATTTTAAAGGATGAACTTATAGAAGCTCTTGGTTGTACTGAGCCCATAGCCATTGCTTATGCTGCGGCTAAAGCAAAAGCTGTATTAGGCAAGCAGCCAGAAAGAATAGAAATTGGATGTAGTGGGAATATAGTAAAAAACGTAAAAGGCGTTGTTGTCCCAAATACAGGTGGTCTAATAGGAATTGAAGCTGCAGCAATTGCAGGAGTAATTGGCGGAGATGCGGATAGAGAGCTTCAGGTGCTAGAAAGTGTAAAGAAAGAACAATATGAAGAAATTGGAAGGCTTATAAAGGAAGGTTATTGCTCAGTTTACCATCTTATAGGTGTAGAAAACCTTTATATTGAAGCCAAAGCTTATTCAGGCGACGAATCTGCAGAAGTTTGTATTTCTGAATCTCATACAAATGTAATAAAAATAGTAAAAAATGGACAAGTAATCTTTGAGAAAGAAAATAACGACAAAGAAGAACAAGGACCTACAGGTGATACATGTCTTCTCAACATAAAAGACATTATCGAATTTGCTGATACTGTAGATTTAGATGAATATGAATTACGTGATTTGCTAAAAAATCAAATTGAAAAAAATACAGCTATAGCTGAAGAAGGCTTAAAAAATGACTATGGTGTTAGTGTAGGCAAGACATTGTTAAAATACTATGGTGATGATGTAAAAGTTAGAGCTAAGGCAAAAGCTGCCGCAGGAAGCGATGCCAGAATGAGTGGATGCTCACTTCCTGTTGTTATCAACTCAGGAAGCGGAAATCAAGGTATCACTGTGACTCTTCCTGTAGTTGAATATGCTATGGAATTAAAGGTTAGTGAAGAGAAATTATTAAGAGCATTGATTATTAGCAATCTTGTATCTATTCATCAGAAATCCTTGATAGGCAAGCTATCTGCTTATTGTGGTGCTGTAAGCGCTGCAACAGGAAGTGCTGCAGCTATAACATACCTACATGGCGGAGATTACGAAGCCATTTCAAAAACAATTATCAATACCACTGCAAATGTAAGCGGCATAGTATGCGATGGAGCAAAACCTTCCTGCGCAGCAAAGATTGCTTCTGCTGTAGATGCTGCTATTTTAGGTCATCAACTAAGCACTGAAGGAAAAGTTTTTAGAAATGGAGAAGGGCTTGTAAAGGATGGTGTTGAAGCTACCATCGAAAGTATAGGCAGATTAGGCAGAAAGGGTATGGAAGCCACTGATATTGAAATAATAGATATTATGCTAGACAAATAAGCATAAAAAACTTCCAAGAAGGCCTCTAAAAAACCTCTTTTTAAAAATTTTTGAAAAAGAGGTTTTTTTACTTTATATGGATATAATATTTAACATGAGTAAATATATTTTCACTAATAATAAATTTTATTAAGGGGATTATCATGAAAAATAATTATAAGCAATTAGCACCAGATTATAGGTTATTGTTAGCCCTGGACCTGTAGAGGTATCACCGAGGGTATTAAACGCGCAGAAACTTCAAAGGGTTTTTCCCACTTATTATCTTAGTGGGAAAATTTTTATTATACTATTAAAATTTTTTATCTTGTCATATTTAATTGACATGCTCTTCCAAAATGTAATATGATTTTAACATAGGTAAATTTCATCTTAGGAGTGATAATATTGAATAACGGCTTAACAAAAGATACGAAAACCATTGGTTCTGTCAAAAAAGCTATTGAAATTATTGAGGAACTTGCAAAATCTGAAGATGGCCTTGGTGTAACTGAAATAAGCAATAATCTTAATTATGGTGTCAGCGCCACGTATCATCTGCTTAATACGTTAAAACAGTGCAATATTGTTGAACAAGACAAAAAGACCAAAAAGTATAGAATTGGTTTTGCCCTTTTCAGAATATGTGGTATGGCAAAAAGACATAATGCTCTTGCATCTTTTGCTCAACCATACTTAGATGAACTTAGAGAAATGGTTGGCGAAACCACCAATCTAGTGGTTTTAGATGGAAACGAAGTCGTCTATATAGCCCAATCTGAGAGTACTAAGCTTCTTAAACTATTTACCCAGTTAGGAGCTAAAGTACCTTTCTATTGCACCGGAGGTGGAAAAGCAATATTAGCTTATCAGCCAAAAAAAGTTCAGGATATGGTATTAAGCAATACTAATTTTATAAAATATACAACTAATACTCTTTCAGATATGGAACAGTTGAAGAAAGAGTTTGATATTATAAGAAAACAAGGCTACGCAATAGATAACGAGGAAAGGGAAGATGGGGTAACTTGCATAGCCGCTCCCGTTTTTGACTGCTACGGTGAAGCTGTAGCTTCCGTAAGCGTCTCTGGGCCAACATATAGATTAAAGGAAAAAGATTTTTCTGCCATAATAAGAAATGTAAAGGAAGTGGCAAAGAAACTATCTATGCATTTGGGATATGTGGAAAAGTAATGCGAAGCCTGGGGGATTCCTATAGGGTCAGTCTCTGGTCGCCGGTCTCTAGTCTCTGGTATTAGGGTATTCCTCTGGGGACTTTGTTTGGAACCACTAAAAACACGGTTTTTATATAGTTCATAGTTACTATAGTAAAATAGAATAAGCATAAGAACTGCTAACAAAGCTCACAATATATCTTAAGCATATATCTAACATATACACACTGTAACTGATATAAAGGCAATCTAATGGATATATAATATCGCATCAGTTATTAACTTTGGTGACTCTAATGCTCATCTAAAAGAGAATTCTAACGTCGCAAAACGGGCCTCCATGCCCTATGCTTCGCAATTTGCGACTAGCGCCACCTCCATGTGGCGCTTACGAATTCTCTATTTAGATTTCGCAAAGAGTCACTAGCAAAGTTAATAAAAATGCTCTATTATATAATCCATTA
>JAAYMO010000175.1 GCA_012521375.1 Clostridiales bacterium
CCAGAGATTTTTATAAGGAAGTTCTAGACATGGAGCCATTAATGGACGTGCCGGGAATGACTGAATTTAAGTTGGCTGACAATATGCTACTGGGTATAATGCCTAGTGAGGGAATAAAAAATATGATGGATATAAAGACAATAAAACATTGGAAAGAAGGCGAAATTCCAAAATGTCAGATATACCTGCCTGTGGATGAGCCGGATGACTATTACAATAGGGTTGTCAAGGCAGGGGGCATAGGAATAATTGAAGGAAAATCAACCCCTTGGGGAGGTTACATCGCCTATTGCATGGATTTGGATGGCAACCTGCTGGCTTTTGCCAGATAAAAGGGGGAGTTTTGTGAGATATTTTCTTTTAGTATTTATAGTTTTTTTGATTATGACATCAATTGATATTTTAACAACGATCAACAAAAGGTCAAGGGCAGGAGAAATGCTTGTATATGTAAAATGTGGAAGCAGAGCATTATTAATTTTTAATTTAATAGGTACTTCAATTGTTGCTTTATTATACTTGTGGATTTTTTATAAGCGATTAAATAGATTAGTATCTGTGCTTTATCCTCAGTATTTGGATAAATGGTATCAAATATTCAATTATAGGCTTTTAGAGGAAATAAGAGAAGGTTTTGTAGAAAAAGGAATGTTGCATGAGTCAATAACTGTTGAACGGTTCACCGATTCAGGTCTTTTTTATCTAATGTTGTTTATTTTATGGATAATTATAACTTGTACCTATGCCTATGATTATTTTGGTAAAAAGGGTATTTGTGATAGGGCAATATTTTTGGGCAGATCATTTTTATACTGCTGGAATAAGATTAGCTGCTACGAATGGGGAGAGCAATGCAATAAAAGAAACAGAAAGTATAGAAAGTTAGCCATATTTGTAAATAATGGAAAATTAAGCAGATGGTTAACAGGCAATGATACAATGAAAGTAAATTTAATGGTCAACATGGAAGATTACGAAAAGGCAGAAGGTATATTAAGAGATAAAATGTTAAAGTGTGGGTAGATTTTAATGATAAAAAGTTAATAAATATATTAAAGAAAGTGAATAGTATAAGATAAAATATTATGAACAGGAGGAAAGTTAATATGATTTCCTCCTGTTCATAGTTTTTTTGTAAAGAAAGCATACTTTCTTTTACAATGGGGGGATGCAAGGGAGGTGTTCAGGATTAGAAGTTTCTTCTTTTATTTTACAAGACGTATAACCCCGCAAGCCAATCTTTTTCCTGCATTTCCTGCTGGCTGGCTCCGATAATCATCCGGGTTCTGATGTATAATTACAGCTTTTCCTATGATATCTCTTACCCTGAATCTATTGGTGAAAAAGCACATCAAAGCTCTTCCTCCATTTGAGAATAGAACTGGAAAATCTCCCGCGTGGTTTCCATGTGGCTGATTATCAGGATTCCAATGCTCACCCGCTGCTTTGAAGGGATCATTAGGATCTCCAACCTCACAATTGCCGAACTGGTGTATATGGAAACCGTGGGGACCGATAGGGGCCTGATTTCCCGTAGCAGGCTTAAAATTGGGCAGTCCTCTTACAGATATACATACCTGGACTCCCCCCTGAACATCTGTAAAGAATACTATACCTGATAAGGAAGGTGCTAATGGGCCTCCGCGGATAAGGGCTGAAGCAGTTGCCATAAATATAAATTCACTCCTTCAAAAAACTAATATATAATCATAATATGCAGCAGTATAATAGTTGTGTAAATAATGAAAAAGCAAATCAAAAGGAATGGAAGTAAAACAATAGAATAAATTTATATATGTAGACAG
>JAAYMO010000176.1 GCA_012521375.1 Clostridiales bacterium
AAAGATAACAGGCCTTTTGACCCTAACTATCAATGGTCACCCACAAACTCTCGTTAGTACCAGAATCTCTATGTGGTTGTCAAAGAACAATTAAATATTTGTTGACTTTTCATAGCACGTCTTTTATAAATGTATTCTTATGGTTTATATTATATTAATTAGCTTGTAATTGGTCAAACGTTAGGCCGCTTGGAATTGTCTCAACGTAAAATGAGTCGCTTTTCTCACATACCCCTTCCGAACTCCCAGCCCGTTTTTACTTCCATAACATGTCTGCTTTTCTTAACAGCAACATTGTTGTGTTAGTACACAACAGATGCGACTGCCCGTCGCACAAAAAAGACGCTGCCTTTTATCTCAATTAATGGCAGCATCCTTATTTTAACTTTTAATGAAACCCGCAAATATTTAATATACAAGAATTATTTGACTACTACTATATTATTTTATTCATTCAGAGCTTATCTAATGTAACATGTCATTCGGACACCCTTGCTACTCTTTCACACGTGTCTTCCATCCCTGCCCTCTCATAAGCTCTTTCAACTCTATTTTTACCGCTTTGTTTAGCCAAATAGAGTGCTTTATCTGCAAGAAAATAGTAATCCTCTAAAGATTGGCTAGTCATATTTCGCATTGAAGATACACCAAAGCTAGAAGTAATTTGTAATGTAATCGAACCTATGTTAAAGCTTTTTTCCATAATTATTTTTCTTAGTCTTTCAGCAAAGGCATATCCTCCTTCCACAGAAGTTTTGGGCATAAGTATAATAAATTCTTCTCCACCAAACCTAGATACAGTATCTGATTCTCTAACATTGCTTTTTAAAAGATCTGCCAGTTGCCTAAGTATATTATCACCTACTGGATGACCGTATGTATCATTTATGTATTTAAAGTTATCGATGTCTAAAATTATTATAACCGTTTCATAACCGTAACGCTGCATTGAAGAAAACTCTTTTTTGATCAATTTCTCTAATAATCGCCTGTTAGGCAAATCAGTAAGTGGATCATAATATGCCATTTGTTCTAATTGTTTTTGTTGGATTTCAATTAACCTCTTTTGGGTTATATTGGTGTAATTGTAATGCGAACATGATTTTATTTGGCTCTGTTCTGTTTTTTAGTTTATGAGTAGTTAAGAAAAACCCGATCATAAAAATAAGTAATATAAAATGGGATGCAACAATTCCTTGACTCCATGTCTTTAAAACTAGTGTGTCATAGGATTTCTTAAAAGTAAATAGAAAAATATTGATAATACGCAACGGAATGGCAATAATTGATAAATAATAAATCCTTTGGGTATTAACACGTACACACTCACCTAAAACGCTATTGTTATTATGGAAAGTTTTAATGATTTTTCCTTTTATAGCTGCAAATGGCCATAAGTTTTTTTGAATGTTTTTTATAAGTTTCACCACCACTCTAATACTTCAATAGCTTTTACTAAACTGTTTTGTTTTTGTTGCTATGTTGGAACTTTCTTTAGGTATCCTCTAAATTTATATTATCATAAATCCCTTGCTATGTCTTACTAAATTATCTCAAATCCCATAATATTTGCTAATTCTTATAGTCTAAAGATATACTCATAGTTACTTCATTTCAATATCAACTTCACTTTAGATTAATACTTCTTCAACAGCTTCTTCATCTCAGAGATTCTTTATAAAATCGTGCCCTGTAAGGAACATAAGTAATAAAATAGGACTAATCTACATTTATACTTATTATGAAACACTTCTGTTTATACAACCTATAATAGAATAATAACCTATCATTCTGATATATCTACCCTGAATAGAACATATCATAATTACCTATTTGTAGTCTTTATCCTATCTTGACTCGTCTTTATTGTCTAGGTATTTTTGATTCACAAGGTACATCTACCTGACATTTTCCACATCCATACCTAGGTGTATAAATTTCAGCTGTTTTGTCTATAAATCTAGAACATATAATATGATCTTTCCCATTTTCTATAGATATTGCGCCAGCTGGGCAATTTTCTGCACATTTACCACACATGGAACAGTTTTCATATATTTTTTCATATCCTCTTTTATCAGGTTCTAAATATAATTCTGTAATGATGCTCCCAAATCTTCCTGCTATACCTTTTTGAGTTATAAGTCCTTTAGAAAGACCGAATGTTCCAAGCCCACATATAAATGCAGCATGTCTTTCAGACCAATTACTTGTAAATTTCGCTACATGATTGGAACTGTCATTATTTGACCAAAATTTCTCATCTAAACCGGGTACAACAGTATTATATCCTGCATTTATTAATTCAGACTTTAATTTCAAACACAACTTATTCAGCAAAATCTGTCCTTCAATACGTCCATGGAGCCATTCTTCGGAAGGCCATGACATATCTATTTTATTACCATTTTTAATTTCTTCACTAAAGGGCAAGAAAAAGGATATAACTGTTTTTTGCTCCTGGCAACCATTCTTTTGGAAGTAAGAAGTGTTCCCCTATTACCGACGGCTGTTTTAATAGTGCAAAGTAGTCATCATCTGCAGAACCAAACGCAAAAATCGGAGCATCGAAAATCCTCATTCCCGCAACATTATCCGAAATTGCTATTTCCTTGGTTATGTAATTATCTTGTATATTCTTTATAAAGTCTTCTGCAGTTTTTATTAAGAATTGCTTTTCCATTAGTCTCATTCCTCCTCATTTTTAGATTGTACTATTGAGTCAAATCCTCTGAACATAACTTGGCAATATATAACAGACTCGATTCTTCTCTGCTAATATCATTGTAACATATTCTTCCGTGGATAAATTCAGGGTATTATCCCTTAAAACTAAGTGACAATACCCTGTTTCACATCTTATTATCATATTATTCGTCATTTGGCTATGGTACTCTCTCTCATAATTAAGTATTTTATCCTTGCAGAGCTTCAACCAACCCATTTATTTTACTCTATTACTTTTTTCTTCAACACCGCCTGGGCGGCAGCCAATCTTGCAATAGGTACCCTATATGGCGAACATGATACATAATCCAATCCAATTATATGACAGAATTCAATTGACGAAGGTTCTCCTCCATGTTCACCACAAATACCAAGTTTTATATCAGATCTTTCTGCTCTCCCCAATTCTACAGCCATCTTCATCAGCTTTCCTACACCTTTTCTATCTATTGCCTGGAAGGGGTCTTTATCGAAGATCTTTTTGTCATAATATTCTTTAAGGAATTTTCCTGCATCATCTCTGGAAAAACCATATGTCATCTGGGTTAGGTCATTGGTACCAAAGGAGAAAAATTCTGCTTCTTGAGCAATTTCATCAGCAAGCAAAGTAGCTCTTGGAATTTCAATCATTGTACCATATAGGTATTTTAGCTCTATGCCTGAATCTTTTATTATTTCATCTGCCAGTTTAACCACAATATTTTTTAAATATGCCAGCTCTTTCACATCTCCTATAAGAGGTATCATTATTTCAGGTTTTACATCTATTCCTTTATACTTCTTCACATGAATGGCTGCCTCAATTATTGCTCTAGTCTGCATCTCCGCTATTTCAGGATATGTGATTGCAAGTCTACATCCTCTATGACCTAACATTGGATTGAATTCTTTTAATTCTTCCACTCTGGCTTTCAGCTTCTCGTATTCTATTTTCATATCTTCCGCTAATTTCTTAATGTCTTCTTCTTCATGTGGCAAAAATTCATGCAGCGGAGGGTCAAGAAGCCTAATGGTTACTGGTCTGTCTCCCATAGCTGCAAATATTTCAATAAAATCCTGCCTTTGGATAGGAAGAAGCTTTTCTAAAGCAGCTTTTCTTTGATCTACATTTTCAGCTACAATCATTTCTCTTACAGCTGGAATCCTAGTTTCGTCGAAAAACATGTGTTCCGTTCTGCATAAACCTATACCTTCAGCTCCAAATTTCACCGCTTGACTTGCATCTCTGGGAGTATCAGCATTTGTTCTTACTTTAAGTTTTCGTATTTGGTCAGCCCACTCCATCAACTGTCCAAAATGTCCGCTTAACTCAGGTTCATGAGTTTCTATTTCTCCTTCATAAACATTGCCTGTACTTCCATCTAGAGATATATAATCTCCTTCGTTAAAGGTTCTTCCATCAACTACAAACTTTTTGCTCTGTTCATTTATCTTTATCGCTTCACAGCCTGCAACACAGCATTTTCCCATACCTCTAGCAACAACTGCAGCATGAGAAGTCATGCCGCCTCTCGCAGTAAGTATCCCTTGAGCTTCTATCATCCCTTCTAAATCTTCAGGTGATGTTTCCTGCCTTACCAATATGACCTTTTCACCTTTTCTTGCTGCTTCTACAGCAGCTTCAGCGGTAAAATATACTTTACCAGTAGCAGCTCCTGGAGAAGCGGGAAGCCCTTTTGCAATTGGTATCACTCTTTTTAATGTATCAGCAGCAAAGGTAGGATGCAATAATTGATCTAGCTGCACAGGTTCAACTCTCATAATAGCTTCTTCTTTCGTTATCTTTCCTTCATCTACTAGATCAACTGCAATTTTTACAGCGGCAAAAGCTGTTCTTTTGCCATTTCTAGTCTGAAGGATATATAACTTACCCTTCTCAATAGTAAATTCGATATCTTGCATATCTTTATAGTGATTCTCTAACAGCTCGGCTATATTCACAAATTGTTCGAAGATTTCTGGCATAATATCTTTTAACTTTTCTATACTTTCAGGCGTTCTTATGCCTGCAACAACATCCTCTCCTTGAGCATTTATCAAAAATTCTCCAAAAAGCTTCTTCTCTCCAGTAGCAGGGTTTCTGGTAAATGCTACGCCTGTTCCTGAATCTTCTCCCATATTTCCAAATACCATAGATTGAACATTTACAGCTGTTCCTAAATCATCAGGAATTCCGTTTAGTTTTCTGTATATCTTAGCCCTCTCATTATTCCAAGAGCGAAATACAGCTTTTACAGCTAAAATAAGCTGTGTTTTAGGATCTTCAGGAAACGGATTTCCTATTTGATCTTTATACAACGCTTTGTATTTATCAACTATCTCTCTCAGAGCTTCCCCACTTAAATCAGTATCATATTTGGCATAATATTTTTCTTTTATAGATTCAAAAATATTATCAAATTTATATTTATCGATTGACATAACAACATCACTAAACATTTGTATAAATCTTCTGTAGCTATCATATGCAAACCTCTCATTGCCTGTAATCTTATGTATTGCCTCAACAGTATCATCATTTAATCCCAGATTGAGTAT
>JAAYMO010000177.1 GCA_012521375.1 Clostridiales bacterium
ATACAATAAAATAGCATTTTTCCGTCTCATTGCATTTAGTACAAACTTTTTCCTAAGCGTGTAGTTTTTATAATCAATAAATGTGAGTGCTTTTTGAATTTCTGCCAATGAGCATATTCGTTTTATATTACTAATTTTATACCTTAACTTGTTAGGATTAGTTTTATGTACTTCATTAACAATTGAATTTATGCCTAAATTAATGTATCTATTATTTAGTCTTTCCTTAGATAAATCGTATAAACCCTCTTTTTTTAGTATTGCCTTTACAATCTCCATTATTTTTAATTGCAATTCAAACTTATTTGATCTATAAACTGTAGATGCTGAGCCTTCTTGTATACAATAATGATAATGGTGATTGCTGTCTATACAAACCTTAGTTGCTTTTGAGAAAACTTTTAAACAAAAAATTAGATCTTCCATCAATGGAATATTTAATGGAAAATTAATATCGTTTTTTGTTATGAGTTCTTTTTTAATCATTAATCTCCATACGCTTCCCATCAAGCTATTTTTCTTACTATCAATATCTTTGGGTGCAATCATATTTAACATAATTTCATGAATAATTTCATTCCTTGTAAGTATATATTGAGCACAGTTTATTGTAATAGGAATTACTTTTTTACCGTTATCTTTATAGTAATTGCATAGACAAATATCCGCTTGTGTATTTATACAATGGTTATACATTCTCAAATACATATTTCTTTCTATCCAATCATCAGGATCAACAAAAGTAATAAATTGCCCTTTTGCAATTGTTAATCCAGAATTTCTAGCTGCAGAAACTCCTCTATTTTCCTGATCTATCACTTTTACTCTGTCGTCTAACTTTTCATATTTTTTACATATATCCAAACTATTATCAGACGAACCATCATTTACTAAAATCACTTCAATATCTTCTAGTGTTTGGTGAAGTATACTATTAATACATCTATCTAGATATTTCTCCTTATTATATATAGGTAATATTACACTGACTTTTGGCATATAATCACACTCTCTAAATAAGGTTTTTTCTTATGTTAATGACATTTATACTTTTCCAGATACCATTTCTCCATTTCTTTAGCGACTAATTTTATATCATATCCTGCTGCTTTTATTTTACTTCCATGTCTATAACGTGTATAGTTACTACTCTTTAGAATGAGTTCAGCCCATTCTTTACTACTCTTATTCAAGTCTATAAATTCTACTTGCCCTGTAACATTCACTTCATTCGGGACAACCCCTAAAGATGTGAAGCATTTCAATCCTGCCGCCTGTGCTTCTATTAACACGATACCCAATCCTTCATAATGTGATGGAAATAGAAATATATCCATGGCCTGTAATAACTCAGAAATATCCGACCTAACCCCTGTGAATATTACATTATTGTCTAATCCAAGGCTTTTAACTTTGTTTTTTATTTTATCCATTAATTCGCCATTACCAATTAGCAGTAATAAAGAATCTGGGTTTCTTAAATAGATTTCTTTAAATATGTCTACTATAAAATCATGGTTTTTTTGATAGCTAAACCTGCCAATATGCCCTATAACTAGCTTATCCTGAATATTTAATTCATTCCGAATTTTATTCCTTACTGTCTCGGAATATGTAAAGCTATCTATATCTATAGCATTCTTAATAATTTTATAATCTCCAGCCAAATACTGCTTGGTAGGATATAACCATTTGGCCGCTAACTCTGAACAAGCGAAAAAATCAGTAGCTATTTTCCTGATTGATAATTTATTAAAACGATGTAAGTATTGGTTTAATGGATGACCACCTACCTGTATATTATGACCATGAATTATTCGTATCGGTACATTATTTTTTTTCGCTATCTTAAGTGGTGTTATATATGATAACGAGTTAACATGTTGATGTACTATTCGATACTCTTTGTGCTTAGAAAAAAAATTAATTAACTCTTTTATGTTATTAATGATTCCTTTTCTTCGCGGAGAAATGTTATAAATTTTGCTACCTAACCTCAAAATTTCATCAGTATAATCACATTTCTTGTCAGTCCACAATAAAAAATCGAATTGTACTTTTTCTCTATCCATATTCCTATATATGTTCATAATAAAAGTCTCAATTCCACCACGATTCATTGACCCTGTAATATGAAGTACTCTAATCATTCGCTCACCTTTCCCTATTTTTCTTAACTGAAATAATTTGGGCCTATCACTGCTAAAATAATAATACAAAAAATTCGATCTCAATAATTGCTTTATTCTGTTAACTGCTTATTTTTTACTTTGCTAGACATGAGCACACCAATAATATTCAAGAAAACCATTGTCATGCTTTTACCAATTATCCCAAACATTGATTCCACCATGCTAAGTGTAAAAAAAACCATCACAACCCCTAAAGGAACGTAAAAGTATATGTTTTTTCTATTCAACAATGCATATCTAACAGAAACAATTAAAGATCCAATATAGAATAAAGATAAAAAAATCCCGGAAACAATCCCAAATACTCCGATTATTTCCATTATACTGTTATGTGCCCCTACCCCTATTTCTTGAGTAAAATATGTGGATCCGTGACCTAATATACAAATGTCTTGAAGTATCCTTTTCCATATATAGTTTCTTCCTGTTAGTAATTGTGTTTGGCAATATGAAAATACAATTTTTGGCCATTTAAAA
>JAAYMO010000178.1 GCA_012521375.1 Clostridiales bacterium
GAAGCTGTAAACTTTGTAAATACAATAAGAAAGAGTCTAGAAGATGAAGGTGTTGTTCTAAAACCATTTAGTGAATTCATTGGTTAATAGTTCAATAATTTTTTTGGAATAATCTAAAGTGAATTGGAAAGGAGCTATTATAATGAAGAGTAAAAATTTATCAGTTTTATTTGGAGCCGCATTTTTGATGGCTACATCGGCTATAGGACCTGGTTTTTTAACTCAGACAGCAGTTTTTACAGAACAATTGAAAGCTGATTTTGGTTTTGTAATATTAGCATCCGTTATACTATCACTTATCGCTCAGATAAATGTCTGGAGAATAATAGGTATATCCGGTATGAGAGGTCAAGAAATAGCTAACACTGTATTACCTGGTTTAGGTTATTTTGTAGCCTTTTTGGTAGCTCTTGGCGGTCTTGCATTCAATATCGGTAACGTCGGTGGAGCTGCTATGGGCTTAGATGTATTGTTTGGATTAGATTTGAAAATTGGAGCAGCAATTTCTGCCATAATTGCAATTATCATATTCATGTCCAAAGAAGCAGGAAAGGCAATGGACAGAGTTACACAAATCCTAGGTGCCATGATGATAATTCTAGTTGCTTATGTAGCTATAACAACAAAACCTCCAGTAGGAGAAGCAATTGCAAGAACCTTTGTCCCTACACAGATGCCTATGTTAGCTATAATTACTTTAGTAGGCGGAACTGTAGGTGGCTATATAACCTTCTCTGGTGGTCACAGACTGCTTGATGCAGGTATATACGGCAAAGAACATATTAAAGACATTACAAATTCTTCTTTAACAGGAATGGGTATTGCAGCAGTAATGAGAATTTTATTATTCTTAGCCGTACTTGGCGTTGTATCAAAGGGTATGGCATTAGATCCTGCTAGTCCTCCTGCATCTGCTTTCAAACTTGGTGCAGGTGTTTTAGGATATAAACTTTTCGGTCTTGTTATATGGGCTGCTGCCTTAACTTCTGTAGTCGGAGCCGCATATACATCTGTATCATTCCTGACAACTTTTGCTAAAGTTATTGAAAACAACAAGAATAAATGGATAATAGGTTTCATAACCGTATCTACATTGATATTTATTACCATTGGCCAACCAGTTACACTATTGGTAATAGCAGGCTCATTAAATGGACTTATACTTCCAATAACTTTAGGCACCATGTTAATAGCTTCTGTAAACAAAAAGGTAGTTGGGGATTACAAACATCCAAAATGGTTGCTTGTTCTTGGAATATTAGTAGTTCTTATTACCTTATATCTTGGACTAAACTCCTTAAAAGGAATGGCAGCATTATTTAAATAGACAAATAACGGTGGTGAGATAATGTACGAAAAAGCTAAATTCTTGCCTGCGGGAGATAAAGCGCTCATAGTAGAATTCGGTGATAGCATCAGCCCAGAAATAAATAAAAAAATAAGGAATATGTATATTGCCATTGAAAAGTCTCAATTGGAAGGAATAATTGAAATGGTTCCTACCTATAGGTCTCTTTTAGTTTCCTATAATCCTCTAAAAATAAAATATAATGACCTTTGCCAAGCATTAAGAGAGTTTGAAGATAATTTGACTGATACCGATTCAGAACCGGCAAAGGTAGTGGAAATACCGACAATATATGGAGGAGAGTATGGTCCCGACATTGAATTTGTAGCTGAACATAATAATATATCTATAGATGAAGTTATAGAAATTCATAGCTCTAGAAACTACTTGATATATATGCTTGGTTTCACACCAGGCTTCCCATACCTAGGAGGCATGTCTGAAAAAATAGAAACTCCAAGATTAAAGACTCCTAGAACAAAAATCCCTGCAGGTACTGTAGGCATAGCAGGAAAACAAACCGGCATATATCCTATTGACAGCCCTGGCGGCTGGCAGCTTATAGGTAGAACTCCGGTAAAGCTGTACGACCCCTTCGCTGACCCTCCAGTCCTGCTCAACTCCGGAGATTATCTGAGATTTGTACCCATAGATGAAACAGAGTACAAATCCATATTAAAGCAAATTGAAGAAAACAAATATGAAGTAAAAATTACTTCGCTTGATAAGGAGTAATGTTATGAGTAGTATAAAAATCATTAAACCAGGACTTTTTACAACTATTCAAGATAGCGGAAGAATGGGATTTCAAAGATATGGGATGCCAGTGGCAGGAGCTATGGATAATTTCTCCTTCAGAATAGCCAATATCCTTGTAGGAAACGACCAATATGAAGCTGTTTTGGAAACCACTTTTATGGGACCTACTATAGAAATAGGGTTTGATGGGTTTATTGCTATAACCGGTGCTAACATGTCTCCTAAACTAAACGGCAAAGATATAAAGATGTGGAGAAGTATTCAAGTCAATAAAGGAGATCAACTAACTCTATCTGGATCTTCAGAAGGCCTTAGATCCTATATAGCCTTCGGCGGAGGATTGGCAGTACCCGAAATAATGGATAGTAAATCTACCTATGTTAGAGGTTCTTTAGGAGGATTTAAGGGAAGAAAGCTTCAAGAAGGAGATGAAATTCCCATCGATACTTCTAAATCAAAAGCTGAACCTGGTAAATATATTTCACCTGGGTATATTCCTAGATATAGCAAAACTAATGTAGTAAGAGTTGTGCTAGGTCCTCAAGATGATCATTTTCCTTCTGAAGCTATAGATACCTTCCTGAATTCTGAATACAATATCACTGCAGAAGCAGATGGAATGGGCTATAGATTAGAAGGTCCAAAGCTAACCCATATAAAAGGACCTGATATAATATCTGATGGAATAGTATTTGGTTCTGTACAGGTTCCAGGTCATGGATCTCCTATCGTTATGATGGCAGACAGACAGACAACAGGTGGATATACGAAAATAGCCACTGTAATATGGGCTGATCTTCCTACAATGGCTCAGATGGGACCTGGAGATAGTATACGTTTTCAGTCTGTATCCATAGAAGAAGCACAAGAAATTTTAGAACAATATGAACAGACAATTGATGATATAAAATACAGAGTAGAAAACAGTAATATAATTCAAGAAGAAACAAAAGTATATAATGTAACAATAAACAGACTATAAAGTATTAAAAAATGCCTGGTGTTAGAAATATACCAGGCATTTTTTAATTATGTTATAATATGTTATATCTGACTTTGTTTATTATTTTGTGTAATTTTACAGTGGCTTTTATAAGGGAAAAATTATTAAGGAGGCCTTGATATGGGAAGATATGATAGAAATATGCTGTGTTTATCTCCAGAGGAAAATGATTCCCTAAGACATAAAACAGTGGCAGTAGTAGGCTGTGGAGGCCTGGGCGGGCACATAATTGAAATGCTGGGAAGATTAGGAGTGGGAAAAATAATAGCTGTAGATGGTGACGTATTTGAGGATACCAATCTAAATAGACAGATTCTTTCTAACATGGAGAATCTGGGCAAGCCAAAAGCCTTAGAAGCTTGGAAAAGAATGAAGTTAGTAAACCCGGATATTGAACTGCTTCCGGTATACAACAAAATCGATGAAAACAATGCCACAACCATATTGCAAAAAGCCCAAGTAATAGTTGACGCATTGGATAATATAGGAGGAAGGATAATATTACAAAATGCCTGCGAGAAGCTAAAAATTCCTATGGTTCACGGAGCCATATCAGGTTGGTATGCTCAAATAACTACTATCTTGCCAGGGGATAGATCCCTTGATAAAATTTATTCCGATGTTAAAGATGGAGAAGTAAAAAACCTCCTTGGAAATCCGTCCTTTACACCTGCTTTGGCGGCATCCATTGAGGTTTCTGAAGTTGTGAAACTCCTCATAGGCAGAGGGGAACTATTGAGGAATAAAATGCTGTTTATCAACTTGCTAAACAATAGTTTTGAAATAATAGAACTTTAAACTGTTTTAAGCAATGCCCCTGCTTCCTCATCAACAATTACGGTCAAATTTCTATGGAGTTGTAATACAGATGCAGGAAGTTTAGGAGTAATCGGACCTTGAAGAGTACCTTTTATTGCTTCTGCTTTTGCCTTGCCGCTAGCTAGAAGCATTATTTTTTTGCAATGCATTATACTCTTAATTCCCATTGTCAGTGCATACTTGGGTACATTTTCAATAGAATCAAAAAACCTGGAATTAGCTTCAATAGTGCTATCAGTCAACTTTACTCTATGGGTAAAACTGGGGAAAAATTCTGCTGGTTCATTAAAACCTATATGTCCGTTATTACCAATCCCTAATATCATAAAATCTATACCGCCACATTTTGCTATCTTTTCCTCGTACTCTCTACATTCTCTTTCTATATCTTCAGACATACCATCAAGAATGTTGGTATTATCTTTTTCTATATCAATATGTCTGAAAAAGTTATCATTCATAAATCTATAATAGCTGTTTGGATCTTCTTTTGATAGGCCTTCATATTCATCTAAATTGAAAGTAACAACATGCTTAAATGAAATCTTTCCTTCTTTATTCATTGCTATAAGCTCTTTATACATGCCTAAAGGTGTACTTCCTGTAGGCAGACCTAAGACAATTCTTGGATTGGATTTTACTGCATCGGCAACTTTTTCTGCAGCTTTAAGGCTCAGTTCTTCGTAATTCTTTACCAATAATAATTCCATAATCGCATCTCCCATACATGTTTTTTCTGTAATTTTATTAAAACTTTATTATAAACATATTTCTCTGCCTGACTTTAATATCCTCCAAATCTTTATATTATCATCAAATATTATTATATCTGCCAGAAAACCTTTAGCTATTCTACCTCTATTTTTAAGTCCCAACAATCTAGAAGGATTCTCTGTCGCCATGGTTACAGCCTGGGGAATAGTGATACCCAGATATGAAACCATGTTTTTAACTGCTATATTCATAGTTAGGGTACTGCCTGCCAAAGTACCATCATTAAGTCTAGCTACACCGCTTTTTACAACCGCTTTCTGCCCTCCTAGACTATATTCACCGTCTCCAATACCTGCTGCCATCATAGAATCTGTCACTAGAATAATATTATCAAGTCCTTTTTGCTTAGCGAGAATTCTCAAAGCCCCTGGATGAACATGCACTCCATCGGCAATACATTCAGCCATTATGTGAGAGTCTAGTACAGCACCTAAAGCTCCCGGTTCTCTGTGGTTAAAACCTCTCATACCGTTAAAAGTATGGGTGCTTGATTTTATCCCCCATTCTATTCCTGCCTTTGCTTCTTCATAGCTGGCTTCTGTATGTCCAATAGATGAAACTATTCCTCTATCATTTAGATATGCTATAAGTTCATCTGCTTCTTCCAACTCAGGAGCTAATGTTACAATTTTTACAAAATCCTCATTATCTCCACAGATTTCCATAAAACTTTCTACCGATGGCTTTATTATGTTTTTATTCTCATGAGCACCCTTATACTTTTGAGAGATAAAGGGACCCTCCAAATGAATGCCCAAAAGCTCTGCCCCTGAAGCATCAAAAGAGGCTTTTCTGGCTCCAGCTATAGCTTGTCTTATTTCGTCAATGCCTTTAGTCATTGTAGTGGCCAAAAAGGCTGTTACTCCTGTGCTCAATAGGCATTGGGACATTTTTAGAATAGATTCATAACTATCCATCATCATATCCCTTCCGGCACATCCATGGATATGGACATCTAAAAATCCAGGTGATACATACATGCCTCGCGCATCTATAATTTGAGCATCATCTGGGATTTCAGAACAAACATCCAATATCCGGTCTTTATCTATCAGCACTACTTTGTTTTCTATCCTACTTCCGATAATAACCTTTCCATTTACTATAGCCAGCAAAATAACACCTACTATCTTATATCTATTCTTCGCCAATGCCCTCTTCTATATCTTATAACCATGAGAGTGGCTTCCACACCATACTGTACGGCAGTAGCAGCCCAAACATGACTTATACTACCTTTTATTAAAAACACTATGGCAAAGATTAAAGGCAATCTGAACAATATATTTGTTACCAAGGATATTCTAAAAGGCCCATTGGTGTCTCCTGCTCCCTTCAAGGCGCCTGACATTACCATACCTATTGCTATTGGAACTTGCTCAAAAGCTCCGATTCTTATGGCTTTTGAAGCTTCTAGCACCGATGCTTTATCAGTACTAAAAAGACTCATGATAGCATAAGGGAAGAAGAAAAATGCCATCCCTACTATTCCCATAAGCAAAGCCGCATAAAATACTGATCTTTTTGCCACTTTTTCAGCCATCTCATGATCACCGGCTCCCAGACTCTGACCTACCAAAGAAGCTGCTGCTACAGCAAAGCCACTTCCAGGCATAAAAGATAAAGACTCTGCCGCCACAGCCAGAGAATTAGCTGCAAAGGGGATGGTGCCTAATTGGGCTATCCAAAATGACGACAATAATCTACTGCCTTCGTTCATAAAGGTCTGCATGCCAGCAGGTGTACTTAATCCTACCAATACCTTCAAAGGTTCCTTTCTGAAGCAAAACATGTTTTTCCTTCTTAGTTTTATGCCGTTTACACCTTTTATCAAATAAACTATGCATATAATAAAGCCTATTGCCTGTGATCCTGCAGTAGCGATGGCAGCCCCGTTGGCTTTCAGCTGAGGAAAACCAAATTTGCCAAATATAAGAACATAGTCTCCTACAATATTGGTTACATTGGTGGCTATCGCTGCAATCATTGGTATTACCGTATTACCTGTAGCTCTTATTATGGAACTGGATATTATCATAGGAATGAGAAAAAAGGCTCCTGTAAAAACAATCCTTGTATAACTGGTGCCTATTCTAATAACATCAGAATCATCAACAATAACAGTGAAAATGGATTTAGCAAATAAAATACCTGTAATGCCAAGTATAATAGCAATAATAATACCTATACTCAACGCAAGTCCTGCTATATATTCTGCTCTCTCTTTATCGTTAGCCCCAATATTTCTTGCCACTAGTGCTGTTGCACCTACGCCTATAGCAGCCATAATACTGCTTATGTTGAACATAATCTGTGCACCTAAATTGACCCCTGCTATATCTGCTGCAGTAAGCCTTCCTACCATTGCTGTGTCTGCTGTCCAAACAAGAGTATGGGACATCATCTCACCTATAGCCGGTATAGCTAGTGCAAAAATTTTTCCATCTACTTTTTTATCTATCAATATCATAAAGTCCTCCATAACGTGCTGTAGTATCAAAATCTCTGATAATTTATTATATCAAAAACCCTTTTATACTCCAAGAAAAATATAAAGCTCCTTAAATTACCATGGAGCTTTATATAACATGGAGCTTTTATATTGTTTTTATGTTGGAATCAAACCAACTCTACATCTTCTATACTAAAACTTCCTCTGTCCGTGATAACCCAATCAAAATATTGATAATTTACTTTAAAGCAGCTACCTTTTTTGAATGGAAAACCATGCTTTTCATACCAATCTGTATTTAACCTGACTATATCTCCATATTTATATTTAACCATATCTTCAAGAACTTGATCAGATTCCACCTTCTAATCATCTCCTTACAAAAAATAATGCTTATAAGCTCCAAATTCTTAAATAAAAACAAAACCCCCCTACATATCCGAAATTGTAGGAGGATAAGAATAATACAGAAACTGTATTAAAATACTTTTATATATAATATTAAGACCACTAAAGCTTTATTTGTAAATCAGTTTGAATAAGTTCCTACTTTCATTAATTATTATATTATCCTTATAAAATAAACTCAAACCATCAAAATGCCAAATAATGTTTTAATATCCTATTATGAAGCAAATAAACTGATTTACAGTGCTATTTTAAACTATATTTTTGTATTCCTTTTTAAAAGGCTTTTTTCCTCTATAATCCTAAATAAGCTTTTTTTACTATATCAGACTGCAGCAGTTCTTCCCCTGTGCCTTCAATAGCAAGACGACCATTTTGGACTACATATCCCCAATCTGCAATTTCTAGTACCTCTTGCACCTTCTGTTCAACTAAAAGAATCGTCACTTTATTTCTTATAATCTTCAGAGTATCCATAACTTTATCCACCAAAAAAGGTGCCAAGCCCAGTGACAATTCGTCAATCATTAAAAGCTTAGGATTTGACATCAGCCCTCTAGCAATGGCTAGCATTTGCTGCTCACCGCCGCTTAGTGTCTCAGCCTTTTGGTCTTGCCTTTCCTCAAGAATTGGAAATATTTCATAAACATCCTTCAGAAGCTTAGTTTTCTGCTCTTCTGATTTTATTGTAAATGCCCCCAAAAGAAGATTATCCTTAATACTCATCTTACCGAAAACTTGTCTTCCCTCAGGCACATGAGAAATACCTTTTTCTACTATTTTATAGGCCGGAATAGTATCAATACGCTCACCCATGAATTGAATTTCCCCTCCAGTAGGTTTCAATATACCGGATATAGTTTTTAATAGAGTAGATTTACCAGCCCCGTTAGAACCTACTATGGCTACTATATCACCCTGTTTCACCTGAAAAGAGAAATCAAAAATAACCGGCACATTTCCATATCCAACCTTAAGATTTTTTACTTTTAGCATGATATCTCTCCCCTAAATAGGCTTTGATCACTTCATCGTTATTGACAACATCCTGAGGATTTCCTTCGGTGATCTTTTTGCCTGCATTTAATACCACCACTTTATCAGAAATAGGCATAATTGCTTCCATGATGTGTTCAACAATCAGCAATGACAGCCCTTTTTCTTTCAACTTTAAACATAAATCCATAACCTCTTTGATCTCTGTCTGGTTCAATCCTGCCATACATTCATCCAGCATCAGAATTCTAGGATTTGTTGCCAAAGCCCTGGCGATTTCCACTCTTTTTCTATCGGCAATGGTCAGATTAGCCCCAAGCACATTCTTTTTTGGCATTAATCCCGTTAACTCTAAAGTCTCCTTAGCTATCTCTTCAGCCTTTTTACGGCTGTTGGTATGCAAAAATGCTCCCGTCATAACATTCTCTTCCACAGTCATCTCATTTAATGTTTTAACAATCTGAAAAGTACGAGTAATACCTAGTTTACATATCTGATAAGAAGTCATGCGTGTTATATCTTTTCCGTTATATATTACCTTTCCGCTAAAAGGCCTATAAAACCCTGTAATACAGTTGAACAATGTGGTTTTTCCTGCCCCATTAGGCCCTATAAGACTTACTATTTCATTTTCATGGACGGTGAAGGATATATCTTCATTGGCAACAAGAGAACCAAACTTCATAGTGATATTTTTAATTTCCAGAAGTGGCTTCAATTTTACCTTCACCTCCGACATTGGTCTTTTTAGACTTTTCAGTCAGCTTTTGCACTATACCTATAACTCCCTTAGGCTGATAACAAGTAATCAATATAATCAGCAAACCATATATCATAAGATCTACGCCTGTACCGGAACCTCCAAGTTTTATCCTAGTGAACTCTGAAAGAGGAATAAATATCGACGCTCCTATTATAGGTCCAAAAACATTACCTACGCCGCCTAATACTGTCAGTAAAACTATTTTCATGGATATATCCAGCGAGAAAATCATAAATGGATCTATGTAAAGTATATACTGGGCATACATGGAACCGCAGATAGCTGATATAAATGCTGATATCAGCATGGCATAAAGCTTGTAATTAGTAGGATTTATACCGATGGATTCAGCAACCTCATGACTCTCTCTTATAGCCTTCAAATAATAGCCCATCTTTGAATTTTCCAAATAGCTGCACAGGAGAATCACTGCGGTAAATAATACCAAGCATATATATACCCAAGGTATCTTTTCATTGAATTGTAGATAGAATAATCTTTTGGCAAAACCAGAAGACCTTTGGATTATAGGCAATGATATGCCTGTTGCTCCTTCAACATAATCCCAACTTACAAAAATTTGCTTTATTATCTCTGCAACAGCCAGTGTAGCAACCGCAAAATAATGTCCTTTCAGTTTAAAACAGGGATAACTCATAATTGCAGCTACTACGGCTGCAATTATTCCACCTAATATTAACCCAACCCATGGTGTAATATTGTAGCGGTAAAAAACAATGGTAGAAGTATATGCTCCTATACCAAAAAATGCTGCATGTCCAAAAGATGTCTGCCCTGCAAAGCCTGTAATAATGTTCCATGCCTCCCCTAAAGTAGCAAATATCAGTAGCAGAATTATGGCATTAAGCACGGCTTTAGTTCTTGTTATTATAGGTATTAAAGCCAGTATGGCAATTATTATAAATAATATCTTTTTATTCTTTACCATCCAAACAACCCCTTCGGCCTAACTTGTATCACAATCAGATAGATTAAGAATACAATGGCATATTTAAATTGAGTCCCAAGCATATATCCACCTAATGCCTCAGCTAAGCCAATTATCAGTCCTCCGAAAAGGGCTCCTTTAATATTACCGAAGCCTCCCATAGCGACGCTTACAAAGGCCAGCACACTATACAGGGCTCCCGAAGCGGGATAAATTGGGAAAAAAGTGGCCATAAGAGCACCGGCAGCTCCTACACAAGCACCGGAAAGACCAAAGGTTATGGCATATATTTTCTTTGTATTAATACCCATCAAAAGAGCTGTATTCTTATTCAACGCAGTTGCCTGAATAGCCTTGCCTGTTCGAGTTCTATCTATGAAAAGCATAACAGCAACAGTCAAAATTATACTTGCCACCGCTGCCACAACCTGAGACACGCCTATGACAATGCTTCCCAGTTCAATGGTTTTTCCTGATACCATCGAGTTGTTAATGTATCTGAAATTAGGTGTCCATAAGAATTGAGCCAAGTTTTTCAGAAACATGCTTAGCCCAAAAGTAGCCAACAATGCAGTCAAACCAGGAGCATTAATAACCCTCCTGATAATTCCTAAGTATGTAAGTACTCCAATTACAAAAATCAGTATGGTACAAATAGGTAGGGCTATCAGTGGATCCATGGCAAAAAGCGAAAACATCCAAAAGGCTGTGTACATGCTGATCATCAAAAATTCACCATGAGCAAAATTGATTATATCCATAACCCCCCATATAAGAGTCAGCCCTACAGATACTAAAGCATATATAAATCCCATCAATATTCCATTAGCTATTATCTGTGCAATTATCATATGCTCTTCCCCTTTTAATTTTGTAAAGAGCGGAGAATCCTCCGCTCTCCTATATTTCACTAATTTCTTTTATCCCAGTCAGGAATAGGAACTACAGGTTCTGCTGTTGCAATTTCTTCAGGGTAGACTGCCTGATATTTTCCATTTTGTGTTTGTACCATATAGGAAGCCAAGATTTCATTCTGCCCCTTGGCATCAAATTTGATGGCGCCTGTAGCATAATAAGGAGCATCGAACTTGGTGTTTTTGATAACCTCTATTATTGCATCCCCATCAAGACTTTTTGCTATGTTTATAGCCTCAGCCAGCACTAGCACCGATGAAAATTCCTCAAGGGCAGGGCCATCTAGATCTGCACCGGTTTTTGCCTTATAAAACTCATTTATCTTAGCTAATTCCGGCATATCTCCTAATTTTTCTGCTGAGAAAGCAGCTCCCCCGGCAAAATAATCACTATCACTACCAAGATTCACTACAAACTGAGTATCTTGGAATCCTCCACAATAATTCAATACTGCTTTTGGAGCAACCTTAAACTCTTTGTATTTATTTACAAACATTGTTATGTCTGCGATATAGGAAGCGTGGAAAACAGCATCTGCATTTAAACTCTTAATCTGCTGTACCTCTGTATCAACATTGGTAACATCTACTGCATAAGGCACAACCCCTACTAATTCAAAACCTAGGGCTCCATATTTCTCTTTAACCCATTTTTCTACCATTTCTTTTGCATGAACTCCAAACTCATTATCTATGTAGGCAACAGCTACAGTCTTTATATCTGCATTGTACTTGTCATTAAGATATATCAAATAGTCGAAGAACATGGCTGTTTCTATGTCATCATTTGGAGCGACACGGACAAAATAGTTAAGTCCCCTCTCTGTCAAGGCTGCTGATGATGAAGAGCCGGCTACAAAAGGTACCCCATATTGTTCTGCTGCCTGGCTGGCAGGTTTTGTGCAAGAACTCTGATATGCACCGACTAAACCTGCCACTCCTTGTTCTATCAGCCTTTCTGCTTCTGATTTAGCCATCTCAGGATTTCCTTGATGATCTGCAAATATGATTTCAAGCTTTGCATTTCCTAGATTGGGCAATCCTACTTCCTTAGCTAAAGGAACTTTTGCTAGTTCCGGATATTCTCCGTTTATAATATCTTGTGCAACCTCCATTGCTGCTCTCAACTTAACCCCTGTTGCAGCAGCCCCGCCTGTCAATGGCAATATGGCACCGATTCTGACTGTTTCAACAGTTGTTGGTTCCTCTGCCTCTTCAGGTGCTTCAGTTTCCTCTGTAGTTTCAGTGGGTGCCTGTTGTTGAGCTCCACAGCCCATAAGCAGAGAAGTTGTTAGAAATACAACGGCAAGCAATAACACTAGTTTTGACTTCATAATTCTAATCTCCCCCCATCTTTTAAACTAAAATTTAACTCAGGCTTGCCCTCAGTAAAATATATTCTTATGTCCCGATAATAATGCATAAACTTGCACAAAAAAACCGAAGCAAAAATGCTTCGGTTTGGGGGTAAATATTATTATTTTATTCAAATTCAAACTTTCTGCTTACATACTTGCTTAACAGCTTTATGGAGGCCTCCACATCATCCATATTCACCATGCTGTTGGGGCCATGAGGATATCTGGTTGCTATGGTTATGCCGCTGGCTCGCACCCCGTAATTGGATAGATTGATGGAGCTTGCATCAGTACCTCCTTTGGCTATTACATCATATTGGTACTTTATATCATTCTCCTCGCAGCATTTCACCATCTCATTTACCAGATACTCATCACAAATAACTGACGGATCTGATATTTTAATGCCGGCTCCCTCTCCTAAAGTATTGTTTCCCTCCAAATCGCAAGGATAATCATGGGCAGGCGTGATATCCACTGCTATACCGATATCCGGCTTTAATCTCTCAGCGGCCACTTTCGCCCCTCTACAGCCTAACTCTTCTTGTACGGTAAATACCAAATATACATCATTATAAGGTGTTCCCATCTCCATAAGAGCCTTAATCATCACATAACAGCCAACCCTGTTATCCAAAGCCTTGGCAGTAATGTTATTTCCTTTCAGCTCCACATATTCACCTATATAGCTTGCTACATCTCCTACTCTCACATATTTTTCAGCTTCTTCTTTAGATTTCGCTCCTATATCTATATATAGCTTTGTAAAATCCCTTTCCACATTTTCAAAAGCAGTTGTACTGTTTACTATACCTATTACCCCATTTCTAAACCTTACTCTGCTCATGTAAGTGGTTTCAGCCCATAAAAATCCTAAAGGCTTGAACTTTATTAGGCCAGAAGATTCTATCTTTGTGACTTGAAGCCCAATCTCATCCATATGGGCTGCAGCCATAATCTTTTTCTTATCCTCGCCGGAACCATTCTTGCAGACAATCAGATTTCCTATGGCATCCACCATGATGTCATCTGCATAATCTTTCACAACATTTTTTATATAGTCTCTGACTTCCTTCTCGTAGCCGCTCACACCAAAAGCCTGACTTAAATCCTTCAGCAACATTTTGTTCACCTCTCAAATCACTCATTACCCTGTTCTATCAAAAGCCTTTTCTCTATCCAATGTACTCTATTCATAAGAGGATGTTGCAACTCTATAGCTCCTTCCACTGGACATTCCATTACGCAGCAGCCGCAATACCAACATTCACCAGGATAGGCCACTATAGGAGGCTTGCCTTTTTCCGGATTTGGGAGAAATATGTCTACTTGGCATATTTCCATACATCTATTGCATCCCATGCATTTGCTTTTATCAAAAATTATGGGATTAGCTGCAGGCATTTCCTTCATGACCTATCACCCCTTATATAATCTTGGTTATACTTTTCGTAATTTTCCTTAAGATCTCCAAAAAAGTCCACCGAAACTTCCCTTTTTATAATTTCTCCCTCATGCTGCTTAATGACTATCAATTTATCCTTGGAAGACTCATCCTCTATAGCATCCCCTCTTTTAAAGTACAAAGCATCTACACTTATCTTTCTTGCCAACGAAGCCTCTATTATTATCTGCGATACAGTAAGTATATCAAAGACTTCTAAAAGCCTCACCAATTCATGGGGATTATAAGCAAAGGTTTGGGGTATTATATTCTCTTCATATTCTTTAAGTCTTACCAAACCCACCTTCAATAAATCGTCATATTTTACTTCTCCACAATAATTTTGCATGGTCTTGGCTATGGCCATGTTTAATTCCTTCCAACCTATGCTGCTATGGGGATCATTTTTTAACGGTGCATACACCCGAACCTTCTCTTTGTCCACTTGCTGTCTATCCCATTGTAGTAAATCGTTGGATAAGGCGTATTTGGCAGCATGCCTTCCTGCATAATAACCAGTGGCCGCCGCATGCCCGTAACAATCAGAAGCATAAAGAGCGTCTCCTGCAACATAAAGCCCTTGAATATTTGTGCTTAAGGTCCAATCGTTGAAAAACCCCCCAGGAAGTCCAAACAACTGTCTCTCTTGAGGTAAAAAACTTGCGGATGTCCAACCGGTACCGTAGCACTGTAGGACATGCTTAGCAGGGTCGAAACCTTCCTTAGTATAATTTCTATATATGGGCACATTGGTCTTGCCTTCCTGACCTACCATCATACCCCAGATGACCCTTCTCTCTTCTTCAGGCAAGGTGGTCAAATCTGCATAGAAAGGAAGCTTATAACCTTCCTCCATCATCTTTGAGAAAGACAGAGTCTCAGGACCTTCAATTTCATATTTGGGGAAGTCAATGCCTCCCCCCTTCATGAAAAACTTCTGTCCCTTAGCAGGCCTGAATCTATCTTTCACATCATTTAAAATATTGCCATCCCTATCTGCATAAGGTATCTCTTTTCCTCTAGAATCGATAATAGAAGCAGCATACCAGGTATTATGATTGTTGCCGGCGCCATAAGGAGGATAACTTCTGCCGGATGCTGAAAACTCTGCACGCACTGACTTCTCCATCATGGTAAACTCAGCTCCTGCTCTCCAGCCCATAGCATGTCCATCTCCTATACATTGGGTTGGCCTAAACTCACATAAACCAGGCAATTCTGCAGAAAACAGCCATACTCTGGCAGGCCTTGACATGCAAATGATACTGGACTTGGCATTAAATATATAAAACTTCCCTGTCCTGGTATGAATGCCTGTTGCCCCTACACATCTTCCACCTTGTGCGCCTTTTTCCGTCAATAAAGATGTAACCATTACTCTATCTAGAATCTGTACACCTAATCTTCTAAGCTCCTTATGCATGGCAGGCTTAAAGGTGGTGCCCCAAATCCTCAATGTAAATTTATTTTCATAATCATAAGCAAACATTAGCTTTGTCTCATCATCTCGAAAATCAGCTCCAACAAACTCATCTTCGGTATCCCTTATCTTTCCTCCCATTTTCTCTATATCCAAAAGTCTGTCATATCCTTCCCTGCATTCAATGTAATGAGAGATACCGTTATTGAAGCCATCATTGTCATGAAGCATAGCTTGAGTCAATTCCTCAGGTGTAACCTTGGAACAAGGATTGGTTGCTGCAGACTCCCAATGGTCGCAACCTGAACCTCCTGCGCCGCTTCTTTTGGTAGCACCTTTCTCAACCAATAGAACTTTTTGTCCTGCTCTTGCAGCAGCGATGGCAGCCATGCAACCTGCAACACCTCCACCGAGGACTAAAACATCAGCATTTATTATTTCTTCCCTATCATATTCCAGAGGATAAGGCCATGCATTATCATACATATTTACTCCTCCATTGTATTAATCGTCTTTGAACCCTATGCTACCATATATTCAAGTGCCACGCAATATGTATTATGTATTTTGCAAAATGTAAAATACATAATACATATTGCTGCATATACTTATTTATGCTAGAATATCTAATGAATACGGTATCAATGGAATTCTTCCGAAATTTCATTGATGAGTATTTAATATAAGCATTTTTATGCTAATTTTATATAATATAAATAATAATCAGGAGTATGTATATGATAGAAGTTATTAAAACAACACTGGCAGACCAGATTTATTCGGTTTTAAGAGATGATATCATCAATCAAAGGATAAAATGCGGTGAGAAACTGACACTAAAGAATCTGCAAGAAAGATTCAAAACCAGTTCTACACCTATTAGAGAAGCTATAAAAAGGCTTAGTCAGGAAGGTTTAGTAGATCATGTAACCAACATTGGAGCCAAAGTCATAGACATTAAGGAAAAGGATATAATTGAGATATACGATTTATGTTCTGTACTAGACTCTGCCGCCTTAAAATACGCTATAAGAAGCAGTAGATATGAAGAATTAGTCAATGAACTTGAAAATTGTATAAAATCACAGGAAATTGCATTGAATAACGGTAGTATCGAAGATTTCAAGCTCCATTCGGACAACTTTCATGATATACTATACAAATATGCGGATAACACGAGACTATATGATGCCGCTAAAAGAATAAGAAGCCAGTTCACTATACTTACAAATAAATATCAAAACTATTTGAATGCAGAAACTGTGGTGCTTTTTGAGCATAAAGAACTATTAAAGGCAATAAAATCAAAAGATATAGAAAATGCCTTATCACTGATGACAAGGCATTTTGAGCATGGAAAGAATTATTTGATGAATAATATAGGAAAGGATAATTAGCTAACAGTCATCTCATCTATATATTATTTATCTCTCGGACTCTTACACAAGATACAAAATGATTTTGAGATAACTCCATTAATGGATAGTCTTGCTGTAAGCAAATATCTTTCTTTATCATCCCTCTTTCTTTTTGAAATGGCTATAAATCATTGCCCAAAAGTTTAAGCACTGTTCTCACTTCCATTTCTATACCTATTTTTAGACAATCTTCGTCTAGTGCAAATTTATCACTATGTAAAGGAGCAGTAATATTAAGCTCCTCATTTCCACATCCCAGATGGAAAAATGCTGACGGTACTCTATCTGAAAAATATGAAAAATCTTCGCCACCAAGACTGGGATATTCTTTGTACACAATATTCTCCTTGCCTACAACTTCAATTGCCGTCTCCTCTACAACCTTCATAACATTATCATCGTTAATAAGTGCAATATAGCCATCCTCAAAATCTACCTCTGCGCTTCCTCCAAGGCCTACGGCAATACTTTCAGATATTTTTTTTATAAACTCTTTAGCCTTGTTTCTTGTCTGTGTATCAAGGGATCTAAGGGTGCCCGACAGCACAACTTCTTTTGCAATAACATTATTCTTCTCACCGCCGTTAATCTTTCCAATAGTCAATACAACAGGATTCAAAGGCGATATATTCCTGCTCACCATCGTCTGTAATGCATTAATTATTTGTGCTGCTATTACAATTGCATCTACGGCTGTATCTGGGTAAGCTGCATGTCCAGATTTTCCTCTCACAATAATTTTTACATCACCTGTATTCCCATTAAGCTTTCCATATTTCAGTTCAACTTTTCCGGTTGGAATATTAGGCATTACATGCAACCCAATCACATGGTCTGTTTTTGGGTTATCCAGACAACCTTCTTTAATCATCTGTTCGGCACCACCAATAGCCTCTTCTTGAGGTTGAAAAAATAACTTCACATTCCCCTTTAGCTGCCGCTCCATCCCTTTGAGAATCTTCGCAGTACCTAACAGAATTGCAGTATGTGCATCATGGCCACATGCATGCATGATGCCTTCATTTACTGATTTGTATTCCAAATCGTTGTTTTCATAAATTGGAAGGGCATCTATATCTGCCCTGATTCCCACAGTCTTTCCTTTTTCTCCACCTCTAATAATCCCAACCACACCATAACCTGAATAGCCTGATTTATACTCTATTCCATACTCATCAAGATATCGACAAATTCTCTTATTTGTTTCTACTTCTTTTCCACTTAGTTCAGGATGAGCATGAAATTCTCTCCTTATTCTTATAACCTCCGGTATAATATCTAATATATTCTTTTTGATATCCATATTACTTACCACCCCTTTCCGAAAATATGTTAAAAACTTCAGTCATCACACTCTTTTGATAAATCAGGCAACAAATAGTTTAACACTTTAACCGGCTTACCATTTTTTATATATAATCTGGGGGTTCTTCTGGTGATTCTGCATAGCAGTTCATTTTTGTTTGTATTACCTTTAACCGAAGCCTC
The DNA here is from genome assembly GCA_012521375.1 of Clostridiales bacterium. GTDB lineage: Bacteria > Bacillota > Clostridia > Lutisporales > Lutisporaceae > Lutispora. The sequence continues at coordinate 18,314 of JAAYMO010000178.1, forward strand.
TTCAAATGTAACAGCGTTTTCCTCTGCATCTCCATATATTATTACTTCGTCGCCTACGCTGACGCCTTTGATATCAGTTACATCTATCATACATTGATCCATACAGATAACTCCAACAACCGGAGCCCTCCTCCCCCTAACTGTAACCTCTCCTACTTCAAACATATTTCTCGGAAAACCATCTGCATATCCTGCTGGAATTGTAGCTAAAATCATATCCCTTTGAGCCTTAAATTTGTAACTATAACTGACGCCTTCACCTTTATACAAAGGTTTTATATAGGCTATTTTTGTCTTAAACTTCATAACCTGCTTTATATCCAAATCATTTTTTCTAAAAGACTTCATACCATAGAGAATTGCTCCGGGTCTTATCATATTTAAGCGGAATTCAGGATAATCAATAGCCGCTATACTATCACAAATATGTTTATATCTAAACTTGAATCCATTCTTTTCTATTTTATCGATAGCCTCTATAAATGCAACAAACTGTCTCTTGTTTTCATCATCATCCACCAAAGCAAAATGTGAGAAAATACCTTCGCATTCTATATTTTTTAACTTTACTATATCTTTTATTGTTTCTATGCTATCCTCACAGTCTCTAAAACCAAGTCGGTTAAATCCTGTATCATACTTTATATGGACTTTAGGCTTCTTATTATATTCTCTTCCCAGCTTATCCAACAATAATGCTTGTTCATATGTGAATATACATTGTGTAATATCGTGTCTTACAACATATTTCAAATTTTCATCAGATGTATAACCCATAATGAATATTCTGTAATCAGGGTAAGCCTGCCGTAATTCCAGTGCCTCTGTCAAAGTAGCAACAGCCAGATAATCACTGCCGTTCTCCATAATGGTTTTTGCACATTCTATACTTCCATGTCCATAGGCATCTGCTTTGACAACGGCGCAAATAGAAACATTATTTCCTACTCTTTCCCTTATGCTTTTTACATTATTAGCTAATCTGTCTAAATCCACCTCTATATAGGTATCCCTTAGCATCGATTCACCTTCTCACTAATATCCTATTGCTTCCCCGTCTCTGCGAGGATCGGCTGCTCCTTCTATAGTACCGTCATCCCTATACTGTTTCCCAATAGGCTCAGCTAAAGTAACCACAAGCATCTTACTCATAAATACCCCTCTCAATCCATTGACAATAAAGTTCTTAAACAGTAATATTACAAAGTAAAGGCAATAAAGACAGTAAAGACAGTCTTAAAACTGTATTCGACATAAATTAAACAAATCCTTATTTTTATTGTGATTTTTATAGTTAATTTATGGTTGTAAAATGCCTCATCACAAGATGAGGCATTTTTTTCGTTAATGAGAGGGATTTCTCTAAACTTCTCCCATATGTAGTTATTTAAACTGAAGGAATTTGTAGGCTAATAAAGCCATTTCTCC
>JAAYMO010000179.1 GCA_012521375.1 Clostridiales bacterium
GGTTATGAATCTTGAATTTGAAGGAGTATCCATAGGATTGGAACCTTCTCCAGTAAATCTCCATGGTCTTACCCATAGAGAATTGGGAGATTATACTGATACATTAGCCGTACTTATGGAAACTGCCAATCCATCACAGGGAAGAATCAGAGGAAAAACTGATGAGGCTTTAGTATTAGAAGGCAAGGATCCAATGTATGTTAAAGCAAAGCAATTAGATAGACTGTACGTACCCTTTGATGAAAACGGTCATCCACTCAATGAAAGAGTAGCAAGGCATGTTACCAGCGTAATTGAGTTCTCCAGGAGTCTATCTTTCACATATCCTGATAAGGAAATAATTATAGAAAATATGCCTGGTTATCAGGATATATTGACAAACGGCATAGGAAAATATCTATTAAACCCAAACGGATAAAAAATGCCCTGATAAATAAATCAGGGCTTATTGCATTTAATGTTAAAGGAAATCTATTCTTTTTATAGAATTATTAAGTAATTCATTTAAGGAGTAGTCTGAATATGTTTAATAAGATTATTGCTATCATATTGATATTCATTATGCTTGCATCAGTTGCCTATGGTGATGTAAGCAATTATAGCTTTGATATTATGAAGGACAGTGCCTTTAGTACTCCAGTATATGTTAATGACAGCGGTAATGATGGTAAAACCATACTCATAATAGGCGGGGTCCACGGTAATGAACCGGCAGGCTTTCATGCAGCAGAAGAACTAATAGACTATACGCCCAAAAATGGAATTCTAGTTGTGATACCAAAGGCAAATATAGTAGCATGCAATAATAACAACAGAACCGAATACTATATGGATGATTTAAACCGCTCCTTCATAGGTTCAGAAAGTGGTGGCATTGCACACAGACTGGCTTGGGAAATAGTAAATGTTATTAAAGAATATAAACCTTCCATGATAATTGACCTTCATGAATCCAGGGGCGAGTATGATGAATCTACAGGCTATATAGGTCAATCCATCATAATAAGTGAAATTGACAGCCCCGAATCTGTAGATATTGCATTCCTAGTTATTGATAAACTAGGTTTCACTGTTCTATCCGGAGCACCAGAGGGAAGCCTCAACAAGGAAGTATCTGAAACATTGAACATACCTGTCATAACCATAGAAACCAGCGCAAATCAAGAGCTGGATAAAAGAGTTTCACAGCAGCTTTCCATTATTAAAACAATATTGAACTACTACGAAATGGAAGATTGAAGATATGGAGAACATCATTGTACTATCAGGCATTCTGTATATTATATACCTGATATACGAAAAATCCTACAATAAAAAAATAAGAAGAAGCTTCAAGCATGTAATACATGTTAACGGCACCAGAGGTAAATCAACAGTATCAAGGCTTATAGATGCAGGGCTCAGAGAAGCAGGCTTTTCTGTATTTACCAAAACCACTGGTACAAGCCCTAGAATTATACATACTGATGGTCATGAATCAGAAATTAAAAGAAAAGGCAAAGCAAATATAAGAGAACAAATAAAGATTATGAGGAATGCCGCAGCCGAAAAGGCTGAAATACTGGTGATAGAATGTATGGCTGTAAAGCCTGAACTTCAGTTGGTATGCCAAAGAGATATAATAAAAGCTGATATAGGAGTTATTACTAATGCCCGGCTGGACCACCAGGATGAAATGGGACATAGCTTGAATGATATTATAAGAGCTTTAGGTTCCACCATTCCCCATAATGGAGTGTTGTTTACAGCGGATGAAAAAGCCTATGACTTTTATAAAGAGTTAGGTTATGAGAATAAAACAGAAGTATTCCTTGCTGCTGATGAAAGCAAAGATTTTGAAGGAATAGATTTTATAGAAAATGTGTCACTTGCATGCATGGTTTGCGAGCATTTGGGAGTGAAAAAGCAAGTGGCTTTGACAGGTATGAGCAAATATAAAAAGGATCCTGGCAGCTTGAAAATATACCAGATTGAAAATAAGAACAGGTGCCAGATAGAATTTATAAATGCTCTGGCAGCTAATGATCCAGATTCTACGGAAAAAATATTCCATTCCTTAAGCATTGACAGCAATAAACATTTCAACCATAAAGTAATGCTCATTAACAACAGGTTTGACAGAGCCACCAGAATGAATCAATACATAGATTTTACCGTAAACATGGAAGGATACTTCAATGAGGTTTGGATAATTGGAGACCTTAAAAACATCATGAAAAAAAGATTGATTAAGCGAGGCATTAAATCAGATAGAATAAAGCTATTGGAGAATATAAACCATGTGGATACCCTTAAAAAGGATACACTTATCTTTGCTGTTGGAAACATAGGAGGTTATGGTCATAACATAGTCAAGCATTTTGAGAGAGAAGGTGAAGCAAATGCTGGATAATATAATAGTTTTAGGAGTTATAGCAAGTATCATATTTTATGAGTGGACTGAAATTTCCCCTGGCGGAGTTATCGTTCCCGGATATATAGCATTATTTTTTAATAATCCAATGAGAATA
>JAAYMO010000180.1 GCA_012521375.1 Clostridiales bacterium
GTACTTTCAAAGGTTGTTTTTTAGCCATAAGAAAATTTACACCTTGTTCCTTTTCCCATACCCAACAATATTTGAATAATTTAATGTTAGAGTTTATTAGCATTGTGGTAAATGGTTGACTTGCGGTTAAAACAATCGCCCCATTATCTTTAATAATTCGTTCATATTCTCTCCATAAAACATCTAGTGGAATTATAGTGTCCCATTTACATGCTGTAGTGCCATATGGCAAATCACATAATATCATATCTATGCTTTTATCATCTATGTATTTCATACCCTCTAAACAATCCATATTATATATATTGTTTATTTCAAGCAATATATCATCCTCCAATATTATATTTATATTTCGATAAAATTGTCATTTTATTCAATTTTTGATACCACATCTTGTATCCGTCTATTCGCAATATCACAATATGTAGTACTAATTTCAAATCCTATATAATTTCTATTATTATTAATACAGGCTATTGCAGTTGTTCCCACTCCCATGTATGGGTCAAGAACTATATCGCCTTCTTTTGTCGCTGATTTAATGCACCTCTCTGGTAACATAACATGAAATGTTGCAGGGTGACCAGTGATTTTTCTTGGTACTTTTTTCATCTCCCATACATCAGTTAAACATTCAACATTATTAAGTTTTGTTTTATTATTTTTATTAAGTATAAACAATAATTCATGTACTGGAAAAAATCTTCTCTTGTCAACATTTGCTGTAGATTTTAAGTTTAGTACTACAATTTGATATATATTAAACTTAGTTTTTTGAATCCAATCTAAAGGACTTATTATACTTCCATTTATTATTCTGTTTTTATGATTATAAAACATAAAACCATCGTTTTTTAAAATCCGATAACATTCATTCAGAAAGGTTGTTTGGTGGCTTTGATATACCTCTTCAGGTAAATTATCTTTAAATCCTTTATAATCTCCGTATGTAACTCGCTTACCATTAACAAATGTATGAAAATCACCCTTCAAATTATATGGTGGAGATGTAATTATACAATTTATACTTTCATTTTTTATGTATTTCATACCATCCATACAGTCCATATTATATATTTTAATTATTTTAATCAATTAACCACCTCTGATTTATATTATTATTTTATTAATTTCTGAATAAAATGTTCCATTTATTTACTTTCAAAATCTCTACATAAATTATTAAAAATTGTTTGGTCAAAAGATTTATTTTTATTTCTTTTTAAACAAGTCCACTCTTTATTATATTCTGCATATGTAAGTTTTAAATGTTTACACTTCCTACAAGTATGATTAAATTCTATATTTGTTTTTTTAATCTCACATCCACCTCGCTTAAACAAAACAATCATCAATTCATTTCAACTAAATTTTAAGACTACTCCCGCATTTACAAACAAGCCATGCTGAAACACCATCATACTCCACTATTAATTCTATATTTGGCTCTTTTCCTACTTCAAAAATATTATATCTGTTTGAATAGAAACTATTATCATTAATTTTTATTGTATGTCCACAATTATCACATATAAGTGTATAGCTGTTCATTACTGTATTCCGCCTCTCTATCATATTTTTCTTTCCACCACTACAATCGTATCATTATGCCAGCCACCATGAGGCACTAACAATATTTCAATAATTTCAAAGCCATATTTTTTGCCTATGCCACCACTGTTCCATCCACAGGTAATAACTATGCCGCCCTTTTTAACTATTCTACTTATTTCTTTCTTTTGGTTAGTCCAGTAGCTTGCCTGTGTGGTTTGCATATTTACTGCCATATTAAGTTTTTTGTAACATTCGCTTACCTGCCTTGGAGAGTATGGAGGATCATATAAAACCATATCCACTGAGTTTTTATTAAACATTTTCAAGAAATCTAACGCATCTAAGTGGTAATTTGTGTCGTATTGTGTGTCTAAGTCATTGGTGATATTGGCTATTTTATTTTTATTTGCAAAAGGATCAATAACTATGCCATCTATTAAATATTTATTTATTATTTCTTTTATTGGTTTGATATCAAATGTATTTTTGTTTGGCATTGACCAAACTCTATTTATTATAATTTATACCAGCTCCTTTTGTGACAAAACAGTCATTTTATATTAATATTATATTAGTAATTTGTAATAAGAACTTCTATATCCTTTCCTTTTGTTGTCCTCTGGTAGTTTGAACCATTATAATTCATTGATAAATTATGTATATTATATTTTTTAGA
>JAAYMO010000181.1 GCA_012521375.1 Clostridiales bacterium
CGAAGCCTAAATTTTTGTGGCTTTGACCTTTTAATCATTGTATAACATCTCCCCAAGGATATTCTCCGGAAATCTCACTGCTTCGAAAAATTGCACATTCTAACCTTGCTCTTAGGGTACAATCTAAAGCGCCTTTATCAATAACTGTCACCTTTGCTTCTGTAACATCCATACGTTTAAGCACATCTTCTATGGTCGCCTTAATTTGCTTACCATATTGATTTAAAACACTGCTTTGGATAATGATTTCAATTTTGCCCTCACATGGTTCAACCATAATCTGTACATCACTGGATTCCAAGGTTCCTGCAACAGCCGGCTTTTTCAATATCATACACATCCACCCCTTCGACATAATATAATCCGATACTCTTTATTAAAGCATAGCACACCCTTGACAATAATAATATTATTAAATATATTATTGTTAATATAAGTTAATACTAATATTATGGAGGCTAATTATGAACCTGAATAATGCCCGGTACATACTGACCATTTTGGAAGAAGGGAGCCTTTCGGCAGCAGCTCGAAAGTTATACATATCCCAACCGGCTCTAAGTCAGACAATAAGACAAGTAGAAAACAGTCTAGGAACACCTATTTTTGACCGCAACGTTAGAAAACTGAAACTAACCTATGCCGGACAAAAGTATGTAGAAACAGCACGTCAAATGTTGATTTTAGAACATAATCTTCGAAATGAAATCAATGAAATACAAAAAGAAAATACTGGTTTTCTTCGTTTTGGTATTCCAAAACTGCAGGGGCCCATAATTTTACCCGCAGTTCTTCAAAAATTTAAGAAAAAATATCCCAATGTTATGCTCCAAATTGAAGAAAAGGGCTCTTCTACATTAGAAGAAATGATTGGCAGAGGCGATTTAGACATAGCGCTTGCTCGAACTGTCAAAAAACATAACTCTATTGCATATCACCTTGTACAAAAAGAGCGTATGGGACTATTAGCAGGCAAAGGTAATAAAATATTTGAACAATATCCCAATGGAACTGAACTTGATATAACTGATGCTTTAGATGAATCTTTTGTTTATCTCAAAGAAGGACATAGTGCAAGGACTTTTCAGGATAAATTGATATCTGAGCGAAAGATTACATTAAAAAAATTGATAGAACTGGATAGTTTTGAAACTGCCAAACAAGTAGCCCTAGACTGTGGTGCTGTAATGATAACACCCCTTTCCTTTATAATGATGGATGCACAGGCTTTGAATAAGGCTCATCTGTACCCTCTGAAGGGTATCGAAAATAGTCAGCACACATATATAATCTATCACAAGAAATTATATCTGACACAATATATGAAATATTGGATAAAACTTATATGTGAGTTTTATTCCAAAATATGACCTTATGCACTCTAAGCAATATAGATTCAAAGTATTGTTATTGTTATTTTTATATAGTTTATAGGAGGTACTCCGTGAAAAAGGAATGGTTTAAAGGTGATTATGTAGTACTTCAAGAAATGTTACAGGCTAGAGACTTAAGGGCCATGCGCCAAAAAAAACTGCTCAATCTTCACAGACAAACATTAATTTGTTTTACTCTAAACATCCCAGGTCCTATCAAGCGTTTTCCTCTGGCAGATTGGACTTTTAAGGAAGGAATGAAATCTATAAAAGCTGCATTAACTGCTGCAAGATTTGAAGTTACTTATTATCAGCAATTTTTAAAAAAAACCGGCCATGAAGCATTTTTTTCAGTAAAAGCTCCTGCAGATAAAGTTAAAAAAATGATGATATTGATTGAAGACAGTTGTGCTATGGGGCGCATTTTTGATATCGATGTAATTCAACCAGATGGTACTAAAGTGCAGCGTGATAATTTAGGGTATGCATCTCGCAGTTGTTTTTTGTGCGGTTTGCCGGCAGTACAATGTGCACGAAGTCGTACTCATTCCGTTGATCAGCTTCAGCAGTACGTTGGTAAAATAATGATAGAGCATTTTTTCAATAAATTCTCTGACCATATTACAGAATTAGCCCTTCGTTCACTGCTTTATGAGATATCCGTAACGCCCAAACCAGGGCTTGTAGACAGGATAAATAACGGAGCGCATAATGACATGGACTTTTTCACTTTTTTAGATAGTTGCTGCACTTTAATACCTTATTTCAAAACATGTGTCAGTTTAGGGTTACGATATACAAGTCTCGACATTAAGGAATTTCTAATGCTACTGCGGACTGAAGGAGTTATGGCAGAAGAAAAAATGTTTGCTGCTACTTGTGGAGTTAATACTCATAAAGGTGCAATTTTTTCTTTAGGGCTTCTGTGCGCAGCTGCAGGACGGATTGCAGCTAGGGAACATAATCTAGATGTGGAATGCCTATGTAATGAAGTGCAAAATATTGCAAAATATACCCTTGAAGACTATGATTTTAAAATATCCTCTGGTACAATTACAGGTGGAGAACTAGCATATATAAAACATGGTATAACCGGTATACGTGGGGAAGCTGCTTCGGGTTTTTTAAATGTTCGAAAGATAGGATTACCAGAGTTGAGGAAACAGTTAGAACACAATAAGTCTTTAAATGATGCAGGAGTATTTGCATTGCTGCACTTGATGAAATACACATCAGATACCAACGTTATAAAACGCGGTGGAAAAGAAGCTTTGGATGATTTAAAGGGCAAAGCTGGAAGAATAGTAAACCAGGGATTTCCCAACATGGAAGATGTAAAAAAACTGGATGAATACCTGACGGAAAAAAACATCAGCCCCGGTGGTTGTGCTGATTTGCTTGCAGTGACATTCTTTTTATATTTTATTTCATCGGGTACAGACTTAGAATTATAAATGCACCTTCATTATTATATGAATAGTCATAATATAATTATTGTACAAATTATCATAGTATACTGTTACTATTCAATGACAAAACATATAATAATAACTCGAATGAGATACATAAAACCTGCCATGTCTCATTCGAGTTAAATATATGTACTATCAGTTCTGGTTTTCAACAAAATGGCATGCAACCATTCTACCAGGTCTGACTTCTCTTAATTCTGGAGTTTCTTGTCTGCAAATATCACCGGCTAATCTGCATCTCGGAGCAAATCGGCAACCTGGCCTAGGATTGATTGGGCTGGGAACATCTCCCTCTAGAATTATTCTGTCAATTTTTACATCAATTGATGGTATAGGCACTGCACTTAATAGTGCTTGTGTGTATGGATGAAGAGGCTCTTTAAATAGTTCTTTACATTCTGATTTTTCTACTATTTTTCCGAGGTACATAACCGCAATATGATTACTAATATGCTTAATTACACTAAGATCATGGGATATAAACAAATAAGTAAGTCCAAATTCTTTTTGAAGCTCTTCCATTAGATTTAATATTTGTGCTTGAATGGAAACATCTAATGCGGATACCGGTTCATCAAGCACAAGAAATGACGGATTAAGTGCCATTGCTCTTGCAATTCCTACCCTCTGTCTTCTTCCTCCATCAAGTTCATGTGGATAAGTATTGGCAAGTCTCCTGGCAAGACCTACAGTATCCATAAGTTCATATACTCTTTTTTCATAAGACTGTTTATCATTAAAAACTTTTTGTACTCTCAAAGGCTCTCCTATACTATCAAATATACTTCTACGACCATCAAGTGATGAATAAGGATCTTGAAATACTATCTGAATCTTTTTGCGCATTTCTCTCATTTCTTTTTTATCAAGTTTGCAAATATCTTTTCCTTCAAATAGTATTTCTCCTTCTGTAGCTTCAATCAGTCTCAAAATAAGTCTTCCTATGGTAGACTTGCCACATCCAGATTCTCCTACCAGGCCCATTGTTTCACTTTTTGAAATGATAAAGTTCACACCATCCACTGCATGTAGTAGTCCTTTTTTTGTTTTAAAATATTTTTTTAGATTTTTCACTTCTAATATTATATCTGACATACCATTCGCCTCCCCCTAAACAATATGGCATCTTACAAAATGCCCTGGTTCAATTTCTTTGTTTGGTGGGATTTCAGTTTTACATATTTCGCAAGCATATGAGCATCGAGGGTGAAATTTGCAGCCTAGAGGTAAATTAATAGGATCAGGTGCTAATCCTTTAATAGGTATAAGTTTTGTTTCCTCATCCAGTATATTTGGTATACACGCAAATAATCCTTTTGTATATGGATGCAGACCATTGTGGAATATATGTTTCCTAGTTCCGTATTCAACAATTTCCCCTGCATACATTATAGCTATTTTGTCGCATATTTCTGCTACAATTCCAAGGTCATGGGTTATCATTATCATTGATGTATCATACTCATTCTTAAGTCTTTTCATAAGTTCTAACACCTGTGCTTGTATTGTCACATCAAGCGCCGTTGTAGGTTCATCCGCTATCAGCAGCTTTGGGTTGCATGCAAGAGCCATAGCAATAATAACCCTTTGTTTCATGCCGCCGGAAAATTGGTGAGGATAATCACTGCCCCTTTCAGCCTGTATACCTACCATTTCAAGCATCTCTAATGCCTCAATCAAAGCCTCTTTTTTACTAAGCTTTCTATTATGCAGACGCAATACTTCCATAATCTGCTCCTGCACCGTAAGGACTGGGTTGAGGCTTGTCATTGGGTCTTGGAATATCATTGAAATCTGTTTACCTCTTATCTTTCTCATCTTTTTCATATCTTTTTTTAATAAGTCTTCATTTTCGAAAATGATTTCTCCTTTGATAATCTTTGCCGGCGGTTCTTGTAGAATTCGCAAAATTGTTTTCACTGTAGTAGTTTTGCCTGCTCCTGTTTCACCTACGAGCCCGAGAGTTTCTCCATATTTTAAAGATAAACTAAGGTTTTCAACTGCACGAACTGTACCATCGTAAGTTATATAATGAACTGTTAAATCTCTAATATCTAATAAAATTTTTCCCTCGTTCATACAATGTCCTCCTTAATCTTTTAACTTCGGATCAAGAGCATCTCTGAGCCCGTCACCCATTAGATTCATAGCAAACACTGCATACATTATGGCAATTCCTGGGAATGTAGTTACATGTGGAGCATTCCTCAAGAAATCACGCCCAGTCGATAACATTGCCCCCCATTCAGGAGTAGGCGGAATGATACCTAAACCTATGAAACTCATGCTTGCACAGGAAAGAATCGCACCACCTAAGCGGAGTGTAGCTTGTATTATGAG
>JAAYMO010000182.1 GCA_012521375.1 Clostridiales bacterium
ACCTATTGGATTATTAGGGGAAAGGTTAATAGTAGAAGGTTGAATGGATAAAGAATCCCAGCTCCTTAAGGTATGCTGGGTTTTTTGATGTCATGATAAGGACAAGCCCCGTGGGAAAGCAAATAACTAAGCTTTCCCACGGGGCTTTTTTGTGATTATCTCCTTCAGTTACTGTCAGTTAGAATATACTAAGCTATTCTTCATTATCTCCTATTACTTAATCTTCTATACTGCTATCTGAATCTTCATCAGGATTAACTTGCTCTTCTTTATTGTCTCCGTTATCTTCAGGTTCTTGCTCATCAGCTGTTTGTTCTTCACCTTCTACTGGTTTTTCCGCTTCTATCACTTTCTGCTTAGCGTCATTGAAGGCTGCAATGGCTGCTTCTAATTCTGCTACAGCATTGTCAACATCCTCCTGGGTTTCTGCAGTCTCCCTAGCCGTCTCAGCTTTGGCAATAGCTTCATCCAGGGCATCCATATCCTCCTGGGTTACCCAGTACGTACCGGCTGGCACATCTGTACCATCTACGCTTACTATAATACCTTCTTTAACTGTTATGGCAGCTTGGATAGCTTTTTTGAGCTGTGTGATGTCAGATTCTTCAAGTTCTTTTTTGTCTTCTTCGGAAATTACATTAGTATCAATAATATTTTCAGTTTGATGTTCCCTAGAATAGTACTCTCCTTCTACATTATTAAATGTACAATCAGTAACAGTAACAAGAGGTTCTTTCCTAGCTCTATAGTCCATTATCGCATAAGATACATTTCCTTCTGGAGTATAGTAAAGATTTTTAAAAGATACCCCGCTAACAGTAACACTAATAGTACCGCCGCCACGGTCCCAGAATACTATCCCGTTTTGACAATTTACATCTGTTTCTCCTGCTCCGGTTATAGTTCCACCACTGACCTCAACTGTTATTTTGCCTGGAGAATTTTCATTTCCATTACCATCAACTATATCAATAGCATTTTTATTGAATCCACTTATGACTGTATCATTTATTTTTAGATTAGTAGTTTTATTTTCACTAGCATCAACTGCTATACCTTGCCCTGTTTGTGTTCCTGTTAGATTTGAAGTTCCTTTTATCTCTACATTTTTTATCTCACCACTTGACGCATTCCAGAAAACAATAGCATCTGGACTTAGACTACCATCTTCCACTGTTAAGTCCTGTATTACAATATTTGATGATTCTGTGACAAATATTGCTGATTTCATACTACTCTTATACTTATGTCCAGTACTTGTATCTAGCAATTCTGTTGGTTGAATAAAAGTCTCCCCTTTACCAGTACCTTTAATTGTAATGTCATTCTTTCCACTTATAGTAAAGCCCTCAAACTCTCCATTTTTTACAGTAATAGTATCTCCATTATTAGCTTCACCGATAGCTGCTTGGATGGTTCCATAACTCTTCCATTGTGTTTCATTAACAATTTGAGCATAACTGAAAACACCACGTTGCCCTAAAAATACAGCTTTATCTGAAACTATTACTGTTTCCATAGGAATTTTACAACTTCCTCCAGTAAGTGCAACATCACCATCGAATATACCACCATTGATAGTTATCTTGGTTTTTGCAAAACTATCACCGAAGGAATAACTATATACAGCAAGATTGTATCCATCTTTATCGGTAGACTTAAGCGTTCCACCGTTTACTGTTAATTCAGCCAATTTTTCTTCTCCACCTGTTCCAGGAAGTTGAATCCATATAGCTCTAGTCCCTTCAATTACACCATCTTCTATGGTTACTGTATTTTCATGGGTTGTACTATTAGCAAATTGACGGATTGCGAAATTTTTATTCGGATTAACAATATACCCACCATTTACTATTAGAATTGCATCCCTAACTGTAGAGTTGTTGTCTATAGCATAACTAGCTCCTCCGTCAGTTGTATTTTCAATACGACCACCCTTGATAATCAGTTTTCCAAAATTTGTTATGGTGTTATTTGCATAAGCAGGAAAATCATGTTCCCATTCAGTATCTGGATTCAAAGCTTGGTTAGTAATCTTACCAGTCTTTTTAAGGCTATTATCTTCGATTGTAAGTGAGCCATTATTAGTAATCAATGCTGTGGTTCCTTCTAAGTCTGGTTCATATGCAATTATATGACCATTCAAGTCCAATGTAATTTCCTTGTCAGATGATATAGTTAGTCCATTAGTCAAATCAATATCTCCACCAAGAATGATGGTATCCTCAGTCTCTGCTGCATCAATTGCTTCTTGTATGGTATCGAAATACTTTGTTGTGTCTCCAGATTTGAGGCTTACTGGTTTATACCCTTCGTTAATCCATTCTATGTCTTCAATTCCAAAGGTATAAGTCTTGCCATCTTTGACATATTCTATTACGATTTTTGTCGGCATCGTTCCGTCAAATTTTCCATCATGGTTCCACCATTTTGGTTCTTCTAGCTTGTTCTTAAAGGACCCACCAAGGAGGGTATTATTTGCAAAATCTTCAAATCCCTTTTTGTTTAAGCTCATTGTTGATAATAAAGTATCTCCTGCGTATGCCTTTGCAACTAATGATGTCAAATTCCCTATCTTAAGCCCATTGGTTAACTCAAATTCAAAGTAGTATGCAACATTATCTGGCGTTCCACAGTAAGCTGTCTTTTTAATTGTTCCAGCCTCTTTTACAGTTACTATGCATGTATCTTTCTTACTGCTATCAGCAGCAGATGTTGCTGTAATGGTTGCTATTCCAGCTCCCACAGCAGTTATATTGCCATTGGCATCTACGGTTGCTACTGCTTCATTGCTAGATGACCAGATAACCTTCTTGTATGAAACATTCTCTGGTTCAAATGTAACTGTTAATGAGCCTGTATCACCTAATACCAGCTTCAAAGTATCGGGTTCAACACTTATAGCATTTACAGGAACTACTTCTTCCTCATCATCTTCATCTTCATCATCCTCATCATCTCTTGGAGGTGTATAAATACCGCCACCGCCACCTCCACCACCTGCTGGAGGTCTATCATCCTCATCTTTTTTATCCTTTTCATCTTTATCTTCAGGTATACTTACTTCTACTTTTCCTTCTTCAACTTTTACTTCACTGTCTTTCTCAACAACTTCATCATTTACCTTTACTTCCTCTTTAGCTATCAATGTTCCTATATTGCCCTCAGCTTTTATTTCTACATCCTTTGATTCTACTTCAATTGTGCCTACTTCAGCACCCTTTTCTACTTCAATATTGGTTTTTCCAGTTACTTTTATAGATTCAACCCTTACCCCTTCTTTTACTACAATTTTAGTATTTTCTCCTGATACTATGATTGATACACTTGTATCTCCTTCAAATACTACACGAACATCCCTTGTTTCTTTTTTGACCACAACCTGATTTAGGGATGAGTTAATTATTATAATACTGTTTTCTCCTCCACCCCTAATATAGGTATTGCCATCCACCACTACATTGTCTAATATAACATCTCCTTCTCCAATTCCTTCTGCTAGATATAAGTCTCCACTAATATACATATCTTTTAATGTTACATCAGGTGTATTAACTACTACATTGCCTGTTTCAAATCCTGTGTATTCTCCTTCCTGGTTGATTATGCTTCCACTGGCATTTACAATTATCTTTACTGCTTCAGCCCTTGTAATGGGCCTATTTGGCCTGAAAGTTCCATCTTCATAGCCTGATATATAGCCTTTTTCCCTTAGTGCATTTACATATCCTATGGCCCAATTTCCTATTTGTGAAGCATCTACAAAGCTATCTGTGGATTCTGTTTCTTCCAGATCATATACCATACCAATTATTTTAGCTGCTTCCTGCCTGGTTATTAGATTGTTGGGCCTCATGGTGCCATCTCCATAGCCGGATATATAGCCTGCTTTAACTGCCTTTGCTATTTCATTATAAAACCAGTCTGTTTCTTTAACGTCAGTAAAATTAACTTGTCCTAGTTCCTGGTATCCAAATATACCATTGACTATTTTTACAAATTCTGCTCTGGTAATTTCCTTATCAGGTCTGAAGCTTCCATCTCCATAGCCTGATACTATGCCTTTGCTTAGTAGGTACTGTATTTCTTCCTTTGCCCAGTGATTGGCAATATCTGTTTCCTGTCCAAAGCTAATAGTACCATAGGGCAGTATCATGGCTAATGTTACTATGATTGCAATAATTTTTTTGAGACTACCCATAACTGTATCCCATCCTTTCTTTATAATATTTATAATGAAAAAAGCCACAACTATCCTGAGGTTATACACCTCTAAGATAATTGTGGCTTACTTCAGGCAACAAAAGGTTACCTTCCGTCTGCCGATTTTTAATTGTTACTGATTCTTATCCAGCATAAAAACACAGGCAATACTATTATTTTTGACATTAAAATCTAGATAGTAACTGCTAACAGTTCTGCCAAAGTTACCATTAATTATGTCTAAAAATTCTGCTTCATGGTTATCAATTATTCTCTTTCTGGAAATCTTTATTAACATTTCTCCATCCTTTACCTCTTGTACATTTTTTCCAAGGGTGTAAGAAAATCTTTACAATATATGGTAATA
>JAAYMO010000183.1 GCA_012521375.1 Clostridiales bacterium
ATAAATGAAGAAGATCATATAAGAATCCAATCTATATTACCGGGTTTCCAGATGAAAAACGCATGGGATATAGGCAATGAAGTTGATGATTTATTGGAAGAAACTCTTGATTATACTTATGATGAAAAACTTGGATATCTTACTTGTTGCCCTACAAATGTAGGTACTGGCATGAGAGCTTCTTCTATGGTGCACCTTCCAGCCTTAAATATGATAGGAAATATTAGCAAAATATTACAAACTGTTACTCAGATAGGCTTGACTATACGAGGCATGTATGGTGAAGGTACTGAGTTTCAGGGTAATCTATTTCAAATATCCAATCAGATAACCTTAGGGCTATCAGAAGATGAAATAGTCGAAAATATAAATGCTGTTACAACTCAGATTGTGGAAAAAGAAAGGGAAGCTAGAAACCTATTGATGAATAATAATAGAATCCAGTTGGAAGATAGGGTTTGGAGAGCTTTGGGCATATTAAGAAATGCTAGAGTTATTACCTCCCAAGAGGCTATGAAGCTCTTATCAGATGTTAGGTTAGGTATGGATTTAAATATAATAAAAAACCTTACCGCAACACAACTCAACGAGATAATGATTGAAACACAACCTGCAAATGTGCAAAAGTATGCTGGAGAAGAATTGACTCCAGAGGCCAGGGATATAATAAGAGCAGAAATAATAAGGAAAAAACTGTAGGATTTTCGAGAGAAAAGGAGAGATATCATGGGTATGTTTGATAAATTTACTGAAAGAGCCCAAAAGGTTTTATTATTTGCTCAAGAAGAAGCATTGAGGCTAAAGCATAATTATATCGGAACTGAACATATATTACTGGGCCTTATAAGAGAAGGTCAAGGAGTGGCTGCTCAGATAATAAAGGGTAAAGGTATAGAACTTGAAAATATACGGCAAATGGTAGCTTCAGCCGTTGGAATAGGTAAAGAAGATGTAAATCAAGTGTTGGGTTATACTCCAAGGACTAAACATATAATAGAAAGCAGTATCAATGAAGCAAGGAATTATGGCCATAACTATGTAGGAACGGAACATATACTTCTTGCTTTGATGAGAGAGGGAGAAGGAGTAGCGGCCAAGATTCTTAAAAGTTTAGGCTTAAATCTTCAGGAAATTGAGGCGGAACTAAAAAATAAGTTGACCAATGAAAAGGGAGCGTCTGTAAAAGATGGCAAACCATCACAATACCATAAGACACCTAATTTAAATCAATATGGAAGAGATTTGACTGAGATGGCTAAGGAGGGCAAGCTAGATCCAATAATAGGAAGAGCTCAGGAAACTGAAAGAGTTATACAGATATTGAGCCGGAGAACAAAAAACAACCCTGTGCTCATAGGGGATCCCGGAGTAGGTAAAACTGCTATTGCAGAAGGTCTTGCTCAAAAAATTGCAGAGGGTAATGTGCCTGAGACATTAAAGGATAAAAGAGTCGTATCTCTTGACTTGTCAGCGATGGTTGCAGGTTCAAAATATAGAGGAGAGTTTGAAGAAAGACTTAAGAATGTGATGAATGAAATCAGGGAATCCAAAAACGTAATACTATTTATTGATGAGATGCATACCATCATAGGAGCCGGTGGAGCAGAAGGAGCTATAGATGCATCTAACATACTTAAACCAGCATTGGCTAGAGGTGAAATACAAGCCATCGGTGCTACAACGCTGGATGAATACAGAAAATATGTGGAAAAGGATGCAGCATTGGAAAGAAGGTTCCAACCAGTTATGGTGGGAGAACCTAGTAAAGAGGAGACAATTCAAATACTAGAAGGTTTGAGAGATAAATATGAAGCCCATCACAAGGTTAAGATCTCTGATGAATCCATTAAATCAGCTGTTGAACTATCTGACAGATATATAACCGATAGGTTTCTACCGGACAAAGCAATAGATCTTATAGATGAAGCAGCTTCCAGGATAAGAATAAAAAATTTTACAGCACCTCCTGATATAAAGAAACTAGAAGAAGAACTTGCATCATTAGAAAAAGAAAAGGCGGAAGCAGTCAATACTCAGAATTTTGAAAAGGCAGCAGAAATAAGAGATAAAGAAAAGGAGTTAAAAAAAGAGCTTGAAAAAGTAAAAAAAGAATGGAATGAAAAGACTAATGAAAATGAGCTTATAGTTGGAGAAGAAGATATTGCTTATATTGTATCTTCTTGGACTGGTATACCTGTTACAAAGCTGGCGGAAGAGGAATCTCAGAGGCTTTTGAATTTAGAGAAAACACTTCATGAAAGAGTAATAGGCCAAGATGAAGCTGTAAGCGCTGTATCAAAGGCAATAAAAAGAGCTAGAGTAGGCTTGAAAGATCCTAATAGACCTGTAGGTTCCTTTATTTTCTTAGGACCTACTGGAGTTGGCAAGACTGAACTATCAAGAGCTTTGGCAGAAGTATTATTCGGTGATGAAAATGCTATGATTAGGATAGATATGTCTGAATATATGGAGAAGCATACTGTTTCAAGGCTCATTGGTTCTCCTCCAGGATATGTAGGATATGAGGAAGGGGGCCAGCTTACAGAAAAAGTAAGAAGAAAGCCCTATTCAGTAGTATTGTTAGATGAAATAGAAAAAGCCCATCCCGATGTTTTTAACGTACTTCTGCAAATCTTAGAGGATGGAAGGCTTACTGATGGTAAGGGTAGAACAGTAGATTTTAAAAATACAGTTGTAATAATGACATCCAATGTCGGTGTAAGCACCATAAGAAGGCAAAAAGTAATGGGCTTTACATCTGGTGCTAATGAAAAAGAAGAAGCCTACGAAAGAATGAAGGATAATGTTATGGATGAATTGAAAAAAACATTCAGACCGGAGTTTTTAAACAGGATAGATGATATAATTGTATTCCATCAATTAGAAGAAGAACATTTGAAGAAAATCGTGGATTTAATGCTGAAATCCTTAATCGATAGAATAAAAGAAATGAATATTGATATTGAAGTAACCGATAAAGCAAAATCTTTGCTAGTAAGCAAAGGTTTCGACCCTGCTTATGGGGCAAGACCTTTAAGACGGGCAATACAAAAAATGGTAGAGGATAAATTGTCAGAAGAAATGCTGGCAGGACATATCAAGTCTGGAAGTAAAGTATTATTAGACTCTGATGGAGAACAGTTGGTATTTAAGCAAAAAATATTACAGTAAAGTATTGCACAAAATATGACGAAATATATAGAAAATTGATACAAAAGCACTAATGATGGGAGGAGGAAATAAGGGTGGCAAAGTTGAAAACTAAGTATGTATGTAGTCAATGTGGATGTATTTCTCCCAAATGGATGGGGAAATGCCCTGAATGCAGTCAGTGGAATACTTTTATTGAAGAAGTGGAAGTGAAAGAAACCAATCTAGCCTCCTCTTCATCATTAAATGTTGTAAAACCCAAAAAAATGAATGATATATCATTGGAAGATGAAATAAGGCTCGGTACCGGGCTAGACGAATTAGATAGAGTTTTAGGCGGAGGCATTGTTAAAGGCTCCCTTGTATTGGTTGGAGGGGATCCAGGGATAGGTAAATCTACCTTGTTGCTTCAATTAGCAGACAATGTAGCCAAAAGGGGGCAAAAAATTCTATATATTTCTGGAGAGGAGTCTGCAAGGCAGATAAAAACTAGAGCTCAAAGGATGGATGCTGGTTCAGAAAACATATATTTATTGTCAGAAAACAATATGGATCATATTTTAATAAATATCCATAATATAAATCCCGACCTACTTGTTATTGACTCAATACAAACAGTTTACAATCCAAACATAATGTCTGCTCC
Source organism: Clostridiales bacterium (assembly GCA_012521375.1). GTDB lineage: Bacteria > Bacillota > Clostridia > Lutisporales > Lutisporaceae > Lutispora. Next base: position 3,797 of record JAAYMO010000183.1, read on the forward strand.
AGGAAGTGTAAGCCAAGTAAGAGATGCTACGGGTAATTTGCTGAGAATTGCAAAGGGTGATGGAGTTACGGTATTTATTGTAGGGCATGTTACAAAGGCTGGAGCAATTGCAGGCCCAAGAGTTTTAGAGCATATGGTAGATACGGTCTTGTACTTTGAGGGAGACTCCCATATGTCCTATAGAATTCTAAGAGCAGTTAAGAATAGATTTGGTTCAACCAATGAATTAGGTATATTTGAAATGACTGATCAGGGCCTTAAAGAAGTCACTAATCCTTCTCAAATGTTGTTATCAGGAAGGATGAAGGGAGCATCAGGTTCAGCTGTAATTGCATCTATGGAAGGCACTAGACCCATGCTGGTTGAGGTACAAGCTCTTTTGAGCTATACAAGCTTTGGAGTACCTAGAAGAGCAGCTACTGGTGCAGATTACAATAGAGTGGTAATGCTTATGGCTGTTCTCGAAAAAAGATTAGGGCTTCAGCTTCAAAACTATGATGCTTATGTGAATGTAGTCGGAGGTATAAAACTTAATGAACCATCTTCGGATTTAGGAATCATCGCTGCAATAGCTTCAAGTTATAGAGATAAGGAAATAGATGATGGTACTGTTATAATTGGAGAGGTAGGTTTGGCAGGAGAAGTAAGAGCGGTTAGCAATGCTGAAAAAAGAATAAGCGAGGCTTATAAATTAGGATTTAATAAATGTATAATACCTTACAATAATTACAAAAACCTTAAAGAAAATTTTGGAATAAAGGTTTGCGGAGTTAAAAATGTAGAAGAGGCGTTGGACTTAATAATATAAACCCTGCCACTAAGCAGGGTTTATATTAAAACATGTTATATATGCCTAAAGTGTTTATTTTTTCATACTCCTTTTCCAAAACAGTGTTAAGGCTGATGTCTAAAGTATTACAAAGGGATGTGATATAGAATAGGTGATTTCCTATTTCCTTTTCTATAATATCTTTGCAGTTTTCACATAATTCACCTTCAATATGCGTGCTCATGTGATTTCTTAAATCTTCAATATCTATATCCAGTGGGATAAGCTGTTTCCTTCCGTTAACTTTAATACAACCACAGTTTGTAACTGCTTTTGCAACTGCTCTATTAACCCGAGACTGAGCCTCTTCAAGTTTTGTCATTATATCCAAAATGCTTTTGTGTCTTATCAAAAGCTCGGATACGCTCTCTTGAAAGTCTTTACATATAAAATCCTTCACTGCATATCACTCCTAAGCTCATGTATACATAAACTGTACTATAAGATAATTATAGATTTATAGAATTTAGTTGTCAATGTAAAAAAACCATTGACAAGCCTTAATATATGCGATAAGGTTCAACATTTATCGACGCAAAACTACAAACTGTAGTGTATATGCAAATGGGGGGATTTTATGTTTCATGTGGGAGATAAAGTTGTATATCCGATGCATGGTGCTGGAACTATTGAATCTATTGAAGACAAAGAGGTTTTTGGTGATGTATCAAAATATTATATAATCAAAATGATTCTAGGGCAAATTAAGCTTATGGTTCCTATTGATAAGGCTGAATCCATAGGGGTAAGGAGAATAGAAAGCAAAGATACATATGATAAAGTGGTTAAAATTCTGTCGGGGGCTTCTAAAACCATGGATAAGAAGTGGAGTATAAGATTTAGAGAAAATGAAGCCAAGTTGAAAAAAGGAGATATCAGTGAAATAGCGGAAATTGTAAATTATCTGCATCGTATGAATTCAAAAGGCAAACTATCTACGGGAGAAAAAAAGATGCTTGAACACTCTAAGGAGATGTTGATCAGCGAGATGGCTCTTATCCAAAACATAGACTATGAAGAAATGGAACAAGAAGTGAATAAAATATTAAATATCTGTGAATTTTAAAAACCAGTGTTTTTTAAAACAAGGAAGTTTGTTATAATTATCATGAATTTCTCATGGTTTAAAAATTCCTGGTTTGGATATACTTAAAAGGAGGTGAGAAAAATTGATAAGAAAAATATTAGCATGGATTTTGACTTTATTGGGAATTGCATTAGGATCTGAGGTGACCTATCTATTACTGAAGTTTTTTAATGTAACTCATATGTTTGGATAT
>JAAYMO010000184.1 GCA_012521375.1 Clostridiales bacterium
AGCAAATAAAATAGCGCAGCGATATCCAGAATATATGCAGCCATATACAAGACTATTCTCATCCTTCCTGGGAACTTAAATTCCACAACTTTTAACCCATTGACTCAGGCTTTGTATATTATTATATGGTTAAACATCGCTTAACCCTCAATCCAGGATATGATTTATCCAATACGCAGCTAGCTGAAATAGCAGAGCGAGGGGAAATTGAATGGTACTTTGTCCTTGCCAAGGAAAGGGGGTCTAGGTGGTTTATAGTGTACTATGGAAATTAGAAGATGGTGGGTCATTAACCCACCATCTTCTATTGTTGGAGTTAACACGTTTATTTAATAACTGTCTATATTCCAGGGCTCAGCTTGTAAGCTTCACCCATTATATTAAATCTCGTTGCCCATTGGAATCATCTCCTTTGATTCATCTTCTTACCATATATAACAAATCAAAGAAGGCTTTTGTGACATGGAAGCAAAAAAATTTTTATGTGAATTCAGCCAGCAGTTCTCATCGGGAACCAATCTATTCAATCACGACCTTTTCAGCCCTGCAGTAAACCTTCATAGAATCATAATCCTTAAACGACTCAGGAAATCGTATATACATTCTGCTTTTGTCTTGAACCCAATGCAGTTCATTAAGAGAAGAAAAATATTTTATCTCTTCTGTTTCCCCCGTGTTAGGTTGCAAGAACTCCGAGTTCACCGTATCACGGCACATTGCAAAGATTATACCCTCATTATAATCAAAAGACATCTTTCTTGCTGAGTAAGATAAATATGAAGGCATATAGTAAAAGAGTACTGTCCTTTCATTTACTTCAATAAAAAGTAATTCATAACCCGGAAAAGCAGTAGCAGGCTTATAGAAATAATCCAATTCATGCAATTTATTGGGATCTCTCACCTTATCTTCATCAGAAGCTTTTTTGGCAGCTATAATGGCTTCTACAAGTTCATCTACCGAGGAAGCTTTAAACGGCTCTATTTTGGTCCCATCCCATGCCCTCCATGTCCTGTAATAATCTGTCTTTCCATTCTTTTCGTACTCTGCTGTATATTCAATTATTCTTTTACCATTAGGTCTCTCAAAAACAACTGTTACGTCCGGATAATGAATTGTTGGTTTAGGCTTACCATCGACAAGCATATAATCTGGAGTGTTGTATCTAGCAAAATATGCATCAAAAAATTCCTTTTGGAAATTCGGATCAGCCACCAGTTGTGATATCTTTTTAAATATTTCATCAATATCTTTATCAGTTGCATCATTTTTCAAAATACAGGTGATTCGAAGGCGGGGAGTATAATATCTTGCTTCAATCTTTTGTATTTTATCATTTTCTTTGAGGATATTCGTTTTAAACTCTTTAAACATTGGAGTGTTTAGGTTATAGGTAATTGCGCATTCTGTAAAAATTAAATTTATAGCACTGATCAATAATACTATGACAAATACTTTTTTGTCATCTCATCCGCCCTCCATACCGATATGGCATTACATATAATCGACATTGTCATTCAAAGTAAATTAATCCACCGCCCCATGTACTGGTAGATTCGAACCAGACATCATAACTTATAGACCTTCTTTCTCCCCATGTGGACACCGTTACCCATCTTGTTCCATCCGAATACCTGTAATATTCGGTGATCGTCATCCAGTGTGCTTTGTATTCATAATCTCCAAATGGCTGCATATTTAACATTGCCACAGGACTATCGTTGTTGAGGCCATTTTTTATATAAGTAGATGTATTGGTTAAAGTGAAATCCCAATTGTTTACAACCCTTCTTAAAGGTGCTCCTCTGTCTGATGAAAATTTCTCTACACTCTCTACAAATTTTCCCCACCATGTCCCCAGCAATCCCGGGTTTATATATGAATATAACGTATCTATGTGGGAAATGAAACTTGTTTTTGACAAATTTCTAGGAGAATAAAGAGCGTCCCATGTAGTTCCAGGCTTTCTAGCAAAATAACAAGTTATATTTGCGGCTGCAACCGGTCCACAACCACGGTTTTTCTTTGTTTCTGTATCATACCACGCCTGATCACCCCCATAATAAATAGTAGTTCCTTCATATACCGGAACAAAATTACTAATAGAGCTATTAATTAGTTTTGCACTCTCTATTACTGATAAGGCGTTCGTTGAAGTATTAGTAGAATTCATTGTATTAATTGCTATTTGAGATTTTTCTTTTGCTTTTACCACTCTAGAATAAATTTTCATTAATCTTTTTTGGGACTCTTTAAATTCTTGGGTTATATCTGTCGTATTGCCATTCCTACCTTCAAGTTCAAAATATTTTCCGTCATTTGATTTAATTACATATCTCATTGGAGGTATAAATATTACTCTTGCCTTTTTTCCATTAATAAACGCTTCTATTTTCTCAGCATTATCATTGAATGTTATTTCATATACACTACAATTATTTTCAGCTGCACCTATAGTTATATAACCTATTTGATTATTAGCATATAGTATCGGAATCATATATGCAAATAAATTTCGATTAAGTCTATATAATGGTGTAAAAAGAAAAATAAGTTGAGCCAAAGCTCATGCCTCGGTTAGAATATAAGTGCTCACAAATACCAAACCGAGGAGGATGAACCATGGCTCAGTTTAATATTACT